>CAZHRU010000126.1:2240-6014 GCA_964535015.1 uncultured Verrucomicrobiota bacterium | reverse complement strand
GGCGTATCGGCGCATGCCTCCTCACAACCTGTCAACCTGCCCACACAGCCAGCAGTCGGACCGACTCCCGGAGAGCTTGAACCAACGGTTGCCTGCAGCAGAATGAAACTGGCCGGGGCATAGGCGCGAAGCGGAAACGTGAGTTGTCGATCCTTGACCGGTATCGGTGCGCCGAGTCGCTCGCCGCGGAGATTCACTGGCGTGGCGCCGAGGCAGTCTCCCGGCAGTGTGACGGTCAGATCGCCATGGACGCCAGCCTGCTCCCAGACGCGCAGCACGGTGCCGTCGCCATCGGGATTCTGGCCGAACGCCGTGAGCAGCACGCCGCGTCGGGAGAACGTCAGGCCGGACCGCTCGACGGGGAACGCCCCGGCGCCGCTCCCCGCCAGGGCGACCGCGGTGAGCGGCGAGCGGGCCTCGATGGCTGGAGTGGCGATGATCTGATCGACGGGTGTGGCCGCGTCGAAAGTCCAGAGCCGGACCCGGGAGCTCCAGGTGCCGGGATACCAGTAGCGGAAGTTGGTGTTCCACTGGTTGTTGTAGAGATTGAGATAGATAACCGGCTTGGCGGGAACGAAATCCATGGAGAACTTCCATGCCCCGGGACGGTCGAGACTGAGCAGTGGGTGGTCCATCGGACAGACGGCAATCCCCAGACCGTCGGCACCTGAAATCGTGACTCCATGACCGACCGTGTAGAGATGGCGGTTGGCGCCGGGCAGGATATCGGTCGTTGGATCCATGACGCCGAGCTGCCGGTATACCCTGAACGTCGGCGTCGCAACCTTGAAAGGCAGACACAGCCAATCCGCCTCGGGCCAGTTGTCCTTGGCTTTTTCGACTATCGTGATCTGGAGTTCAAGGTAGGGCAACCCGTGTGGGAGCGTTACCCGCAGTTGCGTTTCCGGCAGGCGATTGGCGTAATCGGCGGGACATGTCATCGTCGCGGTCTGCAAGACTCCGCTACGCGTGGTCTTCACCGTGCCCTTGGCGGATCCCGCGGCACGGTAGGGTACCTGTTTCCCGGAGATCATCCCCGGCTTGTGCATGCCGAAATGCGGCCATTCACCGGCGGCACCAAACGTGCCGAATGCGCGTCCGGCCTGGTAGGCCACCGTGTAGTCGCGCGTCTGTTCGTAGGTGAAGCGCTCGTTCAGGTACTGTCCCAAGCCGTGCTCCGCGGCGGGATCGACCCATTCACGTCCAGTTCGTTTGTCCACCAGCGACGAGATGGCTCCTCGGGTAGGATCGAGGGTGAGCCTGAAGAAACTGCTTTCGATCGTCGTGGACGCATCGCAACGGTCCGGGCCATGCGCCTGATCCACGGGATACGTCTTGTAGCCGCAGGGCGGCACATCCTCGGCAACCAAGAGCCGGCCATCCGCCTCGACGATGCCCGAACGCGCCCATGGCAACGGATTGTAGACAAGGAGCGCAGGTCCGTCGTGTCTTACCGCCGCCGCCAGAGACCTCAGCGCGTCATCGGAAAGGGTCCGGACGATTTCGGCCGCGTCCCTGATGTAATCGGTTTTGTCCTCCCATGAGCCTTCGAGGTCGGCATAGGACTTCGGATCAAGCTGGCGAAAGGCTTCACCATACTGGCCGATGGCTGTGGATCCGCCCCAGGTGTGTTCGCCGAAGAGCAGAATGCCTTCGTAAGCCGCCGCCACCTTGTCGGCGATGGCCGGCTGCGGGCGATCCCAGAATCCGAGTTGCGTGTGGAGGGCCTCGGCAGAGGCAATCAGCGGGTGGATGTCGCGCGAGATCTTCATTCCGGCCGGATCACACATGATCCCATGAATCCAAGCGTCCGGCATCTCGCCTTTGACAACCGGCAGATCCGGGTTCTGCGCGAGAAATGCGTCCGCGAAGTCATCCAGGGTCCCAAAGCGAACGGCCACGCCCGGCATCTGATGGGTGACTTCCTCGAACAACTCCTTGACGATCTTGGGGTCGGGCGGGCCGGAGTTGTCGGGAGTGACGATGATCGCCGGCCAGACCTCGTAGGGCCAATTCCCCGGTGGCAGCAGATTGCGCCCGATGAAGGGCTCGTTCGCAAAATGGCAGTCGGACGTTGATCTCCATTTGGCCGGCCACAACCCGGTACAGGTTCCATAGATCGAGGAATACAGCATGAGGACGCGCGAGCCATCCGGCCCCTCCCACCAGAAGATGCCCGGAGTCCTCACGTATCCGCTCGGCCAGTTGCAGCCCAGATGCATGAACTTGACACCACCGTTAGCCAGTACGCTGGCGAGCGCGCCGCCATGCGACGGCACATCGGTCATTTTGCCGGAGCGTGGAAGGGGGATCTCGTAGCGGCGGCTGAGTCGGGAGGCGAAGGAGAAGCTGCGCACCAGTTCCTCGAGCTCGCAGGCGTCTGATTCCAGCGTGAAGGGCAGCGCATGAAAACAGAACTTGCCGGACTTCACGTACGCATCCAGTTTCCGTCTCCGCTCGGGAGTCTGTCCCGGCCAGTCTTCCAGCGCCTTCGAGAGTACCCAACCCGGCGTGTTCCAGACGAACCGCTGCTCGGGCGGCATCATGCCGCTGGCATCCATGACGGCCATTGCCTTGTCGATCATCTCGGTACGGTAGTAGGGAATCAAGTCCTTCACCCGGTGGGTGTAACCGATGTCGAAGTGAGTTTTGATGACGACAATGATCTCCCGGACTGGTGATGCCCGCGGAGGGAGCGAATGCGGCGATGGCACTTGGATGGTCACGGTGTCTGCGTCCTCCGTTCGAGATTCAGATAGAGATCGATCAACTCATCGGCCACGCGGCGGTTGTACTCGTCCCATGCGAACCCGGGCCAGCGCATACCGCCACCGGTGAAGATGCCCTTGCGCACCAGCAGCCGCTTGAAGAACGCCACCGAAAGCGGCACGTCCTGGTTGGAAAAGGAGAGCACCGGCAGCAGTGAGCGGAACAGGCAGGCCGCTTCCGCACGCTGCTTCTGCTGATACAACCTGTACACGGCCGCATATACCCGGACCATCGAACTCTCGGGAATCATGGCGGCAACGCCGCGGTCCAGAGCCTCGATCATCTGCGGCACCGCCCAGCCGCCGGCGATGAAGAAGTCGGGACCGCAGGCCTTGCGGACGGCCGTGTATTTGGGGCCAGCGGGCGCGGTCTCGATCTTGATGCCGGCCAGGGACGGCAGCGCCTCGCGCAGACCTTCGATCACGGGAATCGCCAGCCCCGGTCCGCCTAACTGGAAGTCCTGCAGGATGAGCGGCAGGCCACAATCGCCGACTGCCGTCCGGAAGAAGGGCAGCACCTCCTCCGGTCTGCCGTAGAGCGCCGCCGGCACAGCGGCAAGCCAGGCGGCCGCACCGACTTCTTCGGCCAGCGCTGCATGGCGCCGGCATGTCTGTGGCTGGTCCGACGAGGCGCCGACGAGGAATGGCACTCGGCCGCGCGAGACTTCTGCCAGCGTCCGGACGATCGCGTCCCTTTCCTCGTCGGAGAGCCAGGCCACTTCGCTGGCTACCACCGGCGCAAGCAACCCCACCGCGCCGGAGGCGATGGCATCGTCCGCCAGGCGGGCCAATCCGCTCAGGTCGACCTGGCCGTCGGCATCAAAGGGAGTCTGAACGACGGGCACGATGCCGCGAGGCAGATTCATGGTGCCCCCTGTTGCTGGGCAGGTATCGGCCGTGTTCCTTCGCCGACGGCGAGCAGATAGGCGAGGTTGAATCGATAGTATAGCCGGCTGGAGATCAGGTGAATCACGCCATCCGGCGTCTGCGTGGCGGCGAGATAGCC
>CAZHRU010000126.1:0-2140 GCA_964535015.1 uncultured Verrucomicrobiota bacterium | reverse complement strand
AGAACGGTTCGCCGGAAGCTTGGGGCGGCGGAATCACGAACGGGATGGGCGGCTGGAAGAACGCCGTGGCTTCCGCCGGAGACGCCCAGGTCGCGGTGCTCTGCTTGACCTGTCTGGCCCATAGCGGAGCGGTTTCGCCGGTCACCGGCGTGATCTCGGCGACACGGCCATCCTGGTCCCTGACGCGGATGCGACGATAGCTCATCATCTTCCTGCTGCTCCAATCGCCCGCGCGCCGCCCTGATTCCTCTGGCCAGGCCAGGCGTATGGTTATCCGTTCAGCCATTGCTCGACTCGTCGCTCATCCTCGTCGTCGTAGCCCGTGAAGGCGTTGTCCATGATCGTCATGTAATCGGAACTGGGGGTGAGGCGCAGGCCGTACGTATCGTCTACGTACTGCCCCCGTTGGGCCTGCCGCCGCCATTGGCGGAAGGCCTCCCGGTTGTAGGCCATGACGTCGCGGTGCGTCTGCTCGTAATCGACGATGCCGCGGAGCTCCGCATCAAGCTGCCGCAGCACGTCGGGCTCGCGCCCGCTCCGATCGTCCAGCTCGGCCGGATCGGCCTCGATATCGAACAGTTGCGCCGGATAGCCGACATAAACGACATACTTCCAGCGGCCCCGGCGCAGCATGTAGCCCGAGGTGTTGAGCGAGATGCCCATGTAGCAGGCGTAGGCGCAGTCGCGACTGCTGCCGGTCTGCCCGTACGCCAGCGGCAGAAGCGACTCGCCGTCGAGCGTTGTCCGCGGGGTCAGTCCTGCCATCGCCATGAAGGTGGGGCACAGATCGATCAGCGAGACCAGGTTGCGGCAGCGTTGTCCCGCGACGATGCCCGGGCCGGTCATCGCCAGCGGCACGCGCACCGAACCCTCGTAGAACGACATCTTGTACCATTCCTGGTGTTCGAGCGCCAGTTCTCCGTGGTCGCTGGTGAAGACGAAGTAGGTGTCCTCCGCCAGCCCCAGGCGCAGCATGGCGTCGTACATCGCGCCGACGATCGCGTCGGCTTCGGCGCACATAGCCAAGTAGATGCGCCGTACCCGCCGCACGGTGTCGTCGTCGAAGCCGTACCGCCAGGCCTTGGTCATGCGCTGGTACAGCCGGCAAGGGTGCTCGGCGCCATCCATCGGGGGGATGTCCACGTCCTCTTCGGCAATCTTCTGGAGCCAGTAGCGGTTGGTGTGGAACGCGGCGTGTACTAGGCCGGTGCTGATGGACAGGAAGAAGGGCTTCCCTGTCGTCCGGCCGGCGCGTTGCTGTTCTTCCAGGAATGCGATGGCCTGGTCCGCCAGCTCCCAGTCGCCCTTGTGACAGCGGACGTCCGTGTCCTCGGCCACGCTGAAGCACTGCGAAAGGTCTTCGTCGAACACCGGCTTGTCGATGCCGGCCGAACTGATCCAGTCCGCCACGCGGTTCATCAGCGAGTGGCCGCCGGAACGGTAATCGAGTTTGCCAAGGGTCCGCACCGTGTGGGTGGCGGGCAACTGGCCCAGCAGAGACCACATGCCGCCTTCCAGTCCCTTGTGGTTGTTCCAGCTTTCACAATGGTGGGTATAGCGGCCCGACCACATGTTGGCGCGTGAAGGACAGCAGATCGGATGCGAGCAGTAGGCGTTCTCGAACAGCGTCCCGTTGCGGGCCAGGCGGTCGATGTTCGGGGTGGCGGTGCGCAGAGCCCGATGCCCCATCGCTCCGAGTATCCGCCCGTCCCAGCTCTCGGCATGGAAGTGGATGACGTTCCGTTGTCTCATGTGCGACGCCTCACCATTGTGCTTCTCCGTCGTCCTCATCACATTGGCCTGACATCATGGGTTTCCTTTCGGCGAGGAGGGCCGCCCAGTGAGGTTCAGATTGGCGCCGCGATGGAGCAGGACGCGTCGCACCTCGCCGGCCGGCGCGTCGCGACAGTCAAGTTGATTCTGCGCCGCAAGCGCCGCGGCCACGCCGGCGGCTTGGCCCATCATGGCGCACGTGGGGGATACCCGCGCCGAACTGAGGGCGAAGAAGTCGGCTGAGAGATTGCGGCCTGCCATCCAGAGATTGCGGGCGTCCCGGGCTACCAGGCAGCGCAAGGGAATGTGATAAGGAGGCACCCGGGCTGCTTCCCTATCCGCAAAGCAACTGGTGCGTTTGTCATTG
>CAZHRU010000125.1:0-6152 GCA_964535015.1 uncultured Verrucomicrobiota bacterium | reverse complement strand
CATGGCGAGGGTTTGGATGGCGATTTCGGGTTCATTGGCGGCCTCGGCGGCCTTGGTGAGGAGTCTGACGTGCGAGAGGTTCAGGGGATCGTGGCGGAGCAGTTTTTCGATGGCGCGGATGGCGGGTATGGGTTTGCCGGCGGAGAGGAGGATCTGGGCGGTTATGACCGCGGGCAGGGTGGAGACCATGGCGACGAGTTGGCCGACCTGGCTTGTTATTGTGGACCTGGACTGCTTGATTTCGGCGGCACGGAGGAAGCGGCGGGCACGGTGAAAGGTGGGTTC
Organism: uncultured Verrucomicrobiota bacterium; assembly: GCA_964535015.1. Taxonomy (GTDB): domain Bacteria; phylum Verrucomicrobiota; class Kiritimatiellia; order CAIKKV01; family CAITUY01; genus CAZDUS01. The sequence continues at coordinate 5,867 of CAZHRU010000125.1, read as the reverse complement.
GGCCAGGACGCAGGCGGTGAACATGGTGATGGCATAGTCCATATTGCCCCGTTCCATGGCGGAGAATCCGCGGTTGAACATATCTCTTGTTACGGGGGGTACTTGTTCTAGAGTCACTTCGGGCATAGGCGCAACCTCACTCCAACACCAAGGGCAAACCTTCACTACTTGACATGACCGTTATGCGTATATCAAAGTACGCGCCTGCCATCCACAACAAATGCGGGTTCGGCAACAGGGGTTCAATCGCGTGAAATACAAGTGCGGGCGCATTCTGGCAGGTGTTCTCCTTATGGGGGTGGTGTTGGCGGGAGGGCCTGCCGGGGCGGTGGCCGTGAGGGGTCTTTCGCTGAATGACGTGATGGCCTCCCACGGGTTTGGGGCGCCCAGCGAGTATGGCCGGTCGGCGGTGTATCGCAGTCGCACGTCGACGGTGGTGTTTGAGGCCGGGAGCCGGCGGGTGGTGGTGGACGGGATGTCGCTTTATCTCAACCGTGCCGTGGAGAAGGTGGGGCGGGTTTGGGCGGTGACGCCGGTGGATGCCGTGGACACGCTGGGGGCTGTCTTTTATCCGATGCGGGTCTTGAAGGCGATGCGCGGGGTGACGGTGGTGATTGACGCCGGTCATGGCGGAAGCGATCCCGGCGCGAGTGCCGCCAACGGAGTTGTTGAGAAGAAGTTGACGTTGGACGTGGCCAAGCGGGTCCGGGCCCGGTTACGGGACTCCGGGGTGAATGTCTTCATGACGCGCGAGGGGGATACCTCCGTGACGCTGGACGAGCGATGCTGGAAGATGGCGAAACTTGGGGCGGACGTGTTTGTGAGCATTCATTTCAACGCTTCGCGGAACTCGTCCACCGCCGGGGTTGAGACCTACATTATTCCCGCCGCCGGGTATCCGACAACGGCCGAGGAGGAGCGGCGGATTGTCCGGGGTCGGACGGCGGATTGTCCGGGGAACCGGTTTGATGCGGCCAATATCGTGCTGGCCGGGTTTATTCACAAGGGGCTGTTGGCGCACAGTGGTGCGGAAGACCGCGGGATCCGGCGGGCGCGGTTCTTTGTGATCCGGAATGCCACCTGTCCGGCGGTTCTGGTGGAGTGCGGATTCCTGAGCAACCCGCGCGAGGCGGGGCGGATCATGGACACGGCGTTCAGGGACCGATTGGCCGAAGGGGTTTCACGGGGGATACTGACCTATCTCAGTCGTGTCCGGGAACTTCGGTTGCCGCCTGTATTTCGGTGATAGACAGAGAGGACGTGACTGGCATAATGCACCCCATGCAAACACAGGTTACCCAGGAGGCGTTGGAGCGGGCGTTGGATTCGTTTTCACCCGTCGAGCGGCGGCAGGCGTTGGGCCGGCTCCGGATGGCAGGGGGATCCGGGTCGGCGCAGTCTGTCAACATCAACATGCATTTTCATTCCTTCTTTTCCTACAACGCGAAGGGGTATTCCCCGACGCGGATAGCGTGGGAATCGAGCAAGGCGGGGTTACAGGCCGCGGCGCTTTGTGATTTTGACGTCTTGGACGGGTTGGAGGAGTTCCTTGAGGCGGGGATTGATCTTGGTCTGCGGACGGCAGTTCACCTGGAGACGCGGGCCTTCCTGAAGGAGTTTGCCTCCGACGATATCAACTCCCCGGGCGAACCGGGGGTGACGTATATCATGGGCGGCGGGTTCTACTGCATGCCTGAAGCCGGGTCGGAACAGTGGCGGATGTTGCAGGCATTGCGGGACCAGGCGGGGGCCCGGAACCGCGCCCTGGTGCGGCGTGTGAATCCGCATTTGGGGGCCGTGGCGATTGACTATGAGAAAGACGTGATACCGCTGGCGCCGGGGGGGTGCCCTACGGAGCGGCACATGGTCCGGGCGTATGTCGCCAAGGCCCGGGCCGTGTATCCGGGGGGAACGGACCTGGTGAAATTCTGGTGCGGGATTTTCGGCAAGGGCGAAGCGGAGGTGGCCCGGTTACTTTCGGATGTTCCCGCGATGGAGGAGCGAGTCCGGGCCAGTTTGGTCAAGAAGGGCGGTTTGGGGTACGAGGCGCCGACGCCGGAGACATTTCCGCTGGTGGATGCCTTTGTGCAATGGGTGGCCTCCTGCGGGGCGATGCCGATGGCGGCCTGGTTGGATGGGGCCAGTCGCGGTGAGCGCGATCCGCAGGCCTTGCTCAGTTGTCTGTACCAGAAGGGGGTTGTTGCTGTGAACATCATCCCCGATCGGAACTGGAACTTTGCTGACCCGGCGGTGAAGGCGGTCAAGGTGGCGGCCCTGAACGCCTTTGTGAAAGCGGCCGACCGGTTGCACATGCCGATCAACATTGGCACCGAGATGAACCGCGACGGACTGCCGTTTGCCGACGATCTGGAGGGGGCGGCCTTGAAGCCGCACCGGGCGCTTTTCCTGCAGGGGGCCCATATTATGGTGGGGCACACGATTATGGCGCGGTATGCGGAACGCCCGTATGGGGGCCGTGCGGCGGCCGAGGAGTGGGCGTATGTGCCGGCCAGGAATGCGTTTTATGCGGCGGTGGGTGCGTTGCCGCCCTTGGGGCGTGTGGTGGCCGACCAGTTGCGGCAGGCGGGAGCGGAGAAAGCGTTGGACAGGATCCGAGGTGCGGTCAAGAAGGGAGTCTGGTAAATCATGTGTATCAGTTTGAAGGATCAGGCGGCGGTAGTCACAGGGGCGGCCCAGGGGTTGGGGTTGGCGATTGCTGAGCGGTTGGTTGAGGCCGGGTGCCGGGTGATGTTGGCCGACCTGCAGGAGGGGCCCACGCTGGAGGCGGCGAAGAAACTAGGGGCGAAGCATGGCGCTGATCGCGTGTTTGGCATCCGGTGCGACGTCAGTAGTGAACCGGACGTGGAGGCGTTGGTGGGTGCGGCGGTGGCCAAACTGGGTGGAGTGGATATTTTTGTGGCCAATGCGGGCATCCTGATTTCCGGCGCGTTGACGGAGTTTGATGTGGCCAAGTGGCGCAAGGTGCTGGATGTGAACATGGTCGGCCAGATGCTTTGCATGAAGCATGCGTTCCGGGTGATGGAGAAGGCCGGCAGGGGTTCCTTTATTCAAATCAACTCCAAGTCAGGCAAGAAGGGGTCCTTCAAGAATTCGGCCTATGCGGCCTCCAAGTTTGGCGCCATCGGGCTGGTGCAAAGTGCCGCTCTGGAAATGGCCGAGAAGGGGGTGCGGGTCAACGCGGTTTGTCCGGGGAATCTCCTGGACTCGCCGTTATGGAAGGACAGTCTTTTCAAGCAGTATGCGGCCAACCAGGGGGTCACGGAGGCGGAGATCCGGAAGAAGTACATTGACCAGGTTCCGATGAAGCGCTCCTGTCAGTATGACGACGTGTGCAACGTGGTGATGTTCCTGGCCTCCGGGCTTTCGTCCTACATGACGGGGCAGGCGATCAACGTGACGGGTGGCCAGGAGATGAGGTGAGCATGAAGACGGCGCGTGTGTTGGCGGTGGATTTTGGCGCGTCCGGCGGAAAGTGTTTTGCCGGCCTGTTCGACGAGGGTGGTTTTCAACTTCGAGAGGTGCACCGGTTCGCGCATGAGGCCACCTCGTTTTTTATTCCGGAGGCGGACGGGCGGGTGACCGAACGGACCTACTGGGATGACGTGTTGCTTTTTCAGAACATCGTCACGGGATTGCGCGAATACCGGCGGCTGGTTGGCAGCCATGTGGATTCGATCGGGATTGACACCTGGGGGGCGGACGGCCAGTTCGTGTCGCCGGAGGGGGACCTGTTGGGGAAGGTGTATGCCTACCGCGACCACCGTCTTGACGACATGGTGGAGAAGGTCAAGGCCCGGATCAATCCGCGGCGGGTGTACGCGATCACCGGCATACACTTCCAGTTCTTCAATGTCAGCAACCAGTTGCACTGGTTCATGCTCAATCGCCGGAAACTTCTGAAGCCGGGGTGTGTCTACTTGCCGATCCCGGCGCTCTTCTACTACTACCTGGGCGGGGTCAAGTCGGTGGATTCCACCTTTGCCAGTGTGACCCAGTTGATGGATGCCAAGACCCGCACGTGGAGCGAGCCGGTCCTGCGGCGGCTGAAGATTCCCCGGTGGGTGATGCCGGAGATCGTGGAGCCGGGGACGGTGGTTGGGCGGTTGCACGGGGCGTTGGCGGCGTCGGCGGGGATAAACGAGGCGTCGCTGGTGGCGGTGGCGGGGCATGATACGGCGAGTGCCTACGCGGCGGCGCCGGTGGAGAATATAGATGAGGCCCTGATCATCAGTTCGGGGACCTGGTCGCTGGTGGGCAAACTGGTGTCTGAACCCGTGACCACGAAGGCGGCGTTGAAGTACAATCTCAGCAACGAGGGTGGGGTTGGGAATGTGCGGTTGCTGAAGAATTGCATGGGCACGTGGTTGGTCCAGGAACTCCGGCGCGCGTGGCGGAACGAGGACGGGCGTGAGACGGGATGGAAGGATCTTGACCGGATGACCTTGGAGGCGGCGCCGTTCCAGGCGCTGATTGATCCGGATGATGTGTCGTTCTACAACCCCGTCAATATGCAGTCGGCGATGGAAGCGTTCTGCCGGAAGACGGGGCAGGCGGCGCCGACGACGCGAGGCGGGTACCTGCGGATGGTGTACGAGAGTCTGGCGCTCAAGTACCGGATGATCAACGAGGCCATACAGACGGTCACTGGAAAGACCAACCGGGTGGTACACATTGTGGGCGGAGGCAGCAAGAACGTGATGCTCAACCAGTATGTGGCGGATGCGCTCGGGTTGCCGGTGATTGCCGGTCCGGAAGAGGCCACGGCCGTGGGTAACTGCATGGTGCAGGCGCTGGGGTTGGGGGTGATCGGTTCGCTACATGAGGCCCTGCCGCTGATCCGCCGGTCGTTCCCCATCCGCGAGTACAAGCCGGTGGAGACGGCGACGTGGAGCAGGGCTTACGAGGCCTTCAGGAAGATCGTCAGGTAAGAGGCAGGGGTGAACGCCGCAAGGCGACAGGTTTGCCGAGCACCTCGGTGCCCACGATCATCTGCCGGAGTGTCTTCCGTGAATAATAGGGGGAGGGCGGGCGCTGTTTTCCGGCTTGGTCAGAGTGATCGGGATGGTCGGAAATCCTCAAGGTGGTGATGGAGGACAGGGTTTCCGGAAAATCCAGATTCCACGCAAATTCGGTTGACGGGGGTTTGGGCGCGGCGGGAGTGATGCGCGCTGGCAGGGGGATGGACACAGGCACCGGACTGGCGGTTGGTGGCTGGCGTTTGGCGGAGACAGACTTGCCATGGACATCCGCCCGGGTGAGGCCCTGTTGCCTGACAGGCGGGGGTTTGGGGGCGGTGGGTGGCGGCAATTCCGGTGGTGTTGGCGCCGGGTTCGACGCCTGGCGGGATACCCCCTTTTCCAGTTCCTCGAAGAAACGTCGCAGGTCATCCTGCGGGGTGGAAGAATCGCCATCGCCGGATGCGGGTGGAGGTGTGGGGGGTGTGTTGGCTCCGCCGCGTTTGGACAGTCCCTGAAGGATCAACCAAACCACAACGGCGATGACGCCGATCACGGCATCCAAGTTCGCGGCGGCTATGGGGCCTATGATCATGGAGTGGTTGGTTCCCTGGCGGGAGAACCCCGTGCCGGGTCAGTCGCCGGCACGGGAACTCCGCGCGTAGGAGTCATTGTCTCAACTTGTCTGGTGTTTTGGCAGACCTTCCTCGGAGATTGACTTGCGCATTTCGGTGTCCGACTGGATGTTCTGCATCCGGTAGTAGTCCATGACGCCCATATTGCCCTTGCGGAAGGCTTCGGCCATGGCCTTGGGGACCTCGGCCTGGGCCTCGACCACGCGGGCCTGCATTTCCTGGACGAGGGCGCGCATTTCCTGTTCGCGGGCGACGG
>CAZHRU010000124.1:0-6237 GCA_964535015.1 uncultured Verrucomicrobiota bacterium | reverse complement strand
GTTTATTTTATTGGCTTTTAGTGATTTTGTGTGCATGACTCTTAATCAGCGGGTCGTGGGTTCGAGTCCCTCCACTTCTACCAGTTAAAATTGTTTCGGGTATAGGACTCGGGGCAGGTTATCATTCATGCGTTGACTATCACGCGGTGTGTGACACCCAAGTCCTCCCGTATGACCTTCGTGATGACAAACAGGTTTTGACTCCGGGGATTGCCTTTCTTGCCCAGCATCCGGTGCAATGCCTTTTCCCCGAAGCCCGTTTCGCTCGCCAATGTCTTGAACGTGATCTTGGCGTGGACCAAATCGCGGAGCATGGAAAACCCCTCGGCGGTATCGCCTTCAAGCAGGGCGTTCAGTGCTTCGGCGTAGAGTGCCCGCGCAAACTTAGGGTCGCGTTGAATCCGCGCCAAGACGGTCGCCTTATAGTCTCTTGTCAGTGCCATGTTGTTTCGCCTCCTTGTATCTTTTCCATCGTTCTTTGGCGGTCGCTATGTCGGCGGATTGCCGCCGCTTATCGCCACCGGCCAACAGGATCACCAACGTCTTGCCGTCCATCCCGTAATACACCCGGTAGCCCGGTCCGAAATCCAAACGCAACTCATTGACGCCACCGCCTAACGCCTTTGCCGCCCCGAAATTGCCCGCCTCCATGCGCCGGATATACCGATCGACCCGTGCCGCCATGCCCGCATCCAGTCCGTCGAACCATTCCGCAAATGGCGACTGGCCACGCTCCATGTATTCCCGTATTTCCATACTGGTTTAATAGTACCCTATCCGTTACTATTGTCAAGCGGTCAACTGCATGAGTTCGTCTTGGATCGCTCGCCACGTCTTTCCCGTCAATGTGGGACTTCTTGCAGGTCGGCATGTTGGACTGCGGCAACCCCGCCGACCAATACGGCAATCGCGCAAGCGGAACAAGTCATGACGCCTCACGGCTTCCCGATTTTCAGGATTTGCTCGACGGGCTTGGCTCCTTTGACTTTCGGTTCAACGCCACTGCCGATCTGGTACGCGACCGCCTTGATCTCGATGGGATACGTGGCGCGCGCCGGCACGTCCGTCAGCTTGAGCGTCCCGGCCTCCACAACGGCAGGACCGTAGGCAACGTAGTACTCCACCGGCAACCCGGCATCGCTGGTCGCTTTCAACTCCACCGGCCCGCTGTCGGCCTTGAGGTCGCCGATCTCCGGGAACGTGAGCGTCTGGTCCTTGCCGGTATTCAGACCACCATAACCGCGCGGCATCATGCCCACCTGCTCCGTGTACCGGTATTCGGCGTCGCCAACACTGTAGGCCATGAACGTCACACGCCCCATCCCCTCGGCGGCCGGGGCGAGGTTGTCGAACTGCACGCGGAAGGTGTTGGTGGCCGTCGCAACGACGGGACCGCTCGCCTGTTTGAGTTGGATGGGCGCCGTGGAATGCCCGGCGGGCTGACCCGTCTGGGCCCAACGCGGCCCGCCGCTGGGCTGCGGCGCGGGATACCTGTCGGCATATTGCGGATGGACCTCGAACGTCTGGCCGTCGCCGACCCACTTCAAGTTCATGAAGTAGTACCGGGTGCCGGCATCTACCCAGAAACTGTCGCTCCACTTGATGAACTGGTCCTGCTTGCCGGCTAGCCCGACGTGGTAGGCAAGCGTGGCCTTGGCAAGTTCGGCATCGAAGTGCCAACTCGTCTTGGTCTTGTCGCCCTTGTAGTCAGCATAAGCCGCGCACTCACCGGCAACACGAAGATTGAGATCGGTGAGCCAGCCGGCTCGGTAATCAATCGGGCCGCCGATGGCCGCGCCGGCTTTCTTGAGCCACAAGGCCAGATACGCCGCATTGCGGTCCGACCACGGAAAATGGCCAGCCCCGGGCTCGACGACCATACTGGCCAGCCGCGTTTCGTTGGTCGCCCGGTAACTGGCCAGTCCCTCGCAGGAACCTTCCCATGCGTTCTCACGTCCATTCTCGCTCCGCATCTGACCACCAAACTCGTCAAACTGCCCGACCATCATCAACGACGGAATGCCCGGCGCAAGTGGGATCGCTCCGTGCCACGGACCACCGCCCCGGTACTGAACAAGGCCGAAACATCGGTCTGCGTACTTCACCGCCATGTCGTGCGCCTGCGGACCGCCCGCCGAGTGGCCGACGAACAGTAACGGCGCCGTCGCCAGTTCCTCGTAGCCGGACACCTTCGCCAGATCATCAAGAACTTTCTGCAAGTCCGCTCCGGCCAAGCCAGTTTTCAGAAAGACGATCGCGAGGCCCTGGTCCGCACAAGCCTGGCGGATCACAACATCCTTGACCATTTCGCGCTCCATGAGGGTCATGCCCGCCAGGATGACGCCGCGGATCTTAAGAGCTTCGGGCGGCAACCAGAGGAACGCCGCACTCGGATTCTTGGTCGTCGAAACAGGCACCGTGTACTGGAACACGGCGGCCGAGGCGGAAAGCACGGTCCCGAGAAGCAAAGCGACGATCTGTTTCATAGTGTCCGCCATTCTATGAAATCTCTGACGTGAAGCAAAAGGGGGAATTTCCTCTGCCCCCCCTGCGCCCCCTGTGTACGCAAAAACCTTTACTATTTCGCCCAACCATGTCATTGAAATGACTTTTTTAGTGGATTTATGCAGACATCTTCCCCGAAATCACGAATGGGAGCATTGACCGGACTAACCCTCGCCGCCCTTGGCGTCGTCTACGGCGACATCGGCACCAGCCCCCTCTACTCCACCCGCGTCAGCTTCAGCCCGGGATGCGGCGTCGCTCCGACCGAGGCCAATATCCTCGGCATCATCTCCATGATCCTCTGGGCCCTGATCATCCTGATTACCATCAAGTATCTCGCCCTGGTACTCCGCGCCGATAACCGCGGCGAAGGCGGCATCCTGGCACTGCTGGCCCTGGTCAATCAGGACCGGAAAAGCGGGAAACGATTCGCCGCCTATACCTTCCTCGGCCTTTTCGGAGCCTCCCTCCTGTATGGGGATGGCCTGATCACCCCGGCCATCTCCGTGCTCAGCGCCGTGGAGGGACTGAATATGGGCGCGGTCCCCTTCCACCCCCGGACCATCGTTTGCATCGCCCTGGTCGTCCTCATCGCCCTGTTCTGGGTTCAACGCCACGGGACCCAGGCCGTAGGCTCCATCTTCGGCCCGATCATGCTACTCTGGTTCAGCGCCATCGCCATCATTGGACTGGTCTCGATTCTCAAGGCGCCGGAGATACTGAAAGCCCTGAATCCCTGGCATGCCGTGCAGTTCTTCGCCGCTAACCACTGGCAGGCCTTCATCACCATGGGAGCCGTGTTTCTGGCCGTCACCGGCGGCGAGGCCCTCTACGCCGATATGGGCCATTTCGGCGCCGGCCCGCTTCGCTTCGGCTGGTTCACCCTCGTCCTGCCCGGCCTTTTCCTGAATTACTGCGGCCAGGGCGCCTGGATGTTGCACCAACTGGCCGATCCCGCATCAGTCACCCTGATCAACGGCCAGACCGCTCTGCACCAGGACCTGATCGCCAACCTCTTCTACCGGAATGTGCCGCACTGGGCGCTCTACCCAATGATCGTCCTCGCCACCGCCGCCACCGTCATCGCCTCCCAGGCGATCATCTCCGGCGCCTTCTCCATGACGCGCCAGGCCATCCAACTCGGCTTCTGCCCGCGCCTCTCCATCATCCATACGTCCAGCGAGACCATCGGCCAGGTCTACCTGCCATTGGTCAACGCCCTGATGCTCATCGGCACCGTACTCCTGGTCCTCGGCTTCAGAACATCCGACAGCCTCGCCGGCGCCTATGGCGTGGCCGTCTCGCTCACCATGCTGATCACCACCATTTTCATGATCGGCGTCATGCGCCGCCTCTGGTCGTGGCCCTGGAGCGTTGTCGCCCTGATCGCCATTCCCCTCCTCCTGCTGGACATGACGTTCTTTGGCTCGAATATGATGAAAATCGCCGAGGGCGGCTGGGTCCCCATCACCATTTCCATGGCCTTTATCGCCATCATGTCCACCTGGCAACGCGGACGGACCATCCTTGGCCAGAAAATGGCGGAGGCATCCCTCTCGATCGACTACTTCATCGAGGAGGTGCGCAAGACCAACCCCTACCGCGTCTCCGGCGTGGCGATATTCCTCTCCGGTAATCCCAACGGCATCCCACGCACCCTCCTGCATAACTACAAACACAACAAGATCCTTCACAAAACCATCGTGCTGGTCAGCGTCAAAACCGAGGAGATCCCCCACATTCCCCCCGAGGAACGGACAGTGGTCAGGGCTTTGCCCGAGGGCTTCTACCAGATCCTCATCCGCTACGGATTCAGCGAAGACCCGGACCTCTCCTCGTTGCTCCGTTCACTGAAGGTGGAGGGGCTCGATCTGGACCCCATGAAATGCACGTTCTTCCTCGGCCGCGAAACCCTCATCCTGACCCGCCGCCCCGACATGCGTCCCTGGCGGAAAACCTTGTTCTCATTCCTGTCCCGCAACGCCTGGGATGCCTCGAAGTTCTTCCGGATCCCGCCTAACCGCGTCATCGAAGTCGGCGTGCAAATGGAATTATGAAGGCATCCGCACGGGAAACAAAATTTGGAATGACAGCCGGCCTGACCCTTGCCGCCCTGGGCGTCGTCTACGGCGACATCGGCACCAGCCCCCTCTACGCCTTCCGCCTTTGCTTCAACGAGGCCACCCCTCCTACCCCGGCCTCCATCCTTGGCGTCCTGTCCCTGATCTTCTGGTCCCTGGCCGGCCTGATCACCCTCAAATACCTGACCCTCGTCCTGCGCGCCGACAACCGCGGCGAAGGCGGCATCCTCGCCCTCACCGCACTCATCCGTCACGACGCCAACACGACACCAACACTCGCCACCCGGATTATCATCGGGTGCGGACTGTTCGGCGCCGCCCTCCTCTACGGCGATGGACTCATCACTCCCGCCATCTCCGTCCTGAGCGCCATCGAAGGGCTTCAAGTGGCCACCCCTGCCCTGCACAAATGGGTCGTCCCCTTGTCCCTCGTCATCCTGGTTGGCCTCTTCTGGTTCCAGCGACACGGCAGTCAGCGCGTCGGCACAGTCTTCGGCCCGATCATGGCCATTTGGTTCGTTGTCATCGCCATGCTCGGCCTCCGGCACATCGCACAGGCTCCCGCCGTCCTGTCCGCCATGAATCCCGCCTACGCCATCGCCTTCTTTGTCGAACACCGTTTCCACGCCTTCATCACCATGGGAACCGTCTTCCTGTGTATGACCGGCGGCGAGGATCTCTATCTCGACATGGGCCACTTCGGCCGCCTGCCGATCCGCGTCGGCTGGTTCACCCTCGTCCTTCCCGCCCTGCTGATCAACTACTTCGGACAGGGCGCCTACCTTCTCATGCACCTCAATGAACCGGCGGCCCAAACCCACCTCTTCTACCGCCTGGCCCCCAATTCCATGCTCTACCCACTGGTCATCCTCGCCACCGCCGCCACCGTCATCGCCTCTCAGGCCGTCATTTCCGGCGCCTTCTCCCTGACACGCCAGGCCATGCAACTCGGCTACTGCCCGCGCCAGAATATCGTCCACACCTCGGAATCCACCATCGGCCAGGTCTACCTGCCCGCCGTGAACGGCATGCTGCTCGTCGGCACGGTCTCGCTCGTGCTCGGATTCCGCAACTCCGACGGACTTGCCGGCGCCTACGGCCTTGCGGTGTCCATGACGATGTTATTGACCACCGTCATGCTCACCATCTTCATGCGCCGGAAGTGGCACTGGCATCCCGCCCTGATCGTCCTCGTCACCGCGCCCCTCTACATCCTCGACACCACCTTCTTCGCCTCCAACATCCTCAAACTTCCCCATGGCGGCTGGGTGGGCCTCTGTGTCGCCATCGTGATGTTCACCATCATGGTCACCTGGAACCGCGGCCGCCTCCTGATGAGCCGCAAAATGGCCGCCGAAAGCCTGCCCCTGGCCGACTTCCTGAAGGAAGTCCTCCACTCCCTTCCCCTGCGGGTTCCCGGCATCGCCATCTTCCTGACGGGCAACGCCTATGCCGTGCCGCGCCCGTTGCTGCACAACTACAAGCACAACAGGGTCCTGCACGAAACCGTCGTGCTCCTGCGCGTCATGAACGAGGAAGTGCCGCGGATTGCCGACACCGACCGGGTAACCATCGAGCGCCTTGAGGCCGGCTTCATCCGCATCATTGCCCGCTACGGATTCAGCGAGGATCCCGACCTGCCCGCCCTGCT
>CAZHRU010000123.1:0-6256 GCA_964535015.1 uncultured Verrucomicrobiota bacterium | reverse complement strand
ACCTGGCAACAGGCCCTCTTCGAACATGTATCCTGGAACGTCATCGCCCTGTTCTTCGGAACCTTAATCCTCGCCGAACTCTTCATGCTCTCCCGGATGCCGTCCGTCATCGCCGAACGACTCGTGGATCGCGCCAAAACCGTCCGCGGCGCCATGCTGGTCGTCTGCGCCCTTTCGGGGTTCATCTCCGCATTCGTCGAAAACGTCGCCGTCGTCCTCCTCGTCGCCCCCGTCGCCCTCAGCCTCGCCGAGAAACTGAAAATCTCTCCCGTCCGCCTCCTCATCCTGATCGCCCTCGCTTCCAACCTCCAGGGCACCGCCACCCTCATCGGCGACCCGCCCAGTATGATCCTCGCCGGTTATCTCAAACTGACCTTCAACGATTTCTTCGTCTACCTCGGCAAACCCGGCATCTTCTTCGCCGTCCAGATCGGCGCCCTCGCCGCCCTCGCCGTCTCCGCCTTCCTCCTGCGACGCCACAAGGAAGACATCCAATTGATCCCCGAGGAACAGGTCCGATCCTGGGTGCCAACGGCCTTCCTGTGCGTTCTCATCGCCGGCCTTTCCATAACCTCCGTCTTCGATCCGGAATTCAAATGGCTCGCGGGAACCCTGACCATGACCCTGGCCGCCGCCGCCTTGCTCTGGTACCGCCTGCACGCCCGCTGGGGTTCCACCCGGAAACTGATCCGCACCCTCGACTGGGACACCACCTTCTTCCTGATCGGCGTGTTCATCGTCGTCGGCGCCCTGAGTTCCTCCGGCTGGCTGGATGTGGTGGCCCGGACCCTCTCAAAAGCAGCCGGCGGCAATGTCCTCTTCTCGTTCATCATGATTGTCACGGTCGCCATGGTCTTCTCCGGATTCGTGGATAACGTGCCGTTTCTCCTCGCCATGATCCCGGTGACACAGAAAATGGCGGATACCATGGCCATCCCGGTCCCGCTCCTGATGTTCGGCCTGTTGATCGGCGCCTGCCTCGGCGGAAACCTGACCCCCATCGGCGCCTCGGCCAACGTCGTGGCCGTGGGCATGCTGAAGAAGAACGGCCATATCGTTTCGTTTGGCGAATTCATGAGAATCGGCGTCCCCTACACGTTGGCCGCCGTCACTGCGTCATCTATCTTTGTCTGGTTGGTTTGGGCACCTTGAAAGGAGAACTCGTATGATTCATGATTTTCTTCAGCAGTCGGTCACCTGGGTCGTGGGCCTCGTCGGCGATTGGGGCTATACAGGCATTGTCATCATGATGTTCCTCGAAAGCTCCTGCTTTCCCTTCCCCAGCGAAGTCGTCATGATCCCCGCTGGCTATCTCTCCTCTCCCGCCTACCTTTCCTCCCCTTCGTATATTCCCGGCCACGAGATGAACGCCTGGCTCGCCATCATCGCAGGCATCGTGGGAAGTTGGCTCGGCGCCTTGTTCAACTACTACCTCGCCCTCTGGCTCGGTCGCCCCCTCCTGATCAAGTGGGGCAGGTATTTCTTCATCTCCGAAGAGAATTTCAACAAGGGCGAAGCCTTCTTCAAAAACCATGGCGAAATCAGTACCTTCACCGCCCGCCTGATCCCCGTGATCCGACAGTACATTTCCCTGCCCGCCGGATTGGCACAAATGAACATGTTCCGATTCCTGCTCTGGACCGGACTCGGCGCCGGAATCTGGGTGGCCATCCTTACGGCCATCGGGTACGTGGCCGGCCAAAACCACGAGCTGATTGAGAAGTACTCCAAGAGCGCCACAATGTGGGCTCTGGCAGGCGTCGCCATCCTTATCGCCGGCTACATCTGGATACACAAACGGCGCAAGGCCGCCGCCTCAAAGCAACCGTGACGCCATGCCCGTCGCTTTCGACCATAACATCTGCCACGACCTGACCCAGTCCCTCCACTATGAATGGCTGGAGACCAATGGCCTAGGCGGTTATGCCTCCGGAACCATCGCCGGCCCCCGCACCCGCAAATACCACGGACTGCTGGTGGCCGCCCTCGCCGAACCCGCCGGTCGCTTCCTCCTCCTCGCCGATGTCGAGGACTCCTTCTCTTCCGACCGCCACACCTGCTTTCTCGCCTCCCATCGCTACCCCGGCGTCTATCATCCCAACGGCCATGAACACCTCGTTTCCTATTCCCAGGACGAATGCCCCACCTTCACTTACCAGTCCGGTCAAACCTTGCTGCGCAAGCAAATCCTCATGCTCCCCGGCGAAAACACCGTCCTCCTCCGGTACGAGATCCTGAAAGCATCCGGACCCCTGACCCTGCACCTGAAACCACTTCTCGCCTACCGCGACCACCACAGCCCCAAACGGCAGGATTCCTGCATCCACTCACAGGTTGATCCTCATCCCGCCGGATTCGATATCCACCCCTACGACGGCATGCCCCCCCTCCACATCCGAACCAGCCGCTCCTCTTCATTTGATGCCCACCCGGACTGGTTCCGCAACTTCGAATATGAACGCGAAGCCGAACGCGGTTATGACAACCACGAGGACCTCTTCTGCCCCGGCCAGTTGAATATCCCCCTGCATAAAGGTCAGTCCGTCATCGTCACCGCCTCCGTCACCGCCCTTATCCCCGCCACCGAAGAGACTTGGAACCATGAACTGGCCCGCCGCCGGCAAGATCGCCAGGCCATGCATACCCTTGCCTCCAAAACCAACTCCTCCCTCTCCCCCCAACTTTCCGACCTGCTCCTCGCCGGCCAGAAGTTCCTGATCCAGGCCCAAGGCACACGCCCCACCATTCTCGCCGGATACCCCTGGTTCGACGACTGGGGCCGCGACACCCTGATTTCCCTGCCCGGCCTGACGTTCTGCTCCGGCAATCCGGAGATGGGCATCGCCATCCTGAAATCCGTGGGCGACGCCGAACGCGACGGATTGATCCCGAACTTCTTTGCCTCCAACCCTGACCACCACGCCTATAATGCGGTGGACGCCTCCCTCTGGTATTTCCATGCCGTCCAACACATGCTGGTCGCCACCCATGACCGCCGCACTGTCGAAGAACACTTCTGGCCGGTCATGCTGCGCATTCTGACCCGTTTCATGGAAGGCACCCGGAATCACATCTTCATGAATACCGACGGACTCCTGCACGCCGGCAACCGTGACACTCAACTGACCTGGATGGACGCCAAATCGCACGGCATCCCCGTCACTCCCCGTCATGGTTACGCCGTGGATATCAACGCCCTCTGGTACAACGCCATCCGCTTTGCCGACGAACTCGCCACAGCCTTCGGCACCCGCACCCCCTGGCCAACCGACCTTGCCGACCGGTGCCGCTCCGCGTTTCAATCCCTGTTCTGGATGGAAACTGACGCCTGCCTGGCCGACGCCTGCGCCGACGGCATCCTCGACCGGTCCATCCGCCCCAACCAGATCTTCGCCGTCTCACTTCCCCACTCACCCCTGACCCCGACTCAACAGACCGCCGTCGTCGAAAAAGTCCGCCGCGAGCTACTGACCCCCTTTGGACTCCGGACCCTCTCCCCCCGCGACCCCGCCTACTGCGGACGCTACGAAGGCGACCAGGAAACCCGCGACGCCGCCTACCACCAAGGCACCGTATGGCCCTGGCTCATCGGCCACTTCGGCACCGCCGCCCTCCGCGTCGCCCCCGACCGCCAATCCGCCCTCACCAACCTCATCCAGACCCTGACTCCCCTGATTGATTATTCGCTCCGGAACCAGGGCCTCTCCCAAGTCCCCGAAATTTTCGATGGCGATCCCCCGCACCGCCCGAACGGCTGCTTCGCCCAAGCCTGGAGCGTCGCCGAACTAATCCGCCTATTGCAATCACAGGTCTCTTAATTTTTACTTTGCAGATTCTCCCTCCTCATGTAGCATTGCCCCCAACAGCGCGGCATGCATGAATGCCCGCGCCTCGGACAACGCCTCTGGCGGGAAAACGCGCGTGAGATAGCGTGGACCGAAAGCCTAAGCCGGGGTTTGGCTCCGCCAGACCCCGACCGGAATAAGACCAGGGAGATCACTCACACCTCCCGAAAAAGGAGACCGCATAATGAAAATGCCCGACATCAAGAAGAAAGCCAAGACACTCGGAATCAATTCCATGAAGATGAAGAAGGCCGACTTGATCCTCAGCATCCAGAAGGCAGAAGGCAGTACCGCTTGCTTCGGCACCGGCACTCCCTCTTGCCCTTTCATGGACTGCTGCTGGCGCGAAGACTGCATCGATGCCAAGTAAAGACAAGACTCTGCGTGTGCTGATGTTTGGCTGGGAGTTCCCGCCCCATATCAGCGGGGGACTCGGCACAGCCTGTCATCAGATGACACAAGCCCTGACCCGTCACGGGGTCAGGGTCACGTTCGTTGTCCCCCGTGCACCGGAACTGCGCCGCCGCTCCCATGTGCGCTTGGTCTCGGCCGCACACGTCCCTCCCTCTCCCCCCGTTCCCGACACCGACGCGCCGCCGCCTCCCCGTTTTAAGGTCCACGCAGTCGAGGCCCTGTTGCGCCCCTACCTTACCGAGACAACCTACCGCCAGGTTCTCAATGCGGCCATGGCGCAAGCCGCCTCCCACCCCGCCAGCTCCGAAAGCATTCTCACCCCCCCCTCCCCCTATGGCCCCAACCTGATCGCCGAAGTCGCCCGGTACAGCGACGCCTCCGAGTACCTCGGCCTGCACGAAACATTTGACATCATCCACGCCCACGACTGGATGACCTTCCCCGCGGCCATCCGCGCCATGGAGATCAGCCATAAACCCCTCGTGGTCCATATCCACGCCCTCGAATTCGACCGCTGCGGCGAACACGGCAACCCGGATATCATCGATATCGAAAAAGCCGGCATGCTGGCCGCCGACCAGGTCATCGCCGTCAGCCACTACACCCGCCAACTCATTCTCGACCGCTACGGAATCAACCCCGACAAGGTCTCCGTCGTCCATAACGCCGTCGCCCGCCGTCGCCTGAACACCGTCTACCATGTGGAACGCAGGCACACCGGCAAGATCGTCCTCTTCCTCGGCCGCATCACCTCCCAGAAGGGCCCCGATTATTTCGTCGAAGCCGCCGCCCGCGTCCTCGAGAAAATGCCCGACACCACCTTCGTCATGGCCGGCGCCGGCGACATGCTCCCCCGCCTGATCGAACGCGTGGGCGAGTTGCGCATCGGCAACCGCTTCCACTTCACCGGCTTCCTCCAAGGTCACGACGTGGAACGGATGTACGCCCTTAGCGATCTCTACGTACTGCCCAGCGTCTCCGAACCCTTCGGCATCTCTCCCCTCGAAGCCATGGTCTACGACGTCCCCGTCATCGTCTCCCGTCACGCAGGCGTTGGCGAAGTCCTCCCCCACGCACTCAAGGTCGACTTCTGGAACGCCGACGACATCGCCAACAAGATCCTGTCCATCTTCAAGTACCCGGCCCTCTCCCGCGAAATGCTCCGCCACGGCAAGGAGGATCTGAAAGCCATCCGGTGGAGTATCGCCGCCGAACGTCTCCTGGCCATCTATAACCGCCTCGTCCCCTGAGCCGCCCATGCCCTCCCTGTGCTTCTATTTTCAGGTCCATCAACCGAATCGCCTAAGGCACTACACCTTTTTCGACATCGGCGAGTCGCATACCTATGCCGATGACGAACAGAACCAGGCCATCCTGGAAAAGGTCGCCCGCAAATGCTACCTGCCCGCCAACCGCCTCATCCTTGACCTGATTCGCCAGTACAAGGGCGACTTCCGCCTCGCCTATTCCATCTCCGGCGTCGCACTCGACCAATTCCGCCGCTTCCGTCCCGAAGTCATCGACAGTTTCAAACGCCTCGCCGACACCGGTTGTGTCGAATTCCTCAACGAAACCCACTTCCACTCCCTCGCGTTTGTCTTCTCCCCGGAGGAGTTTACCGAACAGGTGGAACTCCACCGCCGCACGATCAGCGACTTGTTCGGCCAGCAGGCCGTCACCTTCCGCAACACGGAACTCATCTACCGCAACGACCTCGCGGCGGAAGTCGAACGCCTCGGATACAAGGTCATCCTCGCCGAGGGCGCCGACCGCGTACTCGGATCACGTAGCCCGAACAAGGTCTACCGCGCCACCGGCACCCGCCAACTCCGGGTCCTGCTCAAGAACTACCGCCTCTCCGATGACATCGCCTTCCGCTTCTCCAACCGCGAATGGTCCGAGTACCCCCTCACCGCAGAGAAGTTCGCCCACTGGGTTCACCGGATCCATAAGTCCGCCCATGCCGTCAACCTCTTCATGGATTACGAAACCTTCGG
>CAZHRU010000122.1:0-6270 GCA_964535015.1 uncultured Verrucomicrobiota bacterium | reverse complement strand
CCCCAGGGCTGGTGGATCATGATCCGCGCATTGGGCAGGGCAAACCGCTTGCCATGCGCCCCCGCCGCCAACAACACCGCCCCCATGCTGGCCGCCTGGCCCACACAGTAGGTCGCCACATCGCACTTCAGAAACAACATCGTGTCGTAAATCGCCATTCCGGCTGTCACCGACCCGCCGGGCGAATTGATGTATAAACTGATATCCTTCTCCGCATCCTCACTCTGGAGAAACAGCATCTGCGCAATGATCAGGTTCGCCACATCATCATCAACCCCCGATCCGATGAAGATAATCCGATCCTTGAGCAGGCGCGAATAAATGTCATACGCGCGTTCGCCACGCCCCGTCTGTTCCACCACCATCGGCACCAGCATCTGATTCCTGGTCTGCATCCGTCCACCCTCCTTCAACATCCATTCACTTCACAACGTCCACCACTCCCCGGCCAACCGGCTCACGCCGCAGTGACATGGGCCTCCGCCAGCAGGGCATCCAATGTCTTCTCCATGCGCAAGTTGCCCCTCATTACCCGCAACGTATCCCGCTTCTCCAACTCCGCCTTCATCCGGGCCGGCGGCATGTTGTAACGCACCGCCAGCTCGGCAATACGCGCATCCACCGCCTCATCCGTAATCACAATCGCCTTCTCGTCCGCAATTCGACCGAGAATATAATTCAGTTTGACGCGATCCGTCGACGATTGCGCCGCCCGGTTGAAAATGTCCTCGCGGTTGGACTCAATCTCATCCTTGCTGACGCCACGCCGGACGTTTTCCTGCACCATTTCCTGGATAATGTGGCGAGCCTCTTCATCCACCAGACTCTGCGGCAGATCCTTCAGTTCGGAATTCTCCAGAAGCCACTTGACCACCTCGTCACGCTGCCGCCCCTGTTCGGTCGCCTTGCCCGCTTCCAGAAGATTCTCGCGGATCTTCTGCCGCAGATCGTCCAGCGACGCCGTCCCGAGCGTCACGGCAAACTCGTCGTTCACTTCGGGTAAATGGCGCTCGCGCAATCCGCGCGCTGTGACCGAATACACGGCCTGCTTGCCGGCAACCTCCTTGACGCGATAGTCCGCCGGAAAGACAATCTCAATCTCCCGCTGGCCGCCAATTTCAATACCCTCAAGTTTGCCCGGCATTCCGGGAAGAAACAGCGGCATGTTGTCCCCCACCAATACCCAGAAATCCTTGCCTTCGCCCAACTCGGGGTTCGCCGGGGCAATCTCCTTCATGGCCGCGCCTTCACACACGGCGGTGTAGTCAATTTCAACCACATCCCCCTTGGCGGCCGCCCTGCCCGTCACCGACTCAAACCGCGCCTGGCGATCCCGCATGTTGGCGACGACCTTCTCAATGTCCTCGTCCTTCACCTCCACGGCCTGGCTCTTTACCGGAATCCCCGTGTAGGCCGGAAGCGTGAACTCCGGAACCAAATCCACCGTGACCTTGAAGGACAACGGAAGTTGTTTGTCTATTTGAATCTCGCTGACATCCACTACGGCCATCGGCGTCAATTTTTCCTGCTTCAACGCCTCATGATAGGCGCGCGGCACCATGCGCTCCCTGGTTTCCGCAAGGATGTCCTTCGCATACTGGCGCTCAACAATGGCGTCAGGCGCCTTACCCGCCCGGAACCCCGATATCCGGACGTGCTTGCTGAATTCACCAACCACCTTGCGGTATTCGGTGCCAACCACCTCGGCCGGAACTTCCACCTTGATAACCTTCCGGCACGGCCCCACTTGCTCGACTGCTGTTTTCATGGTCTCCCGCTATCCTCTACTCTTTCATCGACATAAGGAACTCGGCATTCATCTTCGTCTTCTTGAGCCGGTTCACAATCAGTTCCATCGCCTCCACCGGCGGAACACCGTTGATGGCGCGACGAAGAATCCAAATCCTACTCAGTTCATCGGGATGGAGCAAGAGTTCCTCTTTGCGCGTCCCCGATTTTTCAATGTTGATCGCCGGGAAGATGCGCTTGTCAACCAGCGTCCGGTCGAGGCACAACTCCATGTTACCCGTTCCCTTGAATTCCTCGAAAATCACCTCGTCCATACGACTCCCGGTGTCAATCAAGGCGGTGGCGATGATGGTCAGACTGCCCCCATTCTCAATATTGCGCGCCGCCCCGAAGAACCGCTTGGGTTTGTGCAGGGCATTGGCGTCCACACCACCGGAAAGAATCTTGCCACTGTGCGGCTGCAGGGTGTTGTAAGCCCGTGCTAACCGCGTGATGCTATCGAGCAGAATCACCACATCGCGCCCGCATTCCACCATCCGCTTCGCCATCTCGATGACCATTTCGGCCACCTGCACATGCCGCTCGGGCGGTTCGTCAAAGGTCGAACTCAGGACCTGAGCCTTGGTGTTGCGCTCCATGTCGGTCACTTCCTCAGGACGCTCGTCAATCAACAGCACAATCAGGGTCGCATCGGGAGTGTTGGCCGAAATGCTGTTGGCAATCTTCTGCATCAACACCGTCTTGCCGGTGCGCGGCGGAGCCACAATCAGGCCGCGCTGTCCCATCCCGATCGGTGTGAACAAATCCAGGATGCGCATCGAAACCTCGGAGGGTTCCCGCTCCAGAATGAACCGCTTGTCCGGAAAAACCGGCGTCAGGTTCTCAAAGGGGATCTTGGCCTTGTGCTTCTCAGGATCTCCCTGGTTGATCTTGTCCACCTTGGTCAGGGCAAAGAACCGCTCCTTGTCCTTCGGTGAACGAATCTCCCCATCCACCGAGTCACCCGTCCGCAGGGCAAACCGCCGGATCTGGGACGGTGAGACGTAAATATCCTCGGGACAAGGCAGATAGTTGTAACAAGGCGACCGCAAGAAACCGAAGTTGTCAGGCAGGATCTCCAGCACCCCGCGTCCGTGCAAGGTGCCGCCCAACCTGGCATTGGCCCGCATAATCTCAAAAATCAACTCGTGCTTCCGCAACGCCCCCAGTTCCACAAGGCCAAAACTGTCGGCCATCACATGCAGGTCGGGCACGGTCCTCTGCTGCAACTCAAACAGGCTCAATGCCTGCGGCGTCCCTTGGGGCCTCTGCTGCACCGGCGGCACATACCCGCCGGGAACGCCCTGCTGCTGCTGACCGGGGATATAGTCACCATTCCGCGGTACAGGGGACATGGGATCCACCGCCCCGCCACCCCCCCCATTCCCCTGAACATCATCATCAGTAACCGGCAACCCCATCCGCGCCCGGTCCCGTTGTTGCAGTTGCTGCTGTTGCTGCGGTTGCGAATGCGGATGATGCCGCCCCCTCATACGCCTCCCCCGATAATTCCGATTCCCACCGCCCTGCTGCTCGTTCTTCTCGTCCATGTTACCCTCCGCGGATTGACCGCATCACTCGCCCTATCTGTTCCTGCAACAACTGTTCACTGCCGCCATTGAAAATCACGTAGTCCGACCGTTCCATCTTCTCCGATAACCGTAACTGGGAGCGGATCCTCGCCCCAGCCTCCCCTGCATCCATCCCCCGCGCCTCCAACCGGCGACGTTGCTCTCCTTCCGGCGCCACCACGCAAACCACCGCGTCCCAGTGCTCCTCATCCCGGATCTCGTGCAACAACGGAATGACCGCCGCCACACAGGTCACTGCGGCAGGTTGACTGGACACCCAAGCCCGCAACCGCCGCATGATCTCGGGATGCGTCAACGCATTGAGCCGCCCGAGTTTCACGGGATCCCCGAACACCAGGCGCGCCAACGCCGCTCGGTCCAGTTCGCCATCCGGTAACACCACGCCCGGCCCGAATTCCTCCACCACCCGGTCCCGCACCGCCTCTCCCTTCGCCAACACCGCCCGCGCCACGTCATCCGCCTCGCAAACCGGGACCCCCATGCCGGCCAGATAACGACCCGTCAGGCTTTTTCCACAAGCGATTCCTCCGGTTATGGCAATGCTGAGCATGAAAGGGTTCTTGAACTTTGCGTTCCCGTGGAGCGGCGTAATACCGAACTCTCCGCACCGCATCTCTAAAGGGAACTATCAGGAAGTGTTGAAACAACAAAAAAGGAATGATCGGAAAAGACGATTTCGATCCCCTATATACTTGTTCACCCCCTGCGGTGTCAACAGGCAAATTCAACCACCCAAATCCATGCCACGCCGCCTACAACAATAACGACGGCTGATCCATGGCCTTCAACAGGGAATGAAACTCCATTCGCTCATAAAATCCCCTCATCCGCCCCGCCTCCTCCCCCCGGCACTCCAACACCGACCACCCCGGCGAACATTCCAGCCCACGGTCCAACTTGACCACCTTCTGGTTCCGCTCAATCAATTCGCGATGACTCAGGAGACTCTGCCTGAGTTTTTCGGATTGCACTTCGTCAACGCGCTCCCACATCTGCCCCACTGATCCAAACTGCTGAAGAAGTTTGGCCGCTGTCTTTGGCCCCATCCCCGGCACACCCGCAATGTTATCCACTGCGTCCCCCGTCAGACCAAGCCAATCCACAATCTGCTCAGGAAAAACCCCTGTCTTCTCAAGAACGCCCTGCCGGTCAATTGGCGGCGCATCTTTTCCCGCCGGCACAATCCGGGTCCCTCCTCCGACAATCTGGTACATATCCTTGTCACTGGTCGCCACCAGAACCTCCGCGCCCTCCGCTTCCGCCCAGCATGCCAACGACGCCAAAACATCGTCCGCTTCCTCGCCCTGAATGCGTACCAGAGGGATTTGCGCCTGCGCGAGAAACTCCTCAATGAGTGGGTACTGCCGGCGGAGGGCGTCCGGCATAGGCGGCCGTTGCGCTTTGTACTCGGGAATCAGCGCCAGCCGAGACTGCGGCACCCCCGCATCCCACGCCACCGCCATATGGGTCGGAGCCAATCCGGCAAAAAGCTGGTGACACGCCCGTACGAATCCGTACACGGCGTTAGTCGGAATCCCCTCCCGCGTTGCCAGATTCCGGATGGCAAAAAACGAGCGGTAGAAAAAGTTCGCCCCGTCAATCAGGAGTAGGCGTCGCCCCATGTCAGTGTTGCGCCACAGGAATCATCGCCGGTGCTGCGCCCGGCTTGGATGAATCGGCTTCCGGCTGGCGAATCAACCGCCCGGCCGGATCCACCAGTTTCGCGGTCACGAAAATCAGCAGGTTCTTCTTGACGCTGCGCTCCGACTTGCTGCGGAACAAGGTGCCCAGCAGGGGAATATCCCCCAGGATGGGAATCTTGTCGTTGATCTTCCTCAAATCCTCGGTGATCAATCCACCCATCACCACCGTCGCTCCGTCATAAATTGAAATCTGGGTGTTCAGCGACCTCACATGGAAGAACGGCTGCGGCATGTTCATCGTCACTTCCGAGCCATCCGCCCGGCGAACCGTCGACCCATACTGATACCACGTCGGCTCGGTCACCACCTGGGGTTGCATGGTCAGGTTGATCATGTTCCCGTCTGGACTCACTTCGGGCAACACCGTCAACAGCACACCCACTTCACGCGTCGCAAAGTCCTGAGGTGTCACCGTCGTTTCCGTAACAACAGCCGCCGCCCCCACGCCTCCAGCTGCGGCGCCCGCGCCAATGGATCCGCCTGTCACCTCAAACGAAGTCGGATAGATGTATTCCGTCACCACGCGAATCGACGCCTCCGCACCCGATCGCGTCGTCACCTTGGGTGCCGACAACAGGTCCGCATTCCCGCTCTGCTGGAGCAGATGCAGGATCATCGTCAATTCGGGATTGGTCAAAACGCTGGAAATCGACGCCACCACCCCCTTGGACCCTTGGATCGCCGGCGTATCCGCTCCATCGCCGCCTGCACCCCAGAACCGCAGCCCCCGCGTCATGCCGCCATTGGCCGCATTGGCGTTCATCTGGATGCGCTCCGTCCCTCCCAACATGGCCGAGCCCTTTTTGGTGGCAATCTCAAAGGGGTCGGTCAACAACCACTCCAAACCGGCTTCCATCAGATCGGTCTCATTGACCTCCACGAATCTGGCCTCGATCTCAACCTGCTTGGGCACAACGTTCAACTCGGAAAGTATCCGCTCAAACGTCGCCAGGTTCTCTGCCGTGTTCCCCACAATGACCTTGCCAATCGCCGAGTTGTACGTGATGGATGACCCCGCCGGGAACCTAACCCCCATCTGGGTAAAGTAGGTCTTAAGATCGGGTAGTCCTGTGTTGAGTTCATTGGCCCCAATCCGGTTAACCTCACGTCCGCCGATCGTATCGCTGGCCGCCGGCATCTGGGAACTGACTTCCTTCACCTTCTCAATGAACGTCGGCTCCACCGGG
>CAZHRU010000121.1:0-6270 GCA_964535015.1 uncultured Verrucomicrobiota bacterium | reverse complement strand
CATGTAGACCTTGCATTCAAGGCCGAACATCTGGCAGGCCATGGCGAGGGAACTGCCCCACTGGCCGGCGCCCGTTTCGGTGGAGAGGCGCTTGATGCCAAACACCTTGTTGTAATAGGCCTGCGGGACGGCGGTATTGGGCTTATGGCTCCCGGGGGCGGAGACGCCCTCGTTCTTGTAGAAGATCTTGGCCGGTGTACCCAGGGCCTTCTCCAGGCGGGTGGCGCGGCACAGGGGACTGGGCCGCCACTGCCAGAGAATTTGCAGGACCTCGTCGGGGATGTCGATCCAGCGCTGGGTGCTGACTTCCTGCTCGATCAGGTTCATGGGGAAGACGGGTGCGAGCATGTCGGGGGTTACGGGTTTTCCGTCGGGGGTGACGGGTGGCGGCATGGGATGCGGGAAATCCGCGGCGATGTTGTACCACTGGCGGGGCATTTCGTCTTCGGTCAGGAACACTTTGATCTGGTCCATGGTCATTCCTCCAAGGCGGTTATCGAAACAGGGTGCCATTATGGCGGTGGATTCGGATGGGACAAGCAAGAAATGAAGAGGTGAGGAGGGGTGGTGGGGTGGGCGGTGGCCAGTGCATCGGCGGCATTCTAAGGAATGCCGCTACGGAAAGGACGTGCCGCCCAGCAGGGCATTCACATGGGCTTCGACGCTGTTGGCGAGGGCGGGCAGGTTGTAGCCGCCTTCGAGGAAGGAGACCAGACGCCCCTGGCAGTGGGTGTCGGCCATTTCCATGACCAGGCGCGTCAGGGTGGCGTAGCCGGTTTCGGTGAGGAGGGTTCCGGACAGCGGATCGTCGCGGTGGCCGTCGAAGCCGGCTGAGATCAGGATGAACTCGGGTTTGAACCGGTTCATGGCCGGGCGCAGGTCCTCCTTGAAGATACGTTCCAAGTCGGTGTCAGTGGAACTGGAGCGGACCGGGATGTTCAGGGTGTAACCTTGGCCGGGGCCGGCACCGGTTTCGCCGGCGCGACCTGAGCCGGGGTAGAGAGGAAACTGGTGGACGCTGAAGTAGAACACGGACGATTCGGAGTAGAAGGCGTCCTGGGTGCCGTTGCCGTGGTGGATATCCCAATCCGCGATGGCGATGCGGGAGAGGTTGTGGGCGGCGAGCAGGTGCCGGGCGGCGATGGCGATGTTGTTGAAGAAGCAGAAGCCCATGGCGCGGTCGCGCAGGGCATGATGCCCCGGGGGGCGGACGGCGCAGAAGGCGTTGCGAACGGTTCCGCGCATGACGGCATCGGCGGCGGCGATGCCGGCGCCTGCCGCCAGACAGGCGGCGGTGTAGGTTCCGCGCGAGGCGATGGTTTCGCCGTCGGCTCTGAACAGGCGGCCGGCGGCGCACTGGCGTTCCAGAGTGGCGACGTAGGCGGGGTCATGCACGGCGGTGATGGCGGCCAGGGGCGCGGGAGTGATTTCAAGCGGGAGGAGTTGTTCCAGCAGGCCGGAGGACGTGAGGCGGTCCATGATGGCGATCAGGCGCTGGCGTTGTTCCGGATGCTGGGAACCGGTCCGGTGATTCAGGAAGGCGGGGTGGTAGGCGAGGCCGGTCATGGGGGGGGTGAATGGAGAGGATTCAGGGTTCACGGTTGGGATAGGTTCAAGGGTTCAGCGGTTCAGGCACAACTTGAATCCAGAAGGTGAACATGGATGGACAGGATATACAGGATGAGTTTGAAATCTTCATTATCCTGTAACCGCTGAACCTACTTGGTGCCCGCCTTTTGCAGCAGGGTGGCGCCGCCTAGTTCCCCGAGTGTGGTCTTCTGCAGATCGGTCCAAAGGGTGCCCGGCCCGGCGTGCAGGATGTTGATTTTGATGTCCGGCTTCAGGTTGCTGGCCAACTCCCAGAGGCTGAAGGCGACGGGGTCCCCGAAGGCCTGGGTTTTCATCTGGGCGCCGCGGGCGCGTTCACCCTCGACGAGTTTCAGGGAGTCGGCATTGGCCTGTCCGAGGGTGCGGGTTTTAGTGGCGCGAACGCCGGCGGTATCCCGATCGATGTCGGCCACTTGCTTGACGGTTTCGGCCTGGATCTGGGCGACTTCCTTGTCCTGATCGGCGGCGATTTCGGCGCGGAGTTTTGTGGTTTGCTGGGCGACCTCGGCGCTACGCTGTTCGATCAAAGACAGTTCCGTATTCAGGTCGGCCAGTTTCTTCGCGGTGTTCTGCCGTTCCTTGTTGGTCAGATCCTGCTCGATGGCGAGGCTGGCCTTTTGAATGGGGTCGAGGATCTGCATGGGGACTTCCACATGGCGAATCAGGGCGTTGTGGGTCAGGATATTCCTCTCGTTCATGGTCAGGGAGAGGGCCTCGGTCATATCCTTCTGGAACTTCTCGCGGCCTTCGCCGACGATGAAGTCCTTGGCCCGGTATTCGGAACCCTTGTTACGGGTGATGGAGAGGATTTGAGGCAGGATGATCTTATCCACGACGGCGGGCAGGTCGCCGTAACGGCGGTAGAGCCAGGCGATCTTGTTGGGTTCGAGTTCGAACTCGAGGGTCATATCGAGGCTGATCTGGAAGCCGTCGCGGGAGGGGAAGGTGACGAACTCATTCCGGACGTGGGCGGCGGAGGACTGGCGCGGCGGGTTGCCCGGTTTGGCGGGGGCGGCCTGGGCTGCGTGTTGGGCGGCCTTGCGGCGGCTGGAGAATGACGAGGGTTCATTCACGATCTGGATGTTCTGCCAGCCTTCGGCTTCCGCCTGGCGGTAGTAGTCGCGCCGTTTCTGTTCCTGTTCCTGGAGCATACGGTCCTGGAGGGCGCCCATGGCGACGTTCTGGCTTTCCAGTTGGCCCTTGGTAATGACGGCGCCGCCTTCGCGTCCGAGCAGGGAGACCTGGTTAACGCCGATTTCGAGGATGTTGACCTGGATTTCCTTCGGGTTGGCGTAGTAGAGGCCGGGTTGGAGGATATCGGCGCGGATGCCTTTTTCGTTGGGACCGGCGAAGGCGCCCTCGGGGGCTTGGCGACCGGCGAGTGAGGTTAGGACGCCAGCGTAACCGATTTTGACAACCACGGCGTTCTCGATCTTGACGTCATAGCCGTAGGGGTTGAGGCGGTACTTGCCGGGGCCGAGGACCTTGCGCCAGATACCCTTCTGGCCGGGGTCGGCGAGGAATTCGCCCTGGGGCAGTTCGGCGCCGATCTTGGAGGTCACAACGCCGATTTTGCCGGGCGGGATGGTGATGACGGGGCGGATTTCGCGGTCAAACATGATGGGGTCGAAGAAGTGGCGGCCTTCGCCGAGGACTTCCTCGCGGATACCCATCTGGCCTTCCTTGGCGAGGATCTGGCCGGGGGGCAGGGGGTCCCCGCCCTTGGCGGTGATGATGGCCATCTGGCCCGGGGCGACATAGAAGCGGCAGAAGCCCCAAGTCCAGATGAACCAGCAGAGGGCGAACAACAACACGAGGGCTGTGATGGTGGTGCGGAGCATTTTCATGGTTTCACCTCTTTCTTTTCGGGCAGATAGGGGAGGAAGATGGCGCCGAGGCCACCCTCCTGATCTGAACTCAGTATGGAATCGATCCGCGGCGCGACCCGTTTCAGGAAGGTGTAGCGCGCGAAGTTCATGCCGTTGCTGAAGGCCTGGACCTGGTTGGCGAAGACCGAGGCTTCGGCGGTATTCTGCATCTTGACGACGGCGGCGTCGGCATCGGCCTTCAGCATGACGGCCTGGGCCTGGGCGACGGCGGCCTGGGTTTCCAGTTTCGCCACTTCGAGATCCTTGTTGGCGACGACGAGGCGGACGGACTGATCCTGCATGGCCTTGATGACGGCGCGCAGTTTGGCGGTGTCGGCCTCGACTTTTTCCTTCTGCTGTTGGGCGAGCATTTCCTGGCGGCCCAGTTCGGCCTTCGACTTGGCCTGGCCGATTTCCTGGTCGTATTTCTTGGTTTCCTGAACGGCCACCTCGCGGTCGCGGATGATGCTGGCGATTTGGTCGGGCGGGGTGATGTTGCGGATGAGCACGGACTTGACGGCGACGCCCCAGGGGCCGCAGGTGTTGCGCAGGTGGGATTCCAGGTCGCGTTGGAATTGCTGGCGGGTTTCGCCGACGATGAACGTGGTGGCGGGGTGTTTACTGCCCTCGATGCGGCTGAACCCGCGGGCGCGCGGCAGGATGACCTTCTGCAGGATGTCGTTCATGTCGCCCACGCGATGGGTGAGCAGGGCCGCCTGATCGCGTTCGAGGGCGAACTCGATTGTGCCCTCGACGATGACGGTGAAGCCGTCCATGGTCAGGAAGTTAATGGCGTCCTCGTTGCTCATTTCGAAGCGCTGGCTCTGGAGGTTCACCTCGGTGACGTCGAGCAGGTAGGGGTTGAGGTAGTAGGTGCCGGGGTCGAGGACTTCGGGGAGGACGCCCTTCATGCCGCGGTTGACGAGGAAGCCGTTCGGGGCGTTGGAGGAAGCGAGTCCGTTGAGGACATCATCGCCCACGAGGGAGGTGACAACGCCGACATGACCGGGGCGGATTGAGATGGCGTCATAGATATCCACCTGATAGGCGTAGGGATTGACGCGGTATTTGCCGGGGCCGTAGGTATCGGCAAGGATTCCCTTTTCGCCGTCCCGGGCGATGATGCGACCCTTGGGCAGATCGTTGCCATAGAGGCGTGTTCGAACACCGAGTTTCCCGGCGGGGATATCGGTGATCTGGTGTTTCTTCCACCCCCAGGAGTAAGGGTTGCGGAAATAGCGGCCTTCTGAGAGGACCTCCAGTTGGATGCCCTTCTGGTCGGGGGACTCGGCGATGATCTGGCCCGAGGGCAGGTTTTTGCCGGTTTTGTGAATCAGGATGGCGAGTTCCCCTTTTTCCGGTTCGATGCGGCAGAAGAACCAGATAAAGATCGGGATAAAGACGATGACGGCCATGATCAGGATGGGGACTATGGCGATGCCGTTGAAAAGAATGGGGTTGGGTCTCAATGGCGGCGGGCGTGTGGACGTGTGATCGGGTTCGAAATGCATGGTGCTACTCATTAGGTCTCCTTCATCAAGTGGGGAACTGGCCGATACTCTAGGTGGGGATGACCCGGAGGTCAATAGAAAGGCGCAAGGTGGCGGAGGATTGAGGATGGGGGCGTATCTTCGAGTCTTGGCACCCACTGTGTTTGGCGTCACGCCGTGCCGCCCTGTAAAATTCCGTAGGATGTAGGACCGCACGGTGTGCGGTCGAATTCTGAGCATGACAGTGTCAAAACTCGGAGATGCGCCCCGGAGGATGATCAGGAGCCGACGTCGAGTGTTTGATTCCAGGAATCAGGTGGCGGATTGCGCTGGAAGCGGGACGCATTGTCACGCAGGAGGCGGGAGGGACCGTCGTCGGGGTTGAGTGACAGTGCGCTCTCCAGGAGGTGTAGGGCCTCGTCCCACTGGCGGTTATGAAAGGCAGAGAGGGCCTTGCTGTAGGTTGAGACGACGGCGGTCATGGCGGGCGAGAGGGCGCCGCGGCGGGTTAGAAGTTCATGGATGCAGACCGGCTTGGCCTTGCCGCGGATCGGAACGCAACCGACCAGGCGGGTTTCGAGGCGGTCGCTGACCCGTTGCAGGGTTTCCTCTCCGATCAGGATTCCGGTTCCGCACAACCGGTTGGCCGCTTCAAGCCGGGAGGCGACGTTCACCGTATCGCCCATCACGGTATATTGGAAGCGATTAGTTGAACCCATGTTTCCTGCCGTCACCATGCCGGTGTTGATGCCGATGCGGATTTCGAGTTTGCAGTTGTACTCAGCGGACAGGTCGCGGTTGAGTTCGGTCAACCGGTCTGTTTGTTCCAGTGCGGCGAGGCAGGCTTGGAATGCATGGTCGGGAGTGGCGTAGGGTGCGCCCCAGACTGCCATGATGGCGTCGCCGTAGAACTTGTCCACAGTGCCGCCCCTTGCCATGATGATCTCGGTCATTTCGGTGAGGTAGCGGTTGAGCAGTCGTGTCAGGACGTCGGGGTCCAGATCTTCGGCGAGATTCGTGAAGTTCGCGATATCCGAAAACAGGACGGTCACTTCCGCCTTGCGTCCCGCCAGCGAAAAACTCGCGGGATTTTCCTCCATCAGGCGCAATACATCGGTGGATACCATGGTGCCGAACATGGTCCGGATGCGGTGCCGTTCCCGCTCCTCGTTCCAGTACTTGACGACTGTCATTGACGTGTAGACCAGCAAGGTGCACACGATGACGCCCACGGGTGAGGCCACGAGGCGGTAGTTGGCGAGCGCCCACGCGCTGGTGGCCAGGGCGATGCCGATAAACCCGGT
>CAZHRU010000120.1:0-6417 GCA_964535015.1 uncultured Verrucomicrobiota bacterium | reverse complement strand
CTGGCAAAAAGAGAAATGATTTTGAAATGACAACCCACGCCTACACCGAAGACCAACTCGTAACAACCCGCCAACTGGTTGTTTGAGGATCTTGGCTTATTTGAGTGAGTGATGCCAGAAAGTCATAAGTATCTCATTTACAACAACTTCTTCTTTGAGTAGAAAACGTCCCTATGAAAGCGTGGATGGAAACGCTATGAGAATCAGAATCGGTCTCTATGGAACAGTCGGCCACCAGATCCACAATGATCTGAAAGACCATCCCGCGGCGGAAATCGTCGCCCTGGCAGGGTTTACCAATGCGCAAATACCGCCCCACCTGAAATCATCCGGCGTACGGGTGCATCCATCACTGGAGGCCTTGCTGGCGGATCCCACAGTGCAACTGGTATCACTCTGCTCACCGTTCAAGGACGAACAGGGCGAACATATCATCCGCTGTCTGGAGGCGGGCAAACATGCCTACGCCGAAAAACCCTGCTGCCTGAGCGAGGCGGTACTCGACCGCATCATCGCAACGGCGCGACAGACCGGAAAGATCTTCCACGAAATGGCGGGAACCGCCTTCCAACAACCCTATTGCACTCTGCGCGAGATCGTAGCCGCCGGCACCATCGGCGAGGTGATCCAGGTGTCGAGTCAGAAATCGTATCCCTGGGGCGACTGGCGGCCGGGCGATGAACGGGTGGATGGCGGCCTGACCCGGCAGGCGGGGATCTACAATGCGCGGTTTGCCGAACATGTCGCCGGCGTCAAAATCAAATCCATGCAGATCCGGGAAACCCGACTTGGAAATGCCATTCCCGGCAATGCGTGCCGCCGGGCAGCGTCCTTCCTGATGGAGTTCGAGAACGGCGGCGTGGGAAGCGGCGTGGCGAATTACTGTTGCCCGCCAAGTCCCGGCTGGCCGACCTGGGGTTACGAGTCACTGATCATCTTCGGAAGCAAGGGTTTTGTGGAGTCCATTGACGGCGGACGCGTCGGCACACTGGCCGTTACGGGACGCACACCGCAGACTCTGGACTTCTCCCGGCCTGGTCAGGACTACCTTGGCATGTTCCTCGACGAGATTGCCTCGGGCCGGAAAGTCATCCCGTTTGACCTGGAACAGGAATTGAACCCCACGCGATGGGTGATTCGCGCCAAGGCCTAGGACGCAACCGGAAGACGCGCGCCGATCCCCGTGACCTTGTGTCACGGGTGAAGAAAGTTGAACGGTAGTGCGGAACGGTGCGCAACGTTGGCCCCACCGGTCCGAACCCGGCGGGCGGCACCGGCACCCTCAGGCACCAAAACTCGGCGATGCTCCCGTCTCCGCATCGTTGCGCTTGCGTTGATAATGCGATTCTGGCACTTTTCGAACTAAGTGTAATGCAGATCCATACACAGGAGCATCCATGACTAGTCCTTCCTCCGCCACTGCCCAGCGCCACATCGTTGATTCCTATCTGACCGAACGCCTCCAAGCCGAAATCACCTTTGTGCGTGACCTGGCAACCCTCCATCCTGTCGAAGGCGCCGCCTGGCCATCCCTCGCGGATCAGGCGGAAAAAGTATGGGCCGACGCCCTGGCCGCCGGCAAAGGGACTGCCGAAACCCTGGGTCTCGCCGAAGCCGTCCTCAGTCCCGCCGCGAATATCGCCCGCTCCTACACCATCCACTGTGTCGGTCACGCCCATATCGACATGAACTGGCAATGGCCATGGCAGGAGACGGTTGAGACCTGTATCGCCACAACGCGCTCGGTCCTGCGTCTCATGCGGGACTATCCGGCCTTCTGTTTCAGTCAGTCGCAGGCGTCGGTCTATGAAATCCTGCGTTCGTACGCCCCGGAGTTGTTTGCCGAAATCCGCGAACGCATCCGCGAGGGGCGCTGGGAAGTGACCGCCAGTCACTGGGTCGAAGGCGAGCGCAACACGGCCGGCGCCGAGGCCATGGTACGGCAACTCGTCAACACCCGCGCCTGGATGCAGGAGCATCTGGGATTGAAACCGGAGGACGTGGTCGTGGATTGGGTGCCTGACTGTTTCGGGCATGCCGCAACCATCCCGTCTATTGACGCCCGGGCCGGTGTGCGCCATTACTATCACTGGCGCAGTGGCGGCATTGACCGGCCACCCGCATTCTGGTGGAAGGCGCCGGATGGCTCGCGCCTCCTGGTCGTCCGGGAAACCTCCGGTTCCTGCCAGGGATACAACGGCAACGTCACGGTCGATATGGGCAAGGATATCCTCGCCTTTGTACGCCAAACCGGCGGACGCGATTGGATGAGCGTCTACGGTGTCGGGGACCATGGCGGGGGCCCCACCCGGCGTAACATTGCCAGAATCCTCGATATGGACACCTGGCCGATTTGGCCGCACTGTGTTTTCTCCACCACACGACGTTTCTTCAAGACCCTGGAACTCTTGGGCGACCGCCTGCCCACCTGGGACCGCGAACTCAACACCGAATACTCGGGTTGCCTCATTTCCCAATCCGCGATCAAGCGAACCAACCGTCAGGTTGAGAATGCCTTGTCGGATACCGATGCCGCCAATGCCTTGGTCCAAAGCGCCTGCGGTCATCCTTTCCCCCGGGACCGCATGACAGGGGCCTGGCGCGAGGCGCTTCTCACCCATTTCCATGATATCCTGCCCGGTTCCGGTGTGGCGGCAACACGTCATTACACGCTGGGCATGGCACAGCGCATCCTCGCGGAAACCACCACTATCCAGTCACGCGCCCTTGCAACCCTCGTGGCCAATATCGACACCTCCGCCGTCGGCGCGCCCAACCTCAAGGTCGCCGTCCCCAACCAACTCCCGGTCAACCTGGGCGCCGGCGCCGGGTTCACGATCGGCAATACCAGCGCGGGACAACCCGTTG
This sequence comes from uncultured Verrucomicrobiota bacterium, assembly GCA_964535015.1. Lineage (GTDB taxonomy): Bacteria > Verrucomicrobiota > Kiritimatiellia > CAIKKV01 > CAITUY01 > CAZDUS01. The sequence continues at coordinate 3,549 of CAZHRU010000120.1, read as the reverse complement.
ATGGTTGGCCGGTGGCCGCAGTGCTGCACAACCCCGCCCCCTGGACGCGCCATGAGGTCATTGCCCTGCGGGTGTGGGAAGGCCATATCCCCTTCACCCAGTCGCCCCGCACCCGTTTTGGCCTGCGTGATCACACCGGCAAGATCGTTGCCGCCCAGGTTCTCAAAAAGGGGCGTTACTGGAGTCACACCTTCATTGACGTTGCCGTTCCGGTGGAAGTCGCCGCGTCCGGGTGGTCCACCTATGCCGTGATTGAGGAGGTTGCCGCCAACGAACCCGGCCAACGGGTCACCCTGATCCAGGATCAGGAGGGTAATCGCAATCATCCCCCAATTGTCCCCCTCGTCTCGGGCACCCTGGGGTTTGATAACGATATCCTTTCCGTCCGGTTTGACCGCGTGCGCGGCGGTATTGCCAGCCTCGTTCATCGCCCGAGCGGCAGGGATTTCGTCCCGCCCGGCGCCTGTCTTGGCCTTCCTGAAATCGCCATGGAACGTCCGTATAAGATGAATTCGTGGATCATTAACGACCTTCAGGAGTCCTTTACCCCGGTTTGTGAAGCTTTGGAAGTTGTCGCCGAAGGCCCCCATCTGGCCAGTATTGTCGCCCGCTATCGGCACGGTGACAGTCGGATTGCCTTGACCTGGTCACTGGGTGCCGGTGCCGCCACGCTCCAACTGGGCGTCGAGGCCCGTTGGCTGGAACATGGCTCGTCCGGAAAAGGCACACCCCGCCTTTCCCTGCGCCTCCCGCTGAACATTACCAATCCCGTCGCCACCGCCGAGATTCCCTTTGGAACGCTGGAACGCCACGAACCGGCTGGCCGCACTATGCCCTGCCTGCGCCACGTCGGCGTCGGCGGCTCCAACGGCAGCATGATTGTCGCCAACGATGGATTGTCAAACTACGCACTGGACAAGGAGGGCCTGACAATCCACCTCCTGCGGTCCAGTTACGAACCCGATCCACTGCCCGAAATCGGCGACCACGCCTGGACCCTGATTCTGGCGCCCAGTCCCGACAAGTACGCACCGGAAGCGGCCCATCGTCTGGGCGTCAACCTCAACCATCCCCTGCGCTGGACCCTGACCGATGCCCACCCCGGCCGACTCCCCGCCGCCAGCACCGCCGTTCTACACGCCAAACCCGACACCGCCACGGTCACACAGGTGAAACCCGCCGAAGATGGTGACGGCATCATTATCCGCCTGCAGGAACTGGCCGGGAAAACCGGGGAGATCAACGTTCACCTTGACCCGACAGTCTGGGGCACTCTCCGCTCGGTCTCGGCCGTTGACCTTCTGGAACGGGCCATCGCCGATGGACAGGCACGCCACTCGAAGACCACGTGTACAGTCCTTCTTTCCGCCCGCAGCATCCTGTCACTGCGACTCCGTTTGGAAATGGCAAACACTTGATCACCAGCCTTCCTCCCGCTATCTTCAACGCCGGTAACCTTGGAGACCCCTATGAACAACATCAGAATGCCGGCGGAATGGGAGGAACAGGACGGCGTGCTCCTCGCCTGGCCCCATGAAGCCACCGACTGGAAACCCTTTCTGCCCCAGGTCCAGGAAACCTTCGCCACGATCATCGCCCACGCCAGCCACCACGCCCGCGTGATCCTCGCCACCAATGCCCCCGACGAGGCCCGCCGATTCCTCCATCACACCGAAGCACGACTCGATAACATTACCTTTGCCCCCGTCGCCACCAACGATACTTGGGCCCGTGACTTCGGTCCCATCACTATCTGCGAAAACAACCACCCCGTCTTGCTCGACTTCCAGTTCAACGGCTGGGGCGGTAAGTTCCGCGCCGATCTCGACAATGACATCTCCCGCCAACTCAAGGACCACGGAATCTTCGGCGCCACCCATCTGCGCCATATCCATCTCATCCTCGAGGGCGGCGGCATCGAAAGCGACGGTCAGGGCACCCTCCTGACCACCCGCTCCTGTCTGGCCAACCCGAACCGTAATCCACGCCTGTCCCTCGCCGACATCGAAACCGCCCTCCATCGATTCCTCGGCGCCAAACGTATCCTGTGGCTGGAGAACGGCCATCTCGCTGGCGACGACACCGATGGGCATGTGGATATGCTCGCCCGCTTTGCCCCCCACAATACCATCGTCCATGTGGCCTGCGACAATCCCAACGATGAACACCATGCCGCTATCGGCGCCATGGTGGAGGAACTCCGCACCCTGCGCACCGCCGCCGGGGCCCCCTATCGCCTCCTTGCCCTGCCCTGGCCCGACCCCAAACACGCCCCGGACGGGCACCGTCTCCCCGCCTCTTACGCCAACTTCCTCATCCTGAACGGCTGCGTCCTGGTCCCCACCTATGACGATCCCCGCGACAAATCCGCTCTGGGCATCATCGCCCAGGCCTTCCCCGGACGTAAAATCATCGGCATTGATTGTTCCAACCTCATTCTCCAGCATGGATCGTTGCACTGCGTGACCATGCAATTGCCGAAGGGAGTTCTGGCATGAGTACCCTCAAGGTCGCCCTGATTCAAAACACCCACACCGCCAACACCGAGGCCAACATCGCCGCCAACCTGGACGCCATCCGCAAGGCCGCCAAGGCCGACGCCACCCTGGTCGTCCTCTCCGAACTGCACGACTCGCTCTATTTCTGCCAGACCGAGGACCCCGCCATCTGCAATCTCGCCCAACCCATCCCCGGCCCCGCCACCGACCGCTACGCCGCCGCCGCCCGCGAATCCGGCGTGGTACTCGTCGCCTCATTCTTCGAACGGCGTGCCGCCGGCCTTTACCACAACACCGCCATCGTTTTCGAAAAGGATGGCTCCATCGCCGGCCGCTACCGCAAAATGCATATCCCGGATGACCCCGCTTACTATGAGAAGTTCTACTTCACCCCCGGCGATCTCGGCTTCCGCGCCATCCCGACCTCGGTCGGCAAACTGGGCGTCCTCGTCTGCTGGGACCAGTGGTATCCCGAAGCCGCCCGCCTCATGGCGCTCGATGGCGCCGGTTTCCTGATCTATCCCACGGCCATCGGCTGGGACCCCACGGATACCGACGCCGAGAAACGGCGCCAACTGGACGCCTGGATCACCGTCCAGCGCGGCCACGCCATCGCCAATGGCCTCCCGGTCCTGAGCGTCAACCGGGTCGGCTTCGAACCATCCCCCGCCGGACAGGGCGGCATCCAGTTCTGGGGCAATACCTTTGCCGTCGGACCCCAGGGCGAATTCCTCGCCCAGGCCGGCAACGACAAGGCAGATCTTCTAGTGGTGGATATCGACACCCACCGCGCCGAAACCGTCCGCCAGATCTGGCCCTTCCTGCGCGACCGCCGGATCGACGCCTACAGCGACCTCACCCAACGCTTCCGCGACCAAGACTGACCCATTCCCACAGTTTCTCGATGACGCATTCTGGAGGGCCGAGCTCCCGCGACGCCGTGAACAAGGGTGTGTGTGCATCACTCCCACTTGCCATATCTCCCCTCAAAACCGATACGACACGCCGATCGAGATCACGGGATACAACTGGAACTTGTCGGCATCGTCCT
>CAZHRU010000119.1:0-6441 GCA_964535015.1 uncultured Verrucomicrobiota bacterium | reverse complement strand
CATGTTGACACCACTACATATGGGGGCTACCCACACAAAACCCGGAAGCGGCATTCTTTTCGCAATTCCTCCACCAGACTAAGGTCGCGAAATGTCTCTGCACCGCCGACAATTCGCCCACGTTGGTCGCGTAAAATAGCTGTGGAGACGGAAATGGGGATTCGGCGGCCTTCGACATCCACGATAAAAGCCGACTTATTGATGATGGATTTTCCGGTCTTGACTGTTTGACGGAGTGCGCAGTCCGCCTCACACATGCTGGCACGGAACACATCCGAGCAGGTCTTTCCGATGGCATCGTGACGACGAATACCCGTGATGGCCTCGGCTGCCCGGTTGAACGAGCTGATGCGCCAGTCCGTATCCACCGTGAACACGCCGTCGGAGATGCTCTCTAGAATGCTATCTGCCCCCGTCGGGAGTGCTTGTGTTTTTGTTGCCCCGTGACTGACCATAAAGAATTCCTTAGGTGACTTACCCATGATGATGGTTTGTCTGGAAAATCGCAAGTGTTGGCTATCGGGGTGGCGTCTACGGCGTTGAGACCCTGATCCTGTAGAATCCGGAATTGGCGGCATTGGTATGGTAGAGGATTGAGAGTTCGCCCTCCGGCAGGCGAGCGGGCGGCAGGTTGCTCCACTGGCCTTGGATCAGGTTGGTCGTGAACGCCAGGTTATAGAGGCGTGCGACATGGGAGGTGAATCCGATCCCATTCAGGGTCCCGGTTTGGGTGAAGGCGATCTTGAAAACGGAGTTGGAGGCGGTCGGCTCGGTCAGGGCCAGGTATTCGTCTCGATTACTCATCCCGTCCTTGTCGTCGTCGGCATCCGGCAGGGCATTGGTGGCGCCGTTGAAATACAGGGATTCCCAGTAGGCCGGGATGCCGTCCAGATCGGTGTCGGTGATGTCGAGTTGGACGAAGGTGTTGGTCATCAGGACCGGCGCGGCGCCGGGAAGGTGCCGGTTATGTTCCCACAATGACCACAGGGTGTTGCCCCAGGCCTTCAGTTGTGCGAACCAGGGGTCGGTCTGGACGAGGTAGGCCGGATCGCCACCTGCACCGGTTCCGGTCAGGGTCTTGGCGGTACCGTTGATCTCGGCACGCAGGAACTCCATGAATTCCCGGCTGGTGGTCTGGTAATAGAGGCCGGCTTCGATCCGTTCGATTCCGGGGGGGAGTCGGACGGTCACCTCGTCGTATCCGCCAGCATACTCCGCGGCGGTGAAGTAGTTGGTGGCGGAACTCCCGTGCCATACTGGTTCACACAGTCGCGCCGCCGCCTCGGCAATCCGGAAGCCGCGCGGCGGGATCCGGTTGTCCTTCTCGCGACCCGTGGCCAGAACAATGTGGAACGTGTGGTTGGTGTTGAGGATCGAACTCTTGTGATGGATCTCGTAGACGAGGTCATCCCGATACTCCTCACCGGGCCCGGTGGCGGGACTGGAGGCGGAGGTGGCCAGGCCTTTCAGGGTGCCCGCCGTTGAGTCGTAGGGGTTGATCTCGACAACGAGTTGCGTGTTCACGTACCCCTTGAGGTTCAGGAACATACGGCGTCCCTCGGGGAAGCCGGAGATCAGTTTGTGGGGGGTGTGATTTTGCAGGCGCAGGGTGAACTGATTGTTGGTGAGGGAATAGGAGGCATGGGTCATGGAAATGGAGCTTTGCATCATTCCCTGAGCAAGGGCGCTGGTCTCCAGCAGCATGAAGGGGTCAAGTGCCTCGCCCTGGGTGAAGTCAAGGGTCAGGATGGCGGGCCCCTGCCGAAGCAGTGCCGAGTTGGTGGGGTTGTAGTTGGGCGAGGTGGGCACGATGCTGGCGAGCAGGGCGGGGACCCAGGCGTTGCCTCCGACCATGCGGTGTTCGGGAATCCCGCTGAGCGGATGTTCCGTGGAGCCGCCGGGTCGGATAACTCCTGAATTACCAGCCCGCTGACCGGACAAGTCGCGGAAGTGGCAGTCCTGGCAGGTGGCAATGGTATTGCTGGCGTGGGAGGTCTTGAAGACATCGGGGTGATAGGGGCCGGTGCCGGCGAGGCCGCCGGTGGCGCTATAGCCCGACAGCATGAATTCCGAGAAGGTCCGCTCGATGTGGAAGTAACTGGAGGCCGGATTTATTTCCGAGGGAAGTGGGTTGGTTCCCGAATGCCCCAGGTTATGCAGGGCGGGATTGGAGACGTCATGGCATGTGCCGCACAAGTAGCGTCCCTTGTGGTAGCGGCTGTACAGGAATTCGTGCTTGGCAACGGCATCGGCAAAGGGTCCGCGTTTGCTGTCGCGGGTTCCTGTGGTGAGGAAGTACTGGCCGCCTGCGGATTCCGTATACAAAGCGCTGTGCGGGGCGTCGTTGGTGAAGAAGGGGTTCCCGTTGAAAAAGGTCATCTGGGTGGCCGCGGCGGCATCAGCGGCGTAGGTAGCGGCGGCGGCCGGGGCGGACAGGGATCCGGCCTCGTCCCAGTAGTTTACCCAGTTGGTGCCCTCGCGTCCGCCTGTGTTGTCGATTTTGAAGTGTGGGTTGTAGAGGTAATGGCAGATCTTGCAACTCACCCCCTCGTAGTCCTCGCCGCGCATCAGCGAGGCGTTCGGGGGGTCGGAGCGTTTGTCGAGCCAACCCTGCGGGAAGTGGCAGCGCAGGCAGAGATCGGCGGCGTTGGGATTGCCCAGTGCCCAGACGGAGTCCTGGGCGGCTACGGTGGTGGCGGCCCAGAAGATTGGATCGCGCGAGGCTTGGCCCATCATGGAGCCCTTCCAGTGATCCATCTCGAATCCGCCATGGCAACTCAGGCACTGTTTGTCCGATTCGAGATCAACCACCTGGCCGGGCTGGGTGCCGGGCATGCGGACAAGCGGGTCATTGGTGACGGCAAGCGGGGTCCAGCCAACGGTGATCAGGAGGAGCAACCCTGCGGCGCTCAGTCGAGGCACCCATCCTGTAGCCAGAGTCGTCAAGTTCATCGGTCCGCCTCATCCGGATATGCATGCTACTGCTTGAAATCATAGTTCCCGGTGGGGCTCAATTCAAGTTTGATTATCATGAGCGCCGGGCAGTCTGGGTTGATCCAAGCCGTACTTCGCGTCTGCTCGAATCCTGCGGGACACCAGGCCATCTGTTCCGTACCCACTCTGGCGCCTATTCGGACACCAAGCAAAACGAACTGATGAGATACTGCCAAAAAGAGAAAAAGATTGGCTGTCTCTTGAGAAACCGCGCACGTTTGATTCTCCTCTGATCTCCCTTATCCTATGACACAATAACTGTTTACGCCGGAGCGGGAGTGGGGCTTTATCTATGCCACCGTCCTGGTCTTGTTATCCCTGCGGTGATTATTTGCTTTCTTCCTGCCCTGAATCTGTAAAATGCCTTCCTTTTTTGGGAGACCTGTATGGTTGCTGAAATTAACGCCAACGAATCGCTGGATGCCTCGTTTATTCCCCGCCTTTCCACCGAACTCAACATCGCGCCCCGCCAGGTGCTCGCGGTGGCCAAATTGCTCTTTGAAGGGAGTACGATCCCCTTTATTGCCCGCTACCGCAAGGAAGTCACCGGGAACCTGGATGAAGTCCAGATCGGGAAGATTCAGGAACGCCTCGAGTACTACAAGGATCTGGAGGAGCGCCGCACCACGATTCTGGACTCCATCGGGCAGCAGGGCAAACTGACGGATGACCTGAAGGCGAAGATCCTCGCCTGCACCACCAAGAATGCGCTCGAGGATCTTTACCTGCCCTTCAAGCCGAAACGACGGACGCGCGCCATGATCGCCAGGGAGAAGGGACTGGAGGCCCTGGCCGACCTGATCCTCCAGCAACCGGTCTCGGGAAGCGCCGACGAGGCGGCCAAGGCTTTTGTGAATGCGGAAAAAAAGGTGGCGTCGGGCGAGGAGGCCTTGTCCGGTGCGCGTGATATCGTGGCGGAAACAGTCTCCGAGAATGCCGAGATCAGGGCCTTCACCCGCCAGTGGTTCGCCGCCAACGGCGTGGTGGTGTCCGAGGCCGTCAAGGAGGCCACCCAGCAACCGACCAAGTTCGAGCAGTATTATGACTTCAAGGAAAAGGCCGCGGACATCCCGTCGCACCGCTATCTGGCCATCCGCCGGGGCGAGAACGAGGGGGTGTTGAAGCGATCCTTCTCGGTGGATGCCGACCCCGTACTGAAGCGGATGGGGGAGATGATGAAGGTGAATGACCGGTCCCCGTTTGCCGTTCATCTGCGGACCGCCATCGAGGACAGTTATAAGCGGCTCATTTCGCCCAGTGTGGAGACGGATGTTTCGGTCGACTTGAAGATGAAGGCCGACCGGGCGGCCGTCGAGATTTTTGCGAAGAACCTGCGCAACCTGCTTCTGGCCGCACCGCTGGGGGGGCGTCCGGTGATCGCCGTGGATCCCGGGATCCGGACGGGCTGCAAGGTGGCGGCGCTGGATGGCACCGGCAAATTCCTGGCGAACACCACCTTGTATCTCAGCCAGGGGGACCGGGCCGAAATGGAGGCGCGCATTGACCTGGCGAAGTTGATCGCGAAGCACCAGCCGGCCGCCATCGCGGTCGGCAACGGCACAGCCGGTCGCGAAACGGAGGCGTTTATCCGGGACACGCTCAAGAAGGCCAACATCAAGAACGTGATGGTGATCCAGGTGAATGAGTCCGGCGCGAGCATTTACAGCGCTTCCGAGGTCGCGCGGGATGAGTTCCCGGATCTTGACGTGACCGTTCGGGGGGCGATTTCCATCGGGCGCCGGCTGCAGGATCCTTTGGCCGAATTGGTCAAGATCGATCCCAAATCCATCGGTGTGGGTCAGTACCAGCATGATGTCTACCAGCCCCTGATCTCCCAGAAACTGGAGGATGTGGTGGTCAGTTGCGTCAACCACGTCGGCGTTGAGCTGAACACCGCGAGTGCCTTTCTGTTGGCGCGGGTGTCCGGGGTGGGTAACAGTCTGGCAAAGAAGATTGTGGCCTACCGGGACAAGAGCGGGGCCTTCACGAGCCGTGCGGGTCTGCTCAAGGTGCCCAGTCTGGGGCCGAAAGCGTTTGAGCAGGCCGCGGGATTCCTGCGGCTGCGCCAGGGCGATCATCCCCTCGATGCCTCGGCGGTCCATCCGGAGCGGTATGCGCTGGTGGCGAAGATGGCGAAAGACCTCGGGGTGGCTTTGAAAGACCTCGTGGGGAACAAGGATCTGGCCGATAAGATCGAGATCCGGAAGTATGTCAGCGCCGAAGTGGGGGAACCCACGTTGAGGGATATCATCGCCGAACTCAAGAAACCCGGACGGGATCCCCGGGAAACCTTTGAGGCGCCGTGTTTCAGGGATGACGTCAACACGATGGAGGATCTGAAGCCCGGCATGGAGTTGATGGGGATTGTCACCAATGTGACGGCGTTCGGGGCGTTTGTTGACGTCGGCGTGCATCAGGACGGTCTGGTCCATGTGTCCGCGCTTTCGGACCGGTATATCACCGATCCCGCCGAGGTGGTGCAGGCGGGCGACCGGATCAAGGTGTGGGTCATCGACGTGGACATTCCCCGCAAGCGCATTGCCTTGAGCGCGAAGGGGAAGGGGGTGCCCGGCGGGGGATCGACGGGAGGCGGGAAATCCGTGGACCGGCGTGGCGGGCCTGGCGGCCCACGGCCGCCTTCCAGACCCCAGTTCAATTCCAATCCGTTTGCGGCCCTGGGTTGAATAAGTTCACTGGCGTCCCATGGGGGACGCCCGAGTTATTGCGTTATTCGTTATTGGGCCAACGGGGACAGCGACCTTCTTGCACTATTCCATCACGCTTTCCGCATGTGTTATTTGTTGCGATGTGACTCTAAACTTCCTCAGGCAAGGACATGCTGTCAGGCAAGGACATGCTCGAAATCATCGTGGTGATCATGCTAGATTGACCGGTTTCAAGGGGAAGGAGTGAGGTATGAATGTCGTTTTTCGAACGGTCATATTGCTTGTCATTTCAAACGCCTTCATGACATTTGCGTGGTACGCGCACCTGAAGAACCTGGGAAGCAAGCCGTGGATAATTGCCGCGTTGGTGAGTTGGGGAGTGGCATTTTTCGAATACCTGTTCCAGGTGCCGGCAAACCGGATTGGATACAGTACCCTGTCGCTGCCGCAACTGAAAATCATGCAGGAGGTCATCACGTTGTCCGTTTTCGTGCCCTTTGCCGTCTTCTACATGCGACAGGCCTGGTCGTGGAATTATCTCTGGGCCGGATGCTGTCTCCTGGGTGCGGTCTTCTTCATGTTCAGGGATCCGATGGTTCAAAAGGCGGGGTCGTCTCCCGTCTCGATTGCCACCCAGACGGCGGATATCCACCGGGAAAGCAGACTGCCTGGTCGCTAGTGTGCTGTCTCATCAATGAGTGATCATTATAGTCGCCCAATTAATTCAGATTCACCACCCTCGCGACAGGATAAGCCTGTGAATGAAGGAAAGGAAGGGAAA
>CAZHRU010000118.1:0-6509 GCA_964535015.1 uncultured Verrucomicrobiota bacterium | reverse complement strand
CAACGCCATGCGCGACGCGATCCGCGCCCAGTTCAACCCCGCCGGGTTCCTGCCGTGGGGTGTCGGGCCGATGGCGCCGACCATGGCGTCGCCCGACATCACCGGATACGCCGTGTGGTCCGGCATCCTGACCGACGACCAGGCCGACGCGGCCTCGGACTGGTTCGCGGCCCGGTACGTGGCCGACAAGGTGGCCGGCGGCGCGGCGGATTTGTTCCACATGTCGGCCCCGTTTCGGGGCACGGTCCGCATGGCCCGCAAGGCGGATGATGTTGCGCCGGGCCGGCATGTGTGGCCGGACATGCGCGACGGCAAACACTGGGAGAACCTGGCCTACGGCTACAACGCCTACCAGGACGGCGGTTACTGGTACTACATGAGCCTGGGCGTGGCCGCGGCCCTGAACCGCAAGCATCCGGAACTTGCGCGGGAATGGGTCGGCAACGCCTACGCCGACATGGCCGGAGCAAAAGTCGACCCGCCCTACGAACGCATTGACGGCATGAACCCCGTGAACAATCGCTACAACGCCTCGGTCGGACCGCTGATGGGCATGGGCCGGCCGGCGACGGTCGGCGCGGTCCATGTGACGGTCGGGAGGAAGTGAATGGGCGTGAAGTTCGGTCGAGGATTACGGCGCACAAGAAATCTATTTACAATAGATAACAGAGATGTTATTTGTCGTATATGAATTATAGCGATCTTGTGAGGATTGTCGGGGATCTGCCGTGCTTCGATATCGCACTGCTGGGTCAGGCGTTTGACGATCGGCGGGACGCGATCCGCGTACAGCTCTCACGCTGGATGAAGCAGGGCAAGGTGATCGGACTGCGGCGCGGAATGTATACGCTCGCCGATGCGTATCGACGAGCAACGTTGAACTCCGCGGCGCTGGCCAACCGATTGTACCAGCCGTCCTACCTCAGCGGGTTGTGGGCGCTGGGGCACCACGACCTGATTCCGGAGCGAGTCGTCAGGTTCACCAGCGTCACGCCGCGGGTTCCGCGCCGCTTCGAAAATCCCTTCGGCGTCTTCGACTACCGCAACATCAAGCAGGCATGTTTCTTCGGATTTTCGGCGGTCGCCGTCGCGGGCCAGGAGGTTTTTGTAGCCGAGCCCGAAAAGGCCCTGTTGGACCACTGGCACCTGAGCGCGGGCGAGTGGACGGCGGAACGGATCGAGGAGATGCGGTACCAGCACGTGGCGCGGGTTGGCGTGGAGCGGCTCACGCTCTACGCGCAACGGTTCCGGAGCCCGCGTCTGGACCGGGCGGTGCAACGGTGGCTTCAGTGGGCGGCCACCGCCGAGGAAGGAACGGAGGCGCTGTGAAAGAGGAAGCCCTGGCCCTGGTTCGTGGAGCGCCGGATCCGGCTCAAGGTCTGAACCGGCTCAGGGAATACCTCCAGGCTTTTGTGTTGCGGTCGTTCCACGAAAGCGAGGCGTTCCGGCCGCTGGCCTTTGTCGGCGGAACGGCTCTGCGCTTCCTGCACGGCCTGCCGCGATTCTCCGAAGACCTCGACTTCTCGCTTGTATCCGACGATGGCTATGCGGGGAGGGAATGGATGGCCAAGGTCAAGCGGGATCTGACGCTGGCCGGTTTCGAGCCGGAGGTGACCTGGAATGACCGCAAGATCGTGCATACGGGCTGGGTGCGCGTGGCCGGAGTCTTGTATGAGGCGGGTTTGTCGGCCATGCCGGCCGAGAAGCTGGCCATCAAAGTGGAGATCGATACGCGACCGCCGGCGGGGGCGCACTGCGAGCGGCGGATCGTCACGCGTTACGTGACCTTCCTGCTGCAGCACTACGACCTGCCATCGCTCCTGGCCGGGAAACTGCATGCCGCCATCACCCGCAAATACGCCAAAGGGCGGGACTGGTACGATGTCCTGTGGTATCTCTCGCAACGTCCGCCGGTGGTCCCGAACCTGCCGCTGTTGCAGGAGGCGTTGAACCAGACGCAAGGGGCCGACCGTCTCAACGCGACATCATGGAAGGAACTGGTGCGGGAGCGGCTGCGGGCCATGGACTTGCAGGCAGTCCGCGACGATGTCAGCCCTTTTCTGGAGCGGCCACGGGACGCGGCGTTGCTGACGCGCGACAACTTGGAGGGGCTGCTGGGATGAAGAACGCTTCATCCTCGCGGCGACTGCCCGCCTGCGCGGACCACATCGTGCAGGTGGACCTGCGGCGTGGCGATCATCTGCTGGCGATTCGGAAGGAGCCGACATTGAAGGTTCAGACGCTGAACGGCGAGTGGAAGATAACGACGGACCCGGGCAACATTGGCCGGCAGGAACGCTGGTTCGGCGCGATCCGGGCTGAGGCCGTGCCGGCCCCGGCGCCCGGGATCATCCAACAGGTGTTTCCCGGCTATCATGGCATCGCCTGGTACTGGCGCACCTTCTCGCTGCCGTGTCCGGTGGAGCCTGACCAGCGCGTAGTGATCCGGTTCGGCTCCGTGGACTACCTCGCTGAAGTCTGGGTCAATGGACAGCCGGTTGGCGGATGCGAAGGCGGCGAGACGCCGTTCGAGTTGGACATCACCAAGTCCGTCGTTGCCGGCGCCGGGAACCTGCTGGCCGTTCGGGTCCTGAATCCAACCAACGAACGTATTGACGGCTACCGGCTCCAGGAAACGCCGCACCGCAACAAGAGCATGCCGCCACGCTGCGGCAGTTCGTTCAACACCGGCGGCATCATGTATCCGGTCGAGTTGGCCATCGTGCCCGCGGTTCGGATCGCCGACCTGTTCGCGCGGCCCGATGCCGCCTCCGGCCAGGTCGCGGTCACCGTCAGCGTGCGCAACGACGGATCGGCGGAAACGCGTGGCAGCCTGCGGCTTGAAACGGCGCCCGCGACCGCCGGCGAGCCGGTGGCCGCTGCGGATCTCGACGTCTCGCTGGCGCCCGGCCTGTCGGAACACGAACTGGTCCTGACCGTGCCGCAACCCCGGTTCTGGAACCTCGATGACCCGTTCCTTTACCGCGTGACCGCTAACCTGCATGCCGGCGGGTGTGCCCATCGGTTCTCGGTGCGCTGCGGTTTCCGGTGGTTCCAGGTGATCAACGGCTGGTTTCATCTCAACGGACGGCGCATCTTCGTCAAGAGCACGCATACCGGTAATCACATGCCGATCGGTCAGCAGGTGGCGGTGTTGCCGGATCACGTGCGGCGGGATCTGCTCTTCGCCAAGGCCGCGGGCTTCAACATGGTTCGGTTCATCGCGGGAGTGGCCTATCCGGCGCAACTCGACTTCTGCGACGAGATCGGGCTGATGGTCTATGAGGAGAGTTTCGCGGGTTGGGGCATGGAGGACTCCCCGGCGCTGGGCGAGCGGTTCGACCGCAACACCCGCGCCATGATCCTGCGCGACCGCAACCATCCCAGCGTCACCATCTGGGGATTGCTCAACGAGACGTGCGATGGCCCGGTCTTCCGACACGCCGCGGGTTGTCTGCCCCTGGTGCGGGCGGCGGACCCGACCCGCCTGGTCCTGCTGTCGAGCGGCCGCTGGGACGCACAACCCGGCATCGGTTCGGTCTGCAATCCGGGGAGCCGCGAGTGGGAGCACGTCTGGGGGATCGAGGCTCCCGGCGCGCCGCCTTCGCCGACCAAGTCCCCGGATATGGATCTGGCCATGGGGTACTTCCAGAGTGCCGGCGACGCCCACACCTACACCGGCTTCCCCCAGAGTCCGGCGGCGGCGGACCTGATCCGCCGCCTCGGACGCGAGACCAAACCGGTCTTTCTCTCCGAATACGGCATCGGCAGCCTGATGGACGTGATCCGGGAGTGGCGTGGCTTCCGGCAGGCGGGCGCCCGGCCCGACATCGAGGATGCCGTCATGCTGCGGGTCCAGAGCGAGAAGCTGGAAGCCGACTGGAAGCGGTGGGGGTTCACCGGTGTCTATCCCTTCGCGGAGGACATGCTGCGGGACAGCCAGCGCTTTCACTCCCGGCAGCGATCCCACCTCTTCGACCTGGTTTGCGCCAATCCCAGGTTCTGCGGCTACACCTGACCGGGATGCTCGACCATGGCATGACCGGCGAGGGGTTGTGGACCTTCTGGCGCGAATGGAAGCCGGCCGCCTTCGATGCGGTCCGCGACGGCTGGTCGCCCTTGCGCTGGTGCCTGTTCGTACGACCCCTGCACGCCTACCGCGGCCGCCCGTTTCAGGTGGAGGCCGTGCTGGCCACAGAGGATGTCCTGCCACCCGGCGAGTATCCGGCCACCCTGCGCATCCGCGGGCCGGAGGGCGTGGCATGGGAACAGGTGGCCACGATCCGTATTCCCGCTGCCGGAGCGGACGGCCATAGTCCGCTGGCGGTGCCTGTCCTGGCCACGGAACTGCGGATCGAAGGACCGCCGGGCGAGTACGTCTTGGCGGCCAGCATGGAGGACGCGGCGCCCGCCGGTGGCCGTCTGACCTTCCATCTTTCCGACCCGGCCGTGTTGCCCGCGCTATCCGGTCACGCCGTGGCCTGGGGCCTGGATCAAGCGGCGGCGGCCTGGCTTGAGACACGCGGCTTGCGCCTGCGCAGTCTCGAAGCACCGTGCGACGAACCCGAACTGATCGTGGTCGGCCTGCCCGGAGCAACCGATGATCTTGAGGCGCGGTGGCGCGATCTGACCGAGCGGATCACCCGCGGCGCGGGCAGAGGAGCGGATCGGCTTCCCACACCTTCTTGATGAGTTCGCGCCATTTCGCGGAAGGGATGCGGCGCGGCTTATGCTCGGAAACGTCGATGATCTGCACGGCCTGACCCGCGACTGCGGCGTCTTCGGCGGCCTGTTTGTCGCGCTGGCCGCGCATCTTATTTGAATACCAGCCGTAGTAGCGGACAAGCTGGAAGCTCTTGTCCGGGATGTGCTGGGTGATGGCGGCGATAAACTCGCAGGGGGTGAAGCCTCAAAGTTGCGCTGGATCTTGGGGTTCATGCCGGAGTGGTAGATGATGGAGCCGTCGGGGTTGGCCTTGTTGGCCTCCGTGACCTGCATCTTTTCGGCGGAAAAGGGGTTGCGGATGATGTACTGAGCCAGGCGCTCCAGATCGGCGCGTTCCTCGGGAGCCACCCGCCGGCTGCGGTAGACGTTGAAGCCGGAATGCACCCAGCCACGCAGCATTTCCGCGCGCGCGGGCGGCAAGAGCCCCTTCTCCACCAGGAACGTGATAATCCGCGCCCGGAATAGCTCTTCCAGGGACTGGATGTCTACTTCCGGCATGACATGAAACAGGCCGTCGCGGGTAAACAGACCGTCGGCCACCAGGGCGTGCAGATGCGGGTGAAAATCAAGGTATTCGCCAAACGTGTGAATACACATGACGATTCCGGGAAGGCCGTCGGGTTGGTTCAAGGCGGTCTGCATGTATTCCAACAGACTTTCGTGGGCGATACGGCAGTAATCCTTGAGCAGGGCGCGATTGAAGCGGAAATACGGGCGTAGCATCTTGGGGATGCCAAACGTGCAATGGCGGTGCGGCACGGGGAACAGAATCGTCTCGGTCAGCAGCGCGCCGAAGAGCTGAACCTTCTTCTGGTGGCAGGACGGGCAGAACCAGCGCCCCTTGCAGGAAAAAGCCAGCAGGTATTCGTGTTGGCAGTGGTCACAGCGCACACGGGCGAAACCCTGTTCGAGGTCGCCACAGTCAAGGAACTTACCCACGACCTCAGGGATGATGGGGCGCAGGAAACCGTAACGGGACTGAAAACGCTGTTCATATACGCCGAGAAAGGCGCGGAAGTGCCGGGACAGGCACTGCCAGAGAGGCGATGCGCGGGGTTTTCGTTGACGGTAGGGTTGCACCTACCAGGGAATATGCAGTTCGACCCCGAAAACCTACACTTGGCGTGAACTTTTTTCGTAACTGCTCAGGATGGCATGTTTTTCGCCTTTTCAGAGTGAGAGTTTTATGAAACCGGACCAACCCTCGATCGAGATTCTCGCCCGCGGGGTGTGCGTGACAAAGGGGCAGTTGCTGCTCTGCCAGTCCGTTGGCGCGTCGAACACCTACCTGCCCGGCGGGCATGTCGAGTTCCGCGAAGCGGCCCGGGAAGCGCTCGAGAGGGAGATCCGCGAGGAGTTGGGGCGCAGGGCTGTGGCCGGTCGGTTTCTGGGGTGCGTCGAGCATTCCTTCCGCCAGAAGGGTGTGTGGCATGCCGAGGTCAACCTGGTGTTCGAGTTGTGGATTCCGGGTCTGAAGCCGGACCGCGCGCCACCCGCGGCCGAGGACTGGATCCATTTCCAGTGGGTCCCCATGGCCCGTCTGCGATCCTCTTGTCTGGAACCGGCAACCTTGATCCGACACCTGCCGCGCTGGCTCCGGCATCCCGGCGGTTTTGCGTGACGCCCTATCCGGCCCGCAAGGCCCTGGGGCGCGGCGCCGCCGGTTTCAGTCTGGACACCGGTCTGACCATGTTCCGCGACACCCTCGTCCGCGCCTTGTGACCGTGCACTTCGAGTGTCACGACTTGCGGGCGAAGCAAACGAGGGCGTCAAGGCCGCGCCGC
>CAZHRU010000117.1:0-6648 GCA_964535015.1 uncultured Verrucomicrobiota bacterium | reverse complement strand
AACAGGCGCAGGGCGAAGGCAGGCCCATCTCCCTGTTCATCCACGGCACCGAGGAAGGCCGCTTCACCACCGGTTGGGTCCAAGACCTCCACGCGCAGACCAACCTCCCTTACGGCCTGGTGGCGGAGGGATTGCGCCGGGAAGGTGACCGGCTGGTCGGCGACGTCCGCGGCGATCACTTCTGCCAGGAGATGCAGTTCACCCTCACCGGCCAGATCAAGGACGGCAGGATCACCGGAACCTACACCGGGCACCTGATGGCCAAAGACCCCCGCGCGGGTTCCGCGGCCCGGCGTGAGCGTTCCGGCAACCTCAGTGGCCGGTTGCGGACCAAAGCCGACCTGGACCAGGAGAATGTCATCGCCGCCGGCCGCGACTATCCCTGTCACCGTGGCCCCTATGGCAGCGGCGCGGCGGTGGATTGCGGTCGCGAACTGGTGCGGTCGTTCGCCGATGCGAAACTGGTCTGGAAGAGCGAGGAGAACTACGTGCCGGGCGCCTGGGGGAGCCAGTATTTTGGAGCCGAAAGGGGACAAGGCAGTTATGGCGGCGTGGCGGTGGGCGACGGCAGGGTCTACGCCTACTACACCTGTCAGGTCAAGGTGCCCATGGAGGCTGCCACCACCAACGCCGCCCCCGAGCAAACAAACGCGCCGCCGCACGTGGCCTGGACCAAGCGTGAGGATGGCGTTTCGGTCCTGAGCGAAGTGCCCCCCCTCGCCGACCCGGCCGCAATGTGGACGCCGAGCATGCCGTACCAAGGCCCCGTGCGCAGTGGCAAAGTGCTCTGTCCATGGTCAGACCAACGCGAACACGATCATAAGCGGCTGCGCGGTGTAAAATCCCTCGATCGCGTGTTGTGTCTGGACGCAACGACCGGCCGCACGTTGTGGCGGGCTTCCTGGCCGGGGGTTGGTTTCACCATGGATGTTGCCAACCACACGACTCCCTGTGTCGCCGATGGCGTGGTGGTGGTTCAGAGCGCGATGTACATGATCTATGCCTTGGACGCCGCCACCGGCGTCATGCGCTGGTCCCACGCGGACACATTCGCCGCGAGCGAGAAGAACTTCAAGCAACTGCGCGACGAACCGGGAAAACTGCACCTTCAACCGGTCAATCCAGTTTCGCCTCTCGCCGCGGATGGGGTGGTGATGGTTTTGGGGCCGAGGGGGAAAGGCGAGGGCGCGTTGGGGCTGGAGGTGGCGACGGGCAAGGTGCTCTGGAAGGCGCCGGGCGCATCTCCGCGCCAGTTGTGGGTCCATGGAGGCAAGACCTATTTCCTGTCCCCCAACGCGGCGTTGGAACCCAAAACCGGCAAGGTTCTCTGGACCTTGAGCGATAGCGATAAACGTCCTCTCAGCATCCGCGTGGCCAACCAGGATTTCGCGGTCGCGGAGGGTGGAGGACTGTTGCGGTGCTACGGCATCACGCCCGAGAAGGCGGAACAGATCTGGACCCTCCCATGGGCAAGCGCCGGTTACATGGACGGCCCGGTCATTTATGGGGACCATCTGTACGCCATCGGCAGGTTTATTGACGGACGCGAGAAGGTAAAGGATCCCGACGGAAAACCAGCCATTGGTCTGTGGTGCATGCATCTGCCGACCGGCGCGGTGGTCGGGGTCCAACGCCCTACCCCGGGCCCCGAGATGCTCGCTGCCGATGGGCTGATCCTGGATCAGCATTACAAGATGGTCTGGCGGGCCGTGCCCGGAGCCTTCGAACTGCTTTCCAAGCCGTCCACCACCCTGGGGGCCGATTGGGCGCCCGCCGCGATTGCCGACGGCCGGTACTTCGCCCGATTGGACATGTATTGCATGGGCCTTGCCTGCTGGGACCTGCGCGCGACCGCGGAGTTCCTGCAACGCCGGCGGCAGGAACACGATGATCTTAGAGGAGACCTCTGATGTGTGCATGTAAGGCGCGTATGTGGCGAAGACGGATCGCGGCATCTTTCCTGGCGCTGACTGTGTCAGCGGGCGGCAGTGTATCGGCGCAGGACAGTCCGGCGCTGCCCGCCGGTGGCGACGGTTGGCCCCAGTGGCGCGGCGGACCGCAACGCTCCGGCGCGGCGGCCAATGCGAAGGTCCTGGCGGATTTGGCCGCGGGCGCCACGTTGACTGAAGTTTGGCGCAGCGAGGCCTTGCCCAGCGGATACGGTCATCAGAACGCCTGCGTAGTCGGCCAGGGCAGTCCGGTCGTCTGCAATGGCAAGGTGTACCTCTACGTCAACTGGCCGGACACCAACTCACTGCAGGAAGGGCGCGCGAGGATTCCGGACCGGGTGCGCGACACGGTGATCTGCCTGGACCTCACCAGCGGTAAGACCCTGTGGAAAACCGAAATGCCCGGCCGGTCCTGGCGCTGGGGCTGTTCGGCCACCTTGGCGGTCGCCGCCGGCAAGGTGGTCGCCGTCGGGGGCGCCGGCGAATGCTTCTGCCTGGATGCCACGACCGGCAAGGAACTGTGGCGGCGCAACGAGGAGGCGCAGCCGTGCGCGAAGTACACGGACGTGATCTGCAACCTGCATTCCTCGGCGTTGATCTATGAGGGTCTTGCGGTGTTCATCAGCGGGAAGCAGAGCCAGCGCCTGTATGCGTGCGATCTGGAGTCCGGCGCCGTGAAGTGGTCCGCCGAGATCGCCGGCCAGTCCTGGTCCTCTCCAGTGGCGTGGCGGCACGGCGGCGGCTGGACGCTTGTCGCCGGCCGCGCCGGTTACGACCCGTCCGGCGGCAAACTACTGTGGAAGGGTTTGTCCCACGGTTGGGGCACTCCGGCGGTGGAAGGTGAGCACTGTGCGGTGATGGGCGGCAAGGGCCTGCTCATCTACCGCTTGAGTAGCGCCGGACCGGTACGAGTCGCCGAGCTCCAGATTGAGAACGGCAGCGGCAATCCGGCCGTCCTGGACGGCCGCGTCTATGCCTGCGGGACACGGTCGGTGTCGGCGCCGGCGGCGAACCCGTCGAACGGGGAAACGCCAGACGAACTTG
This sequence comes from uncultured Verrucomicrobiota bacterium, assembly GCA_964535015.1. Classification (GTDB taxonomy): domain Bacteria; phylum Verrucomicrobiota; class Kiritimatiellia; order CAIKKV01; family CAITUY01; genus CAZDUS01. The sequence goes on along the minus strand of CAZHRU010000117.1, from coordinate 3,655 downwards.
AACCTGCCGGAAAGCCGGCAGAGAAGGCGAAGAAGTTGGCGACCATCGGCGCTCTGATCTGTGCTGAGGCCACGACCGGCGCGGTAGTCTGGGAAACGACCGACCCGGAGTGGAGTCCGGGTGGCGGACAGTGGAGTTTCACCTCCGTGACCGTGGGTTCCGGCGTGGTCTGCGTGCTCAACGGAAACCAGGTGCGGTTGTTCGCCGCTGAGAATGGGAAACGGCTGGCCGGTCCGCTTGCAGTGGACAATCTCAAGGGCGGCACATCGCTCGCGGTGGCCGGTGACTCTCTGGTCACCCGCGGCACGAAAGCGGTGGTCTGTTACAAGGCGCAAAGGTCCTCACAGGAGTCCAAACCATGAACATGTCTCACCTGTTCGTCCTGACACTTACTGCAGCGCCGTTGCTCTTGACCGCCGCCGAGAGCGTGCCGGTCTGGACCGACGCCCAGATCGAGAAAGACTGGATCATCCAGGCCCGGTTGTCGCCGGAGAACATGGGCGCCCTGGCGCGGCAGGACGCTGCGGCCATCATTGATGGCGTCAAGAGCGGCCAACCGGAACAACAGACGCTTCTGGAACAGTGGGCCTGGTGGGAGGTGGACCTCGGAACGGAGACGGCGCTGGACCGGATCGAGATCTTCAATCCCAAGCCCAACCGCGACAAGGGCGTCGCGTTCAAGGTGACGGTGGGGTCCACGCGGGAAGGCTTTCAACAGGTGCACTTCATGCGCGGCCCGCAATGGACCAACAGTCATCTGGTGGTGAAGATGGGAGGGCGCCCGGCGCGGTGGGTGCGAGTTTGGGCCGGCGAATGGCGCGACCGCATGCGCCTGAGCGAAGTCGAGGTCTATGGCGTTGCGGATCCCACGAAGAACCTGGCCCGGTCTGGCCGGGCCGACCAGAGCAGTTTTGCGAAATGGCGCAAGCCGGACCCGTCTTTGCCGGCCGACGCCGAGGCCAACCAGGCCTATCCCCTGGTTCTGGTCCCGGTGGCCGAGACCATCACCCGCGGCCTGGCCCTGGCCACCGCACTAGATGGTCAAGGGGTGGATACGACCAAGACTCGCGCCGAACTGGCCGGAATCGGTCAACGCTGGTCCGCACTGCCGGCCGATACGCCGCTGGCCGGACGCCTGCCGCTCTACTACGCGGCACGCCGCAGCGTGCGCGCTCTGGCCCTCGGCCAACCGCTTCTGGCGTCATGCGATCGCATCCTTTTCCTCAAGCGCCGTCCCCAGCAGATCACCTGCATGCATCAGCAGTTCCACGGCTGGTACTCTTCCCCCGGCGGAGGGATCTGGTCTCTGGAGGGCCTGCGTTCCGGCACACCAACCCTGCGCCATCTCACCCCCGACCTGCCCGCCGGCGACATCCAGGGCCTGGAGTTGTCGTACGACGGCCGGCGGGTCCTGTTCGCCTATGCCCAGCATTTCCCGGAGGTGCTCAAGGCGAAGAAGACCGTCAAGGAACAGTTGCCCGAAGCCTCCTTCTATCACCTGCATGAACTGGACCTGGCCAACGGCGCGATCCGCCAACTCACCCACGGCCGCTACGATGACATGCAGGCCTCCTACCTGCCTGGCGGCGACATCGTGTTCATGAGCACCCGGCGCGGCACCTTCGTGCAGGTCACCCAGGAGACCGCCCGCCGGACCACGAAGGAAACACTGCCGGATTCCTTCATCCGCTGCGGCGGCGAAGCGGTCCGCGGCCAGACCCTCCATCGCATGGCCGGCGATGGGTCCCGTCTGCGCACCCTCTCGCCTTTCGAGACCCCGGAATGGTACACCGCCCTCGACCACGACGGCCGGATCCTCTACGCGCGCTGGGACTACGTGGACCGGGACGCCCGCATCGCCATGAACCTGTGGTCCTGCAACCCGGACGGCACCAATCCCTCGATCGTCTTCGGCAACCATACCCGTTCGCCCTATTGCGCCTTCGAGGCCCGTCCGGTGCCCGGTTCGCGCGCTATCGTCTTCACCGGCAGTCCCCACCACGGGCAGACCGGAGGTCCGCTTCTCCTGCTCGATCCGGCGGTGGATGTCGACGGACCGGCACCGCTCACCTCCTTGACTCCCGAGGTCTGCTGCCCGGAGATTGACGGCTTCCCCCGCACCTACTACCAGGCCCCCTGGCCCCTGTCCCGCGAAGTCTACCTGTGTGCCTGGAGCCCCCGACCCCTGTATATCAACAACGTTTCCTATAACCTGCCGGCCGATGCCTACGCCGATCTCGGCCTGTACTACTACGACGCCTTCGGCAACCGCGAACTGCTGCATCGCGACCCGGCGATCTGCTCCACCACGCCCGTCCCCTGGGTGCCACGCCAACCGCCGCCCGAACGGGCCGAACTGCCGCCCAGCGACGATCCGGTCCCCAGCGGCCGCTTCCTGATCTCGGACGTGTATCAGGGCCTGACCGGCATCCCGCGCGGCGCGGCCAAGCGGCTGCGCATCGTCGGCGTACCGCCCAAGGTCCAGCCCATGTGGGGCGTTCCGGCCCTTGGACTCACTTCCTACGACGCCGGCAAGTTCGTGCTGGGCACGGTGCCGATCGACGAGGACGGGTCGGCCTATTTCGTCGCCCCGGCCGGGGTCAATCTCTTCTTCCAGGTTCTGGGCGCCGATGGCCGGGCCATCCAGACCATGCGCTCGGCCACCTACCTGCAAGGAGGCCAGACCCTGTCCTGCGTCGGCTGCCACGAACCCCGCAACCAGGCCCCGCCCAACGCCTGGCCTTACGCCAGCCAACGGGCACCGTCCCGGATACGGCCGGACGTGGAGGGCTCCTGGCCTTACCGCTTCGACCGCCTGATGAAACCCATGCTGGATCGCCTGGCCGCCGCCAACGATCCGAAACTGGCCGCATTGCAGACCGACTACACCAAGGCCTGGGAACTGGGCGACGGTCGCGGCAACGGCCAGTACTTCATCTCCATCCCCAACGTGCCGCGGATCTGGGTGACCCTGGCCGACCACGGCGGCAAGGACAAGTGCCTGCGGACCCTGCTGCGCGAGCAGGATATCGCCGCCGCCTCGCCGGTGGGCCGCTGCATGGCGACGATCAGCCCGCTCTGGGACCTGTTCACCGCCCCCGAGGGCGAGGCCATGACCGCCGATGAACGAGCCCGTCTGGCCCTGTGGCTCGACACCTACGGCCAGATCCAGGGGCATTTCTCGCCGGAGCAGGAGGCCGAGATCGCCGCCTTGCGCGAGCGATGGAAGGACCTGCTCGAACCGGCGGGCGCTTCGATCCGGGAGAAGAACTGATACAATGAACGCCAAGAAATGGTCTTATCTGGGTCTGGAAGACGAGGAAATAGCAATGGTCTGCAAAACGCGTATTCATGAGAGGTTCTTGCAGAACCTCCACGGACGACACGGAGGTCGTCCCTCCATAGTCGAATGCAGGCCGCTTTCTGGAGGGTCGGGCTCCGTCCCGACCGTTCTGGCTGGGGTTCTGCAAGAGCCTCATGAGTTATCGGTTTCGGTGCGCCCTGTATCCGCGCACTATCTGGCGCTTCTGCTTTCAGGGTTGGCTCTCGCCTCCCTCCCAAGGACGGCTTGGTCCGCCGAGCCGCCAGCGAACGAACGCGCAACCGCTGCCCGGTTCGAGGCGGGGAAACCCGACCTGTACCAGGCCAAGGGTGC
>CAZHRU010000116.1:0-6673 GCA_964535015.1 uncultured Verrucomicrobiota bacterium | reverse complement strand
TGGCCGGGGAGAGCAATATCCGCGAGGTGATTGCGTTCCCGATGAACCAGAAGGCGCAGGACTTGATGATGAATGCGCCGAACACGGTGACCGAGAAGCAGTTGCGGGAATTGCATATCAAGTTGAACGTGCCGAAGGAGAAGCATTCAGAAGTCAGGAGACAGGAGACAGGAGACAGGAGTCAGGAGTCGGCATGAAGAGAGAGCCTGCAAATTGGGAGATGTGGAGGACGTGAGTCGTTTGCTTGGCGGCTATACTTCTGCCATTCTGGATTCTGCCTCCTGACTACTGGATTCTATTCACATGATTCGAACTGGCATAGGATTTGACATTCATCGCTTCGTGGAGGGGCGGCGGCTGGTGTTGGGCGGGGTAGAGATTGCCTGCGATGTCGGGTTGGAAGGGCATTCCGATGCGGATGTGCTTTGTCATGCGTTGGCGGATGCCCTGCTGGGGGCGGTGGCCGATGGCGACATTGGGCAGCACTTTCCGAACACCGACCCGAAGTGGAAGAATGCCGACAGCGTGGAGTTGCTGAGGCAGGTGGTTGGGCGGGTGGCGGCTAAAGGGTTCAGGGTGGTGAATGTGGATGCCGTGATTACGGCCCAGAAACCCAAGGTGATGCCCCATGCGGCGGCGATGCGGGAGCGGTTGGCCCCGGTGCTTGGGGTGGCCGTTGGCGATGTGTCGATCAAGGCGACGACGATGGAGGGGCTCGGGGCGATCGGGCGGGCGGAGGGGATTGCCGTCATGGCTGTGGCGACGGTCACCGGTGATCCGCTGTCGGTGAACTGAGAAAGATGTAGCGGAATCCGTTAGGATTCCGATAGGACAAGGCGGGCGGCAGGGCGGCATTCGAAGGCATGCCGCTACGGGAACGAACGTCGGTGCGGGAGTGAGATGGGGCGGCATTCGAAGGAATGCTGATACGGGAATGACGTGATGAGGCCAGTGTTGATACCATGAGAATCTACAATACGCTAAGTCACCAACTGGAGGAATTCGTGCCGTTGGAAGGCAAGCGCGTCCGGTTGTATACTTGCGGGCCGACGGTGTATAATTACGCGCATATCGGCAATTTCCGCGCCTATATTTTTGAAGACCTGTTGCGGCGGGCGTTGAAGCATTTCGGCTACGAGGTGCATCAGGTCATGAACCTGACCGATGTGGACGACAAGACCATCGCCGGGGCCATCAAGGCGGGGGTGCCGCTGGATGTGTTCACGAAGACGTTCAAGGATGCCTTTTTTTCCGACCTAAGGGCGTTGAGTATCGAGCTGGCGGAAGGTTATCCGGCGGCGACTGACCATGTTCCGGAAATGATCGCGATGATCCGGGTGTTGATTGAGAAGGGACATGCCTACACGTCGGATGACGGATCCGTCTATTTCAGTGTTTCCAGTTTCCCGTCCTACGGCAAGTTGGCCCATCTGGACATGGCGGGGTTGCGGCCTGGGGCCCGGGTTCAGCACGACGAGTACGAGAAGGAGAATGTGGCCGATTTTGCCCTCTGGAAGGCCTGGGATGAAAAGGATGGTGATGTGGCTTGGGATTCCCCCTGGGGGCGCGGGCGGCCCGGTTGGCATATTGAATGTTCGGCCATGGCCACCAAATACCTGGGGACGAGTTTTGATCTGCATACCGGGGGGGTGGACAATATCTTCCCCCACCACGAGGATGAGATTGCGCAAAGCGAGGCGGCGAGCGGCAAACCGTTTGTCCGGTACTGGATGCACTGCGCCCACCTGGTGGTTGACGGGCGGAAGATGTCGAAATCGCTTGGGAATTTCCACACGTTGAGGGATGTGCTGGCGAAGGGTTATTCCGGGCGGGAGAGCCGTTACGTCCTGATGGCGGGTCATTACCGCCAGTCGCTCAATTTTTCCTTCGACGCCCTGGATGCGGCCCGTGCTTCAATTCAGCGTCTGGATGAGTTCCAGGACCGGCTGAAGGGAGTGGCGGGTTCGGCGGGGGGTGGCGAACTGCCGGACTGGGCGGCGACGGCGAGGCAGAAGTTTGACGCCGGTCTTGCGGAGGATCTGAATATCGCGGAGTCGCTCGGTGCTCTTTTCGATATGGTTCACGCGGGGAACCGGGCCATGAATACCGGTGCCGTGTCGGACGGGCAGGCGGCGGCGGTCATGGCCCTGATTGAGACGTTTGACAAGGTGCTCGGATTCCTGGCCAAACCGCAGGAACAGGCGCCAGCGGAGGCTCTCGCGCTTTTGGAGCAACGTCAGCAGGCGCGGCAGGGCAAGAATTGGGCGGAAGCGGACCGGGTCAGGAACGCATTGGCGGCCTTGGGGTGGGTGATTCAGGACACGCCGCAAGGACCGAAATTGAAAAAGAAGTGAAGAGGAAGGGATTCTGACTTCTGGATTCTGGGGAGCCACCATGACTACACGCGGCAAATTCATCACGTTTGAGGGGCCGGAAGGGGGCGGGAAATCGACCCAGATCCGACGGCTGGCTGCGCGGCTTGAAGAAGCGGGGCATCATATACTTGTCACGCGCGAACCTGGGGGCACCCCGACGGGGGAGGCCATCCGGCAAATCCTGCAACACGATGCCGTCGGGGAGCCGATCTCGCCTGAAACCGAGTTGCTGCTTTTTGAAGCGAGTCGGGCCCAATTGGTCAGTCATGTCATTGGTCCGGCCCTGGAGAAGGGGGTTTGGGTGTTGTGCGACCGGTTCATGGATTCCACGACTGCCTATCAGGGGTACGGGCGCGGGTTTGATGTGGAGACTGTTTTGGCGATCAACCGGCTGGCGGTGGCCGGTTGTGAGCCGGACCTGACGGTACTCCTGGATATTGAGACGCAGAAGGGATTGATCCGGTTGGAAGGTCGGAACCGGCGCGACAAGACCGGGCGCGACCGGATTGAGCGTGAAGAGAGAGCGTTCCATGAGCGAGTGCGGGCCGGGTTTCTGCAACTTGCCCACAAGTGGCCGGAACGGATCCGGATCGTTGATGCGATGCGGGCGGAGGAAGAGGTTGAGGCGATGGTGTGGGACTTGGTTTGCGGGGCATTGAAACCATGAGTAAGGGCGACCCACTGGATGGCGGCGCGGTGGAGTTGGCGGTGGCGTCGTTTGAGGCGGCGGTGGCGGCGGGTCGGCTTGCGCAGGCGTATTTGGTGGTAGGGCATGTGGCGGCGGAGGGGGTTCCGTTTGCCGATGCGGTGCTGGGAAGGTTGCTTTGCCGCGGGACTGTCAAACCCTGCGGAACCTGTTCGGCCTGTTCCCAGTTGGCGGCGCGGCGGCATCCGGATGCGGTGTGGATTGAGCCGGAAAAGAAATCGCGTGTTATTGATGTCGAGCGGATCCGGGAACTGCAGAAACTGGTCTATCAGACATCCCTGGGCGGCGGATGGAAGGCGGTGGTGCTGGTGGCGGCCGACCGGATCAACGATTCGGCGGCGAATGCATTCCTGAAGACGCTGGAGGAGCCACCCGCCCGTTGCCTGTTCCTGTTGCTGACCGACTCGCCCCAGTCCATCCTGCCGACGATCCTGTCGCGTTGTCAGAGGATGGTATTGTCCACCGAGACAGCGGCGCTGCCGGAACCTTGGCGCACGTCCCTGCTGGATATTCTGGCCACGCCATTGACGGAAGGGCAGTTTTCGCGCCTGTCGCGGGCGGTGGCGCTCGGGCAACTGCTGGATGCCATCAAGAAGCAGGTGACGGACGAGGAAGAGGCGCGTGCCGATAGCGATGAGGTGGAAGAGGATATTGAGAAGGCGCGGATTGAGGCCCGGTATCGAGGTATGCGCAACATGGCCATTCGTGCTATGCTTTTGTGGTTCCGGGATGTTCTGGTGTTGGTGTGTGGAGCGGAGGACGCGGTGTTGTGCCATGTGGACCGGCGGGACGACGTGGCGCGGATTGCGACAGGAGTGACGTACCGTGACGCCGTTGCCTGTCTTCGGGTCGTCGAGGGGATGCAGAGGCAGTTGGATCGGAATGTGAGTCAGGAGTCGGTGGTGTTCAATGCCATGAACCTGCTGGCGGTGTAGCGATTGGCAAGTATGTACAGAACGCTTGAACTGCAACTTGAAGATGGAGCGGTGCTGAAGGCGGTCAGCCCTGTGGAATTGGCGTTGCACCCCGGGGATCAGTGCGTGGTGGAGTGCAATCGTGTGCCCGAATACGGGCAGGTTCTGTCGCTTGAGGAGCATGAAGGGAGCATGCCCGCCAAGGGTGGTGGGTATACGGCGCTCCGGCGTGCCACGTTGCAGGACCAGGCACGGGCCAAGGAGAATTCCGTGGTCGGGCACATGGCGGCCAAGACAGTGACCAAACAGATTGAGGCGGCCAAACTGCCGATGCATGTTGTCCAGGTGCGTTACAGTTTTGACCGGGCGGTTCTGCATATTACCTACACGAGTGAGGATCGCGTGGAGTGCGGAGAGATGATCCGGGCGCTCTCGTCGGAGTTGCGGACACGGGTTGAAATCCGCCAGATCGGGGTGCGCGATTCGGCCCGTTTGATCGGGGGCACGGGAGTGTGTGGACGTTGTCTCTGTTGCAGTACCTTTCTGAAGGATTTCGAGGCGGTCAGCGTCAAGATGGCAAAGGCCCAGGGGTTGGCCCTGAATCCTTCCAGTATTGGGGGGGTGTGCGGCCGGTTGAAGTGCTGTCTGAAGTATGAGTATGAGTGTTACCGGAACCTGGGGGCAAACCTCCCGAGGGATGGGGCGAGGGTCAGGTGTTCGGAAGGTCAGGGTTGCGTGGTCGACAAGGATATTTTGCGTCAGGTGGTTAAAGTCAGGACGGCGGACGGGCGCGTGATCGAGTTCCCCGGGGACGCTGTGGAGGTGGTGACGGTGGCAGGAGAGCAACGGGAGAAGCACAAGGAGAATCGGCAATGAAACTGCGAATTATCAATGGACCCAACCTCAATCTGCTCGGGACAAGGGAACCTGGAGTGTATGGCGCCCAGACTCTGGCTGACATCATGAAACTGGCGCAGGAACACGGGAAGAAGCAGGGGGTTATCGTGGACTGGGTCCAGTCGAACGATGAAGGCGGGGTGGTCTCGGCGATTCAGGAGAGCCGGGGGAAAGTGGATGGCCTGGTGCTGAATCCGGGCGCCTACACGCACACGAGCCTGGCCATTCGAGACGCACTGCAAGGGGTGGCTGTTCCCTGTGTGGAAGTGCATCTGTCGAATATTCATGCCAGGGAGGGATTCCGGCATGTGAGTATGACGGCGGCGGCCTGTGTTGGGCAGATTTGCGGGTTTGGTCCGCAGAGTTACCTGTTGGGGATTGATGCGGTGGTGGGGTACTTGAAGAGAAATGGTTGAGGAGCCATGAATAAAGCCGTTGAGTTGGTGGTGGTGGGATCGATTGGGCTGGACACGATTGAGACGCCCTGGGCGAGACACGAGGAGATTCTGGGTGGCTCTGTGAGTTATGCCTGTGCGGGGGCTTCCTTTTTCGCTCCGGTGGGGATGGTCGGGGTGGTGGGGGCGGATTTCCCGGCGCCGTTTGAGGCGCTTTACCGGAAGTTCGGGATTGACCTGCGCGGGTTGCAGAAAGCAGAGGGCAAAACGTTCCGTTGGTCCGGCGTTTATGAAGCGGATATGAACAACCGGCGGACGCTGTTGACGGACCTGAATGTGTTTGCCAAGTTCATGCCGCAACTGCCGGAGGATTACCGACGGGCGCCGTTTCTTTTCTTGGCGAACATTTCGCCGGAGTTGCAGTTGCATGTGCTATCGCAGGCGAATTCGCCGAAGTTTGTTGCGGCGGACACGATGGATTTGTGGATCAACACGGCGCGCCCGGCCTTGATGAAGGTGATAGCGGCGGTTGACATGATCACGCTGAACGATTCCGAGGCCCGGTTGTTGGCGGGGGAACATAATCTGGTCAAGGCGGCGAAGAAAATCATGGGGTGGGGGCCGGAGTATGTGGTCATCAAGAAAGGCGAGCATGGTGCGATGTTGTTCTCGCCGGGCGGGGTCTTTGTGGTGCCGGCGTTTCCGCTGGATGCGGTGCATGATCCGACGGGAGCGGGGGATACCTTTGCGGGCGGTTTTATGGGTGCATTGACGGAGATGGGGAAGGTTGATCACCTATCCATACGGCGTGCGATGGCGTATGGGAGTGTGGTGGCGTCGTTTGGTGTTGAGGCGTTCAGTCTGGAGCGGTTGCAGGGGCTTACACGGACGGAGATTGAGCACCGGTTCAAGGCGTTTGCCGACCTGACGCATCTGCCGGCGGAGGGATGAGGACGCGGGAGGTGCCGTAGGGTTTAGGGGCAGGAAAAGCGGACTGGACATGATGGGTTGTTTTGAATAGATTCACGCCTGTTTTCTCACTGTGCGGGAGTAATTCAGTGGTAGAATGTCAGCTTCCCAAGCTGAACGTCGTGGGTTCGATCCCCATCTCCCGCTCCACTCTGAAACATCCAGAACGCATAGAAACCCTGTAAACATTGGCTATAATCGATGTTATTCGCTGCGGGGCATTTTCTGCGACAAACCGCAACAGGTCGGTTTTGGATGATCCAAAACAAAACTTTTGACAAAACTTTCCAGCCTCACGAAACCCACTTCGCCCATGTAAACCAGGACACCGTCACGCCCAGGAATCGTGTGACGGCCTGCAAGACCGACATCCTGTAGGCGCGCTGGATCCGGTAGAACCGGACGTTCGCCTCCCAC
>CAZHRU010000115.1:0-6733 GCA_964535015.1 uncultured Verrucomicrobiota bacterium | reverse complement strand
GCCAGCCCCTCTCCACAACCTGTAGGGGTTACCCACTTAAAACCCTGAAGCCCCGAAGTTATATAGAGTTGTGCCATGGCCGAAAACACCACACCCACTGGCGGCTGGAGCCAGATCTACAACAGCATCTTCGAACAATCCATCATGGGGATTGTGCTTTGCGACCTAGAGGGCGCCATTCTGGAATGCAATCCCGCCTTCTGCCACATGGTGGGCTACACCCAGGATGAACTCCAACACAAGACCGTGATGCAGTTAACCCACCCGGAAGATTGGGCCCTCGAATCCAAACGGTTTCCCGGATCGTCCCTGACAATGCCCGCCGGATCCAACTTCTCCACCGAAAAACGGTACCTCCATAAGGACGGGCGGATCGTCTGGGCCAAGATAAACGCCACCGCCATCCGCGGAACCCACAACAAACCCGTGTTCGGATTTGCCATCGTCGAGGATATCACCGCCCAAAAACTCGCCACAGACTCCCTGCGGTCGAGCGAGGCAAGGTACCGGTCCCTCTTCTCCGAAATGACCAGCGGCTTCGCCCTCCATGAAATCATTCTGGATGCGGACGGTCACCCCCGCGATTACCGTTTTCTCGACGTCAACCCCGCCTTCGAGGCACTGACCGGCCTGCACCGCAATACCATTCTCGGCAAAACCGTGCGGGAAGTGATCCCGGCCATCGAACCCTCCTGGATCGCCCGGTATGGCGCCGTCGCCCTGACCGGAACCCCCGCCTCCTTCGAGGACCATGCCGTTGCCTTGCAGAAGCATTTCTCCGTACACGCCTACTCCCCCAAATCCGGCCAATTCGCCGTCATCTTCACGGATATCACCGAACTCACCCAGGCCCGGGACCAATTAGCCACCGAAAAGGAACGGCTGAACGTCACCCTGCGCAGCATCAGCGACGGCGTCGTCGCCGCAGACACGGCTGGTAACGTCATCCTGGTCAATCCGGTCGTTGAGACCTGGCTCGCCCAGTCGCAACAGGACCTCATCGGACGCCCGGTTTCCACGATACTCCCTCTGGTGGAGGCAGCCAGCCTGCACCCTTGCGCCCCGGCCATCGAAAAGGCCATGAATGAAAAACAACCGTACGAATCCCGTGTCCCGCTGCGCCTGATGGCCGGGGACAACAGCAACCTGCGGGTGACCGTCACCGGTAAACCCATCTGCAACTCATCCAGTTCCCCCATAGGCATGGTCTTTGTTCTCCGTAATGTCACGGAAATCCTCCGTGTCCAGGAAGAACGCATCCGAACCGAAAAACTTGAGTCCCTGGGCCACCTCGCCGCCGGCCTCGCCCACGATTTCAACAACCTCCTGACCACCCTTCTGGGGAATGTGTCGCTCGTCCGATCCCATCCGCAAACCGCACCGGAGATCCTGCCCATGCTGACCGATGCCGAAGAATCCGTCCAAAAGGCCGGTCTCCTGACCCAACAACTACTAACCTTTGCCGAGGGCGGTGCTCCCATCAAGGCGGAAATCGACGTCGGCACGCTGGTCAAAGAAGCCGCCGAATTTGCCCTGCACGGGACCACCTCCCGCCTGGACCTTCGCCTGCCTGGCTCACTATGGAAGAGTGCGGCTGACCCGCAGCAATTGGCCCAGGCCATCCGCAACCTGATTGTCAATGCCAATCAAGCCATGCCCGGCGGCGGAACCATCCACATTGCCGCCGAAAATCTGCTCCTTGAAGACGACAGCCCCGTTCCCTTGCCGCCCGGCCCCTACCTCAAGATCGCCATCACGGATTCAGGAGTCGGCATCCCGGAGCGCCACCTGACCAAAATCTTTGACCCCTATTTCACCACCAAGCAACACAGTAGCGGAATGGGACTGGCCACCACGCTCTCCATCATCAATAACCATGCCGGCCATATCACCGTTCACTCTCGCCTCGGGATCGGCACCACGTTCGATCTCTTCCTGCCTGCCATCACCACCGCTTCCTCTTCTCTGCCAACGGCAAGGATCCCCAAAAATACGGGAGGGTGTACCCGGGTCCTGATCATGGATGATGAGGAGGCCATCCGGAATCTTGCCACCCGGATCCTGACCCGCAACGGTTGCGGAATCACCGCCGTCTCCACCGGCGAGGAAGCCCTCGCCGCTTACGATTCGGCACGATCGTCCGATCATCCGTTCGATGTCGTCATCCTCGACCTGACCATCCGCGGCGGCATGGGCGGCAAGGACACCATCCAACGCCTCCGGGAAATTGACCCTGCCGTAAAAGCCATCGTCTCCAGTGGTTATTCCAATGATCCCGTACTGTCCAACTACCGCAAGTACGGCTTCCGCAGCATCGTCCCGAAACCCTATCAGGCGGAAACCCTGATCCGGGCAGTGGCGGAACTGACCCACACCCCCACGGGCGCCTGATCCGCCTCAATTCCGGTTGTGCTCCTGCTCGGCCTTCCGGATGGCGTCACGCAGACGCGCCGCCTCCTCGTACCGCTCACTGCTGATCGCCTGTTCCAATTGCACCTTCATCTGCTCAACCCCGGACTCGGGGTGCGCCGGATGCTTGACGGACGGCGTCTTCTTCTCCGCCTCCCCGCCCTTCTCCTCAATCAGGATCCCGGCCTGGTCCATCACCTTGCCCAACACATAAATGGGAGCCGCCGTCCGGATGGCCAGGGCCACGGCATCGCTGGGCCGCGCATCCACCTCGGCCTCCACCGCGTCGTGCTCCAGCACCAACACCGCGAAAAACGTACCATCAACAAGATCATTGATGACCACACGTTTGAGCCGGCACTCGGCGCAGTCCAGGACGCTCTTGAAAAGATCATGGGTGAGCGGACGGGGGATCTCCACATTATCCATTCGCACAGCAATCGACTGCGCTTCAGCGCCACCGATAAAGATAGGCAACGTCCGGGGATCATGCTCGCCACGCAACAAGACCACGAACCCCATGTTCGATAACGATAATCCAGCTACTTTAACGTGAATCATGACCCCTCTCCTGCCCCCGATTATACCACCGCCCCCCGCCCCAGGACAACTTCAACCCAACACCCTACCCCCGCATGTTGGTGGCAATCGCCTCGGCAAACTCACTGCACTTTAGCAACGTGGCGCCTTCCATGAGCCGCTCGAAATCATACGTCACCGTCTTGTTGCCGATGGTGCGCTCCACCCCCGCAATAATCAGGTCCGCCGCCTCAGTCCACCCCATGTAGCGGAACATCATTTCACCGGAAAGAATCAACGAGCCCGGGTTGACCTTGTCCTGGTCCGCATACTTCGGGGCCGTCCCGTGCGTGGCCTCGAAACAGGCCGCACCGGTGTCGTAATTGATGTTCGCCCCGGGCGCAATGCCGATGCCGCCCACACAGGCCGCCAGCGCATCGGAAATGTAATCGCCATTCAAATTCAACGTGGCAATCACCGAGTACTCCGCCGGTCGCAACAGAATCTGCTGCAGAAACGCATCGGCAATGCAGTCCTTGATCACCAACTCGCGCTTGCCGGGCAGACTGATCTTGTGCCATGGGCCCCCGTCGATCGGCACGGCGCCAAACAGAGTGCGGGCCGTCTCATACCCCCAGTCCCGGAACCCGCCCTCCGTGAACTTCATGATGTTCCCCTTGTGCACCAGCGTCACCGACGGCCGCTTCTCATCAATCGCATACTGGATCGCCGCCTTCACCAGCCGCTCCGTTCCCTCACGCGACACCGGCTTGATCCCAATGCCCGAGGTCTCCGGAAACCGGATCTTCTTGACCCCCATCTCGCTCTGAAGGAAATGGATCACCTTCTTGACCTCGGGGGTCCCGGCCGCCCACTCGATCCCGGCATAGATATCCTCGGAATTCTCCCGGAAGATCACCATGTCCGTCAACTCCGGTTGCTTGACCGGCGAAGGAACCCCCGTGAACCAGCGCACCGGCCGCAGACACACATACAGGTCCAACTCCTGCCGCAACGCCACGTTGAGACTCCGAATGCCCCCGCCCACCGGCGTCGTCAACGGCCCCTTGATGGACACCAGGAACTCGCGGCAGGCCGTCAACGTCTCCAGCGGCAGCCAGATGGCCTTGCCATACACCGCGTTGGCCTTCTCCCCCGCGTAGACCTCCATCCACTCCACCTTGCGCTTACCCCCATAGGCCTGTTGCACCGCCGCGTTCCAGACAATCATCGCGGCCTTCGTAATGTCACGCCCAATCCCGTCGCCTTCAATGAACGGAATCACCGGGCAATCCGGCACCTGTAACCGTCCGTTCGACCCCATCGTGATCTTCTTACCGGCCCGCGGCACGGTCACTTTCTCGTAACTCATCGTCGTCTTGCTCCCTTGATAGGATTATTTCGATTCCCGTGTATAATTCAAAAGTCCACCCGCCAGGATGATCGCCCGCTGACGCTGGCTCAACTCCATCTTCACCTGCACATCCACTCCCCGCGACACATTTCGAATCGTCAGCAATCCGACACCCCCTGCAATCGCTTCCCGGACACCGCCAATCTCCAGGGCATCCCCCTGCGCAATCTTGTCGTAGTCCGACGCCTTCTCAAAAACCAGCGGCAGAATGCCAAAGTTGATCAGATTGGCCGTATGGATTCGCTCAATGCTCTTGGCCAACACCACCTTGACCCCGAGGTACATCGGACACAGCGCCGCATGCTCCCGGCTGGACCCCTGCCCGTAGGAATCCCCGGCCACAATGAAGGTGGCCTGCCCGGCGTCGCGCAGTTCCCCCGCCCGCTTCGCAAACCCCGCGTCCACCCCCTCGAACACGTACGCCGAATACGCCGGCACATTGGACCGGTATTTCAACCGCGCCCCCGCCGGCATGATGTGGTCCGTGGTGATCTTGTCACCCACCTTCAACGTCGCCACCCCTCGGATCACACCAGGCATCGCCACATTCCGCGGCGGCTCCCCGATGTTCGGTCCACGGAATATCTCAACCGCCGCCCCGTCCGTCGGCGGCTGGATTAACAGGGAATCATCCGCGTCAAACCGCTTCGGCATCCGCACGCGCGGATACTTGACCGCCCCGTCCGCCATCGGATCCACCACCCGCCCGCTCAACGCCGCCAACACCGCCACCGGCGGACTCACCAGATAGACGTTTGCCGACTTGGTCCCCGACCGACCCTCGAAATTGCGGTTGTTGGTCCGCAACGACACGGCGTCGGTGGACGGAGACTGCGAATTGCCAATGCAGAACCCGCACGCGCTCTCCAGGAGCCGCACCCCTGCCCCCAACAACGTCGCCAACCCGCCGTCATCCGCCAGCATCTTCAACACCTGCCGCGACCCCGGCGCCACACCGACACTGACGTCCGGATGCACCGTGTGCCCCTCGATAATCTTGACCACCGTCTTCAGGTCCGTATAGGAGGAGTTCGTGCAGGATCCAATCAACACCTGGTCCACCTTGGTGCCCGCCAACGACGCCACCGTCACCACATGATCCGGCGAATGCGGTGCCGCCGCCATCGGCTCCAGTTTGGAAAGGTTGATCGTCTCTTCACGCTCGTACACGGCATCCGGATCGGCACTCAGTTCCCTCCAGCATTCGGCCCGCCCCTGCGCCTCGAGGAATTCCTTGGTAATCTCGTCGCTCGGAAACACCGAGGTCGTCACACCGCACTCGGCACCCATGTTCGTAATCGTCGCCCGCTCAGGCACACTCAGGGTCTTCACCCCCGGCCCGGCGTACTCAAAGATGCACCCCACGTTCCCCTTCGTCGAAAAGATCTGCAGAACCTTGAGAATCACATCCTTGGCCGTCACCCAGGGCCGCAGTTTCCCGGTCAGGCGGATGCGCACCACCTTCGGCGCCGTGAGATAGAACGCGCCCCCGCCCATGGCTACGGCCACATCAATTCCGCCGGCCCCCATGGCAATCATTCCCAACCCGCCGCCGGTCGGCGTGTGCGAATCGGAACCCAGCAGGGTCTTGCCCGGGGCCCCAAACCGTTCCAAATGCACCTGGTGGCAGATCCCGTTTCCGGGCCGGGAATAGACAACGCCATACTTGGCGGCCACCGACTGCAAATACCGGTGGTCATCGGCGTTTTCATACCCCACTTGGATCGTGTTGTGATCCACATAACTCACCGCCAGTTCGTTACGGACCCGGTCCAATCCCATCGCCTCAAATTGCAGGTACGCCATCGTGCCGGTGGCATCCTGGGTCAACGTCTGGTCAATGCGAATCGCTATCTCTCGCCCGGGCACCAAGTCCCCGCCAACAAGATGCGAACTCAATATCTTCTGCGTAACATTCATACCCATGTTCATCTCTCCTAAGAACTTATCCCCGGCAGGTAGAGCGAAATTTCTCGCTGAATCGAAACCCGCGCAAAGGCCGAAAGAATAAGTGCATCCGCCCCGCGGTTCAATGCTGAATCACTTACGGATACACCCGCCCCATCGTCCGCGGAAACGCAATCGTCTCGCGGACATGCTTGAGTCCGCACAACCACGCCACCGTCCGCTCCACCCCCAGCCCGAAACCGCCATGCGGCACACTCCCGTACCGCCGTAAATCGAGATACCAGGAATAATCCTCCGGATTCAATCCCTTGGCTTTGAGATTCTCCACTATCACCCCGGCATCCTCCTCGCGCTGACTCCCGCCAATAATCTCCCCGTACCCCTCCGGCGCCAACAAATCGAAGTTTCGCACCAGCCGCGAGTCATTCGGCGACACCTTCATATAGAACGCCTTCGCCTCCCGCGGATAGTCCGTCACAAACA
>CAZHRU010000114.1:0-6831 GCA_964535015.1 uncultured Verrucomicrobiota bacterium | reverse complement strand
CCAGCCGTTCCGTAGCCGATCCCGCAAGGAACGGCTTCCAGTCGAACCCGTGGAAGATGCCTTTGACGATCTCGTATTTCTCCATCATCAGGGAAACGGCGACATTCTGGTCATAGGTCGGTCTGCCCTTGCCCCCGCTGTTGGTATATAAGGCAACCGCCTCTTTCAATTCCTCGGCGACACCCAGATAATCAACAATCAATCCCCCTGGCTTATCCCTGAAGACACGGTTGACTCGGGCAATGGTCTGCATCAGCCCGTGCCCCTGCATTGGTTTGTCCAAGTACATCGTGTGTAGGCAGGGAACATCAAAGCCCGTCAGCCACATATCCCTGACAATGACGATTTTCAAAGGGTCGGCGGGCTTCTTGAAGCGATTTTCGATGTCCTTCTTGACCTTGTATGTCATCAGGTGCGGGCTGTACCTCTCGGGGTCGGAAGCCGAACCAGTCATTACAATCTTGACCGCACCCTTGCCGAAGTCGGGACTGTGCCAAGCGGGTCTCAACTTGATGATCTGGTCATACAAATCCACGCAGATGCGACGGCTCATACAGACAATCATCGCCTTGCCGTCTATGGCTTCCTGCCGTTTCTCGAAATGCTGGACAATGTCCTTGGCTATGAGTTTGAGCCGTTTTTCCGTTCCGACCATCGCCTCCAACCGTGACCAGCGACGCTTCAAGTCGCTCTTGTCGGATGCCTCTTCGGTTTCGGTAATGTCCTCAAAGTCAGGGTCAATCTTGGGCTTTTCCGACTCTTCCAGTTCCAGTTTGGCCAACCGCCCCTCATAGTAGATTTTGACGGTGGTTTTATCCTCAACCGCCCGTTCGATGTCGTAAACGCTGATGTAGTCGCCAAAAACCGCCTTCGTGTTGCGGTCATTTAGTTCGATGGGGGTGCCCGTAAAACCGATGAATGATGCCTTGGGCAAGCCGTCCCGAATATGGCGGGCAAATCCATCAATGAAATCATACTGGGAGCGGTGGGCTTCATCGGCAATAACAACGATGTTTCGGCGGTCTGACAACAGGGGATAGTTCTTTTCGCCTTTCTCGGGGGCGAACTTCTGGGCGGTGGTGAAAATGACCCCACCACTGGTGACCTTCAGCAATTCCTGTAGGTGCCCACGGCTTTCCGCCTGCTGGGGCGTCTGGCGAAGCAAGTCCTTGCCCAGACAGAATGTTGTGAACAACTGGTCATCAAGATCATTCCTGTCGGTGATGACAACGATGGTGGGATTTTCCATCTTGGGATGGACGATAATTTTACCTGCAAAGAAAACCATCGAAAGGCTTTTGCCACTCCCCTGGGTATGCCAGACCACCCCAATCCGCTTGTCCCCCTTGGGCGAGGATGCCCGCACCGTATCCTCGACGGCGACCTTTACGGCGTGAAACTGGTGGTATCCAGCCAGTTTCTTGGTGATGACCCCAGCATCCTCCTCAAAAACGATGAAACTGCGGACAAGATCGAGGAACCGCCCTTTCTCGAATACCCCTTTTATCAGGGTTTCCAACTGGGGGGTCGAAAGGGGCGCGACCTTGTCGCCATCTACCGTCCGCCACGGTGAGAACCGTTCCCAGTTCGCCGACAAAGTGCCGATCCTGGCGTCGTGCCCATCGGAAATGACCAGCACGGCGTTGGTTATGAAAAGGCAGGGTACCTGTGCCTTGTAGGTTTGGAACTGGTTGTAGGCGTTGCGTACGGTGGCCTGATGGTCGGCGGGGTTCTTCAACTCGATTACAGACAGGGGAAGCCCATTGACGAACACCACGAGGTCGGGACGGCGGTTGACGTGGTTTTCGACGACGGTGAACTGGTTGACGACCAGCCAGTCATTGTTATCGGGGTTGGTGAAGTCCATCAGCCAGACCTTGTCGGTAACGACCCGCCCCTCGGGGTTGCGGTACTGGACATCCAGGCCATCGGTCATCACTTTGTGAAATGCCCTGTTGTTGACGATTAGCGTGGGTGAATCGGTTCGGGTGACCTTGCGGACGACTTCGTCAATGGCTACGGCTGGGATTTTTGGGTTGATCTTGGCGAGGGCAGAGCGGAGCCTTTGCTTCAGGATGGTCTCGCCATAATCGGCACGCTCGGCAAACAGCCCGTCGCTGGCGATCTCGGGGGCAGGCAGGTAGGCATAGCCCAGTTGCCCGAAATACTGGAGGCACGCTTCCTCGACCACGGACTCTGTGAATTTGAAGGTCATGCCAATGCAAGCAAACCGTCCCGGAACACCTGAAAACTCCTCGATCGATTGCTCGCGGGATCCATGAATGCCGAAATCCGTGATGCTACCTCGATTTTGGGCATCCCACCAGAATAGTAACCGGCCCGTTGAAGGAGCGTTTCGAGTGTTTCTGCAGTACCACCCCCGATTGCATCCGGATTCTGGTATTTTGGCTTGCCAAGCGACTTTGCGGAGAGTTTTGGATAGGCACGCGACAAAGCCGCAAGATCACCCAGAAACCACGCTTCAAGTTCCTCAATAGCGATACGGGTCAAAACCTGAAACATTCCGCCACGAACAGGAGAACTCTTTGTGCCGAACCCACAGTCAAGAGCAATCTGTTCCATCCGCTGTTTCAGATGGCGACAGTCCTGCCGATCTTCGTCAACCAGGACTACGATTCGCCAGTCATCAGGTATCCAACCGCGATAACCTTTCAAACGTCGCGGGAGATTTTGCAACAGGTCTTGCTTGCCGCGGAAAAGATGAAAAGCAAATGTGACATCTTGTGGCACCACGGCAGGCACCAAGTTACTCAAGGCCGCCTCGGCGGATGGTTCTTCAAGCAAAAACTCCACATGCATGGTGATATATTCCTACGACTTCGTACTCGCCTGTTCGGGCACCGCCGGCATACCCGCTTTCGTTAAAGGATCGCCAACCCGGAAATGTCCCTCCATCCAGAGTTGCCCCAACTGAGCCCCCTCAGTCATGAACTCAGGAATACCCTTGATGTCCGCCGCACGTTTCGCCCGAGTGAAACCCTTCTCATCCCGATACAACACCCAGAGTTCCTCAGGGCGAAGGCCATCCGCGAAGAAAGGCGAATGGGTAGTAATCAACAATTGGGAACGACTGGACGCTTTCCGACATTCCTCTGCCAATTCTGGCAACAACCGGGGATGCAACTGGTTCTCAGGTTCCTCGATTCCGATCATCTGGGCGGGATCGGGATCATACAAGAGGGTGAGATAGGCTAACATTTTTAGAGTGCCGTCGGAAGCGAACTTTGCCAATACCGGTCGGTCAAAAGGCGCATCCTTGATTTGCAGAAGCAACCGTCCGTCCTGCATTGCCTCTGCATCGACTCTTTCCAGTTGGGGAACTCGCCGTGCCAGAATGCGAAGAATACGATCAAGTTGCAACCCGTGTTGTTCCTTGAGATACTGGATAACGTTTGGCAGGTTATCACCCGTGGTAGACAGACGTTCCTGTGGACCCGACTCTGGAATCCCACGGGTATTGTCGGCCGTGAGATAGGACAGGTACCAACCTGTGATGAAACGCCGAAGTGCACCGACACGTGGATTTTTGGCCAGTTGACCAAGCGTGTTGACCGCTAGCATTTCCGGTGAGTCCAAACGTTCCTCAACACGCTGGTCTTTTTCGTCTGGTTGATCCCCGGACACAACACGGCCTTCACCATTCCTGAAGTCGAGGAAACGAAAAGGTTGCCCGCGTTGTCCCCGCTTCCAACGCAACCACTCCTCCATCACGTAGGGCCCCTTTGGACCCTCGTTAATCGACAAATGATAGGTAATCAGCGGTGACTTGGGGTTCTGTTTTTCGCGGTACTTCAGTTCAATCTCAATCGGGCCTTCTGCCCCCCTCGTGCGTAACTCTTTGAAACGATTGCGTTTATCCCATGCTCGACGCAATCCAACAGTGAAGCATTCCGAGAGAAAGGCAAACACATCAAAGACAGTGGACTTCCCGCTTCCGTTCGGTCCAAGAAAGACCGTAAGAGGAGTCATGTCTTTGAGTTCAAGATCACGCAATGCCCGATAATTCCGGACCCGCAGGTACTCAATACGCGGGACAGATACGAGTTCACTGTCCCACAGTCCCAGTTCGTCATCTTGTTTCATATCACGCACTCCTGTTCTGTCATCCCCACAAATAGCAACCACATTGAACCGCACATCCGCAGTTTAGGCAACACTATCTACCCTGTACATCCCATCAGTTATTTCAAACAAACCTCTGCGTCGATCTCGCGGGCAGGCAGATATGCGATAACACAATTGTTCCGTTAGGCAATTGCCGCTTGTAGTCCAACACCCGACTCTCGGGGACCTGCCGTTGGACAAACCCTTCGATGTCGGCGTAGGTCAATTGATCTATGCGTTTTGTAATCATTTGCCCTTGCTCGGTTTTGTCGCAGCAGGCGACCTTCGGCGAGGCAGCGACTTGCGTACGGCTTTCGGATTCGCCATCGGTTGTTCCTGGCCGTCCAGCACCTTGCAGGTTGCTGATGTCAGAATCTCCTCAATCTCGACTTCCGTCACGGGATCAACGCAGTCAACCTCGATAGCATCCTCCTCCCGATACTCCCCGTCCCTGCGGATCGTCCGCACGATCACCTTCACGGGGCCGCCCGAACGGTCGCCTTTGTGTCTGTCTTTGGCTCGTGCATTCAGGATGGCAGTCGTGAGGGCGATAACGCCAGCGGTTAGGGACAAGCCAGCCGTCGTGAACTGGACAAGGGTGAGTATTTCCGGCCCGCTTTCGTGCTCGATGACCATAAAGCGGTCGTCCTTCGTCGTGGGGAAGCGATGCCGCCTAACAAGGTCGCATACTTCAGGCGAATGGCTCGAACAGCAACACCCCGATACTGGACGAATCTTGATCGAGACCGAAGACACACCTTCTCCGACGGGACATTCGGCGTCGAAGTCCTGTATCCTCCGTCGAAACTCCTTGATCCAATAGTCGTCCATGTTTACCTCTCCTCATCTATGCCGATGCCTTGGGCGTCCTTGGCGAAGCGACCCGAAGATGCCCCGACAACAGCCTCGGCAACAGGGCATCCCTGATTGCCGATAGCGTCGCAACCTCGGCATCGTTCGCCTTCATCTGTTCCAAGACGGCTGAAGCGAAATCGCCGAACCTCTGTCCGAGGTCGGCAGGCGGTGCAGGCAACAGGAAGTGGGACAGACTATCCACAACGACCCGCTGGCGTCCTGAAGTCCCTGTCATATTGGCAATGGCGAACGAGCGGAACTCTTCGGTGCGTGCCAGGAAATATGCGTACGGCGGCGGAATGGGTTCCTTTGGGCATAACACTATGAACTCGGTTGATCCCCATCCGACCTGTCCTTCGTCGAGACCATCAGCAAACCCCGTCTTGCCGTTTTCGAGACAGGGGGTTATGCGAGCAACGAGTGTGTCACCATTGCGAAACTTTGATCCCGAGGAGAATACCCTTGGAATGGCTGTTTCCGTGCGTGCCGAGCGGGTCGGCAGTCCCCCCATATCCAGATAGGGAGCGACAATGCCCTTCGGAAGTTTTCGGTAAGGATTTACCTCAATCAGATCGGTCAGCGGCGTCGGTTTCCACCCCTTCGGCACCCGCCCGCTCTCGGAATCCACAAACGAACTGGGGAACAACTTGGCGGTCTCGGCGTCCATCCCATCGGGCTGGCGTCCCTTGGACTTGGCGTGGACAGGGTCGAAGTCCACGAACCACGACTTGAAGACCGCCCTCGCCATCGCCTCCAGCGTCTCGTTCGTCCTGCGATTCAACTCAATCTTATCGTCCAGAGAACCAAGGATGTCGGCGATGGATTTTTGCTGGGGGAGAGGGGGAATACGACATCGAAGTCCAGCAAGTTGTTTATAGGAAACATTGGGAAAAGTTGAGCCAGTTGCTTGGGCGAGAAGATTTGGGAGGTGAAATTCGACCACGGCTCGCAAAAAAGGATGAAATTCATCTCCGTGCTTGTGACGAAATGATGCTATACCTCGACCGATTGCATACTGCCGATCTGCCCAGTTCATTCGCCCTGTGGTTGAGCCACGAACACAGAAAAGTAAGTCATGGGGGCGAGCGGTCTTTTTGGCGTCCGTCGTGAATTGGACAGGGGTAGGATGATGTTGTCCAAACTCGGTTGGTCCGTTGAGCAATGGGATACCCACGCCTTCTTCATTACAGGTTGAGCCAGACGGGGATTGCCCCATCGTTATTTCAACCATTTCATCAAGCGTGTTCTCGAAAGTCATAACCCAGCACTTCTATCCTTGATTCTGAAAAATCAAGGGACTTGGAATCCTAAATCCTTCAGATTGCCCCGTATCTTCTTCGCCAGACGATCAGACTCGTTAAACTGCTCACCCAAAGTCTTCGCCAATCGAACCATCTTTTCAGGGAACGGCTCGCCGTCGTCTTCAATATCTTCTGCCCCGACATACCGCCCAGGGGTCAGCACGAATCCGTGCTTTTCGATCTCGGCAACAGCCGTGCCCTTGCAGAAGCCAGCCACATCCTCGTACTTCCCCGCATCTTTCCCTGACCGCCGTAGTTGCTCTGACGAAGGCGGTTCTCCCCGCCAAGCGTGGTATGCGTCGGCGATCCTTTGGATGTCGCCGTCGCTCAATTCACGATGGGTGCGGTCAACCAAGGTGCCCATTTTGCGAGCATCAATAAAGAGCGTCTCACCACGGCGATCCCGAGCCCCCCGCCCTGAGCGTGCCGAAGGGTTGCCAGCCTTGTTACGGGTCAGAAACCAGAGGCACACGGGAATCTGGGTCGAATAGAACAACTGCCCAGGCATAGCGACCATACAGTCCACCAGATCGGCTTCGACGATCGCCTT
>CAZHRU010000113.1:0-6979 GCA_964535015.1 uncultured Verrucomicrobiota bacterium | reverse complement strand
GGACCGGCACGGATGTGGCAATGGAAAGCGCCGATGTGGTGCTGGTGAAGGGCGATTTGCGGGCGCTGGTGAGGGCGGTGGACTTGAGCCGGGCGGTGATGCGGACGATCCGGCAGAATCTCTTCTGGGCGTTTGCCTACAACATACTGGGTGTGCCGGTGGCGGCGGGGGTGTTGTATCCGTGGACGGGGGCGCTGATGAGCCCGATGCTGGCGGCGGCGGCGATGAGTCTGAGTTCGGTGACGGTGATCGGCAACGCGCTGAGGTTGAGGCGGGGTAGGGTGTTTACCACGTGATTGTTGTGGAACCACCACTCGCGGGAGAAAAAGAGGAATGCCTGAAACTCCTCGAACGATGGGTGGAGGGAGCGTCGGCTGCCTGCGCGGATTTTAGCAGGGCCTGTTTCCTGTCTTCGGGGAGGACTGACTGACTAATCCACTTTTCCGCCGCCGGGCGGTCCACCTGGAGCCAGGTCCGGCCCACGGTCTCGATCGAAGTGAGGCGTTGATTGGGGTCGGCGATTGCGTCCGTCCAGCCGGCGGCGATTTCTGGATAGTTGTAACTCGTGTTGTTGATGTACTGTTGCACCAGTTGCGAATAGTTATCGTCTGTGGATAACTTGGCCAACCATTGGCCGGTTGCGGTGGGGTCGACATTGGCCCACGAGGAGACAATGGTCTGGAGGGCGTTCTTCCTGGCGTTACCGGCGGGGAAAGCGGAGACCCAGGCGGCGGCGGATTGGGGGTCGGTGGAGGCCCAGGCCGAAACAACAGATTGGGCGGCGCGATCCTGCGAGGGGCCGGCGGGGAGCGTCGCAACAAATTCGGCGGCCTCTTCAGGCATGGATCGAGCCATGGCGCCTGCCATGCCCTCCGCAAAAGCGTCGCGGGCTTCTCCTTTTGGCATTTGGTTGGCGTAGGCCAAGGTGGCCTTGGAATCCGTGGAGGCCATACTGGTGGCGATGTTTCTGAACAATTCCGTTTGGGACTTGCCGGGTGGGAGGGCTTCGACAAACGCGATGGCCCCCTTGGCGTCATTCTTTGACCATTCGGGCATCATCTGGGCAAGGGCGTCCTGCATGGATTTTTCATCCGGCAGTTGTTTGGCCCATTCCACGGCGCGGGCCGAATCGATATTGGCCCACAGGGAGGCCAGACTACTGATGAAACTGGAACGGGACTGTCCCTGGGGGAGGGTTGCAAGCAGGGAGGCCGCCAACTCCGGGTCACTTTGTCCAAGTGGGTAGACAAGCGACTGGAGCGTGTTGCGTTTGGCGGATCCTTCAGGGAGGGACGAATACAGTTCCAAGGCGGCGGCGGGGTCGGTGTTGGCAAGGCTACTGATCAGGGGGCCAATGGCTTTGACTTGAAGTGGGCCGGGCGGGAGGGAGGCGGCGAAGGCCATGGCCAGTTTCGGATCTTGCCAGGAGAGTTGCTGGACCAGGGTCTGGATGACGTTGTTCCGTTCGTTGTTGTTGGGCATGGTTTGCAGGAAGTCCAGGGTGGACTTGGCGTCCTGTTTTGCCCACTGACTCATGATCTGGCCGAGTGTCTGGGTGCGTTTATCGGTGGCGCGGAGGGTCTGCGCATACGCGATGGCGGCCTTGGGGTCGCTTTCGGTCCAGATGGTGCAAAGTTGAGTCATGGCGGTTTCCCGGGTGGTCTCGTCCGGCAATGACCGTGCCCAGGCCATGGCGGCGGTCAGGTCGGTAGCACCCCAGTTGGTGGCCAATGTCCGGATGGCGTTTTGGCGTGCGGATCCGGCAGGAAGGGAGTTGATGCATAAGGCGGCCTGCTGGGGATTGGTGACGCTCCACGCGTAGATGATGGTGCTCAGGTATTGGCTTCGCTGACTGCTCACGGGTAGCGAATTCACCCAATCGAAGGCGGCTTGCGGGTCCTTCTCGGCCCAGGCGGCGGCGATTGACTGCATGGCCTGTGACCGTTGTTGTCCCGTCAAGTCATTAAGTTTGGTGATGGCGGTGGCGGGATCGAGACGGGCCCAGTTCTGGAATATTGCATAGGTCATTCCAAACCGCTGGTTGGAGAGGTTGCTTCTTTGATAAAGGGCGAAGGCGGCGGCAGGGTTGGTTTCGGATATACCGCTGATCAATGCACTCAGGAGTTGATCCCTGAACATATTCTTGGGAAGGGCGTTGACCCATGCTTCGGCGGCGGCCGGATTCGTACGGCCCCAGACGGACACGACGGCGGAAACAGCCATGTCGTGGGCGGCTTTCCCCTTGACCGATGACGCATAGGCCATGGCGGCGGCGGGGTCAGACTCGGCCCAGCGGGCGAGCAACTGGTAGCGGAACGAGTCACGGCTGTTCCGGCCCGGTAGTTTGTCAACCAGGGCCATGACACGCGGAATGTCTTCCGGGCGGATGGAGGCGATAATCTTCGCAAATTCCCTCATCTGGCCGCCCACCGAGAGATTGGCCAGAGCCGTTATTTGTTCAGAGATTTCAGAGAAGGGGACTCCTGTGGTGACGCCATGGGCGGGTTTGGCGGAAGGGGCGTCAGTGCGGGACGGAACGGCGGGTTTACGGATTGGGTCCACGCCCCCCGGGGGTGTCGTCGTGACTGCCGCGGGGGCGGGGCCCGAGGCCGTCAGAGTGGCAAGTTCTTCATGGAGCCGGCGGTTCTCGCGGTACTGCAGACCATTGGCGAGGGTCAGGATGATCACGCCGGTTAAGGCGGACCAGGACAAAATGGAAGGCTTCATAGGAGGGTGCTCCGTTTTGATTACCAGTGCAGACCCCTTATATAGGGAGTCGCCGTGACTGGCAATCGGGATTCCGCTTTTCTTTCCCGGGAGGTTCCAGTAGGTTTCGACACCATCGCGTTCACCACCCGAAGGGGAAAACCTGTGAAGAAACCAACATTCCACATTGACCTGAAAAAAACACCGGCGGAATTGCGGGACGGACTGGTCCGGGTGAGCCGGGTTGTGGCGTTGGATTTTGGCAACACGCGGCTGCCGGAGATTGTCTTCCGGCCGGGGGCGGATGGTATTCGGATCCGGGGGGCGAAAGGGCGCGTGGAGGTTGGGTATGGGGATCGGAACGAGGCGTTCCGGGCGCTCGGGCTGATCAACGCGAGGGCGGGGGAGGGGTTGGCCGCGCTTGATATCACGGAGGTGCGGAAGATCCGCAGGACGTTCGTGATGGTGGATGTATCGCGCAACGCCGTCTTCAATGCGACCACGATGGAGGAGTGGCTGGTGTTCATGGCGTTGGCGGGGTTGAACGGATTCATGTTGTACACGGAAGACACATTCAAGATTCCCGGTGAGCCGCTGTTCGGCTACCTGCGCGGCGCCTACAGCGAGAAGGAACTCAGGGGGTTTGACAGGATCGCCGACAGTCTTGGCATCGAGATGGTCCCTTGCATCCAGACCTTGGCGCACTTGCAGCGGATTCTGGGTTATGGCGCCTATGCCGGGATCAAGGACACGGAGTCCGTGCTATTGTGCGGCGAGGATGCGACTTACCGGTTCATCCAGAAGATGCTCCAGGCGGCGGTGGCCCCCTACAAGTCCAAGCGGATTCATATTGGCATGGATGAGGCGTGGGATCTTGGGCGGGGGGCTTACCTGACCCGCAATGGCCACGTGCCGCCCTTTGAAATCATTACCCGGCACCTGGACCGGGTTCTGCGGATGTGCCGGAAGATGGGGTTGAAACCCATGATGTGGAGCGACATGTTCTTCCGGGCGCTTTCCCGGCAGCATCACTACTATGACACGTCGATCAAAGTGACGCAGGCGATCAAACGTGCCATTCCCAGAAATGTCGACCAGGTCTATTGGGACTATTGCCATCTCAAACGGGCCGAGTATGACGGCATGATCGCCAAGCATATCGAGATGACCGGTCATGTGCCGATCGTGGCGCCGGGCGTTCAGACCTGGAATCGGTTCTGGGCGGCCTACGAGTGTGCCGAAGAGACCATGGCACCCTGCTTTGCCTCCGCCCTTGGGAAAGGGGTATCGGAGATCATTGTTACCCTGTGGGGCGATGATGGCACGGAATGCGATCTGACGTCCTGTTGGCCGCTGTTACAGTATGCGGCGGATATGAGTTTCACAGGGGACACCTCGCTGGCGACTACGCGTGAGAATGTTCGGGGTACCTTGGGGGTGGACTATGATGATTGGAGGGCCGGGCAACGGATTGACCGCCTGCCGTTCATGGAGAACGACGCCAATATTTCCAAAATGCTGTTGTGGGAGGATCCGATGTACGGGTTGGTGCAACCGCAGTTGGAGGGGCGGAGGGTCAACCATCACTACGCCGATGTGGCGGCGGATTTGAAGGCGCGACTCCGGAAACCGTGCAACGAGCGGCTCAGACTGCCGTATCTACTGGCCACGGTGCTGGCGCGGAAGGCGGACTTGCCCAGTCAATTGAGGGTGGCTTATGCAAAAGGCGACAGGGTGGCCTTGAAACGGTATCGGAAGACGGTGATCCCCGGGATCATCAAGGACATCGAGGCGTTGAATGGTTACCACCGTGCGGTGTGGCACCGGAACAACAAACCGTTCGGGTGGGAGATTCTGGAGCGGCGGTACGGCGGTCTCCTGGGGGTGTTTGTGAACCTCCAGCAGCGATTGGGGGCGTATCTGGACGGGCGGGTTGACCGGCTGGAGGAGTTCGAGGAAAAGCGGGTGAAGGTGTGGGAGACGCCGGCATCGCACCCGCCGACCGTGGTGGCCCTGAAGGTGCAGGGAACGGGGTACAGTTATCACTGAACAAAAAAAGACGGGCAGGACATCCTGCCCGTCTTTGTACGAACGTGATAAACGATTCTTGCTTTACTCGCCCACCTGCCAGCGCACAAAGCGGCGGATGGTCAACGTATCGCCGGCCTCCTTGGCCTTGGACTCGACCAACTGGGTGATGGAGGTATCGGGATCCTTGACGAAGCCCTGTTCGACCAGGCAAACCTGCGAGTAGAACTTGCCCATTTTGCCGTCCACGATCTTGTCGACGATATTCGCCGGTTTGCCGGTGACCTGCTTGGCGTAGATTTCGCGTTCGGCGGCCATGACATCGGCGGGGACGTCCGTGCGTACGAGGTACTTCGGGGCGCAGGCGGCAATGTGGAGGGTCAGGTCCTTGGCGAGTTCCTGCACGGCGGGGTTGGAGGCGGAGGCATCCTTGCCGGCGGTGATCTCAATCATCACGCCGAGTTTCCCGTTCAGGTGGATATAGGTGGCCACCAAGCCGGAACCCTGCAGGGCGAAGCGGATGTTGCGCTTGGCGATCAGGTTCTCTCCGATCTCAGCCACCTTGGCGGCCATGACCTCCTTGGTGCTGTCGGTGATGGTGTTATCCTCCAGTGTCAGCGCCTTTTCGGCGAGGCCCTTGACGAACTTCTGGAAATTCTCGTTCTTGGCGACGAAGTCGGTCTCGCAATTGATTTCGATCAGGGCGCCGATCCGGCCGTTCTGAACAGCGGCGCCGATGAGGCCCTGGTTGGCGGTACGGGAGGCCTTCTTGGCGGCGATGGCGACGCCACGCTCGCGAAGAAGGCGGATGGCCTTGTCTTTGTCGCCGGCGGCTTCCACGAGGGCGCGTTTACATTCCATCATGCCCACGTTGGTGGCTTCACGTAATTCCTGGACCATTGCTGCGGTGATTTCTGCCATTGTCATATCTCCTATCGGTTAATTCGGGCCGGCGGAATAACACCGTCCGGCCCTGCTGTTATCAACGTATCCGGGCCGGTTCAGGCTTCGGGTGTGGGTTCAGGTTTGGCTTCCGGAGCCGCCGCGGGAGCCGCTTTGGAGCCGTCCTTCTGGGCGGGCCGGGCGGGGCGGCGACGCAACCCGCTATTTGAACGGGGGCGACGCGGGCCCGAGGGGTTGGCGTTGTCGCCGGGGGCGTTACCGCCGTGACCGGCGGCCTCGCGCTTGCGGTTCTCCTCGACGGCGATCTTGGAATACTCCGCGACGCCCTTCTGGATGGCCTGGGCCAGCGCCTCGGCGATCAAGCGGATGCCGCGGATGGCGTCATCGTTGCCGGGGATCGGGTAGGCGATGGCGTCGGGATCACAGTTGGTATCCACAATGGCGATGACCGGAATATGCAGGCGGTTGGCCTCCATCACGGCGATGGCCTCGCGATTGACATCGATGATGAACAGGGCGCCGGGCGGCTCGCTCATATTGGCGATGCCGGAGAGATTCTTGCGCAGTTTCTCGAGTTCATGGCGCAGCACGGAGACTTCCTTCTTCGGCATCTTCTCGAACTCGCCGCCGGACTCCATGGCTTCCAGTTGTTTCAGGTATTTGATCCGTTTGCGGATGGTCTGGCTGTTGGTGAGGGTGCCGCCGAGCCAGCGGGTATTGATGTATGGTTGACCGCACAGGGTGGCGATCTCCTTGGTGACCTGCTGGGCCTGCTTTTTGGTGCCGACGAAGAGGATCGGGCGGCCGCGGCCGGCGATTTCCAACGCGAACTGTTTGGCTTTTTCCAGTTGTTCGAGGGTCTTGGTCAGGTCGATGATGTGGATCCCGTTGCGTTTGTCGAAGACAAACGGCTTCATCTTGGGGTTCCAACGTTTGGTCTGGTGACCGAAATGAAGACCCGCGTCCAGCAGGGTCTGTACAGAAACTTCCGACGGTATTTGGGCAGTATCCACTCTATTTCCTCCAGTTATTCGTCCCGCTAGGCGGGACAATCCGCTTTGGTCATGCCGGAGGCCGGCCTGACACTCGCTTCTATCCGGCACTTGCCGGATTTCATAAAAGGCGCGGATCATAGCGGATCAGGGTGGATTGGCAAGTGGTTTTTATAAAGTTTCAACGCAAAGGGCGCATCTCCGGGTCTTTGGCGACATGACGCCAGCCGCGCACCGGGTTCGCCCCGGTGGAGGCAAACGTTAAACATCAGCGGCGGACCTACCCATCACCCCAACTTTTTCGCCGCTTCCGGGTTTTGTGTGGGTAGCCCCCATATGTAGTGGTGTCA
>CAZHRU010000112.1:0-7266 GCA_964535015.1 uncultured Verrucomicrobiota bacterium | reverse complement strand
TAGAAACCGCCCTGTTTTATGCCGCCGGATGAGACGCCCAGGGCCAAACTCCAGTTGCCCGCGGAGTACCGCGGTCAACATCAACGCCACGACGTCCTGGTGGAGACAGCGCCGAGTATGCCAAGACTTTAGAGATGCGCGCTGCGCAAGAAACGATTGCGACAGCGAATTGCTTACTTAATCCTTTGCCGTACAATGTCGACCAGATGAGTAAACAAGGGCAACCGGATGAATTATGATTTCGAGTGGGATCCCGTAAAGGATCGGCTCAATCTAAAGAATCATGGCGTGCGGTTTGAGCAGGCAACGCATGTTTTCCGTGATCCCAAGGACATCACGGTGTTTGATGAAGAACACAATAAGACTGAGGATCGATGGGTGACGATTGGTCTTTCGGCCAGCGGTGCAGTTTTGGTGGTGCATCACACTTACCGGGAAAACGGCAAGTCAAATGCCTGCATCAGAACTATTTCATCTCGCAAGGCTGTCAAACGTGAAATCAGTCAATACGCGGAGAAATGACATGAAAAAGGAATATGGCTTTTCAAAGGGAGTGCGTGGCAAATTCTACCGGCCGGATGCGAAAATGAACCTGCCCATCTACCTCGACTCAGATGTGTTGAGTTTTGTGGAGAAGATCGCATCCAACAGACGTTCCGACATTTCGGCTGTCGTCAACCGGTTGCTTAAGTCTGACATGCAGTTGATTGAATCCGCAAAATAATCCGCGAACCAACTCTTTGACTGCGACGGTTCGCACGTTCGTCGCAGGTCAAGAGTCACATTCGACAGACAAGGAGAGAATAGTCAGATGCCTATACCGGATTTCCAAACTTGCATGTTGCCATTATTGAAGTTCTACGGAGATGGCGAAGAACATACAAATCGCGATTCGATCGACGCTCTAGCTCAAGAATACAAACTCTCAGTCGAGGAACAGCGCATCATGTTGCCCAGTGGTGTTCAAGGACTATTTGACAATCGGGTCAACTGGGCGCGCACCTTCTTGAAGAAGGCGGCCGTGATTGAGGCCACCAAACGCGGTGTTCACAGGATTACAAAGCGTGGACTCGACATCTTGAAGAAGAGGCCCGTTCGTATAGACATGACCTATCTGCGCCAGTTTCAGGAATTCAAAGACTTCCGAGCGCTTCGCCATGCCAAACCGGAAGATGACGAGTCGGAACTCGATCCCAGCAAAACCCCCGAGGAGTCATTGGAAAGTGCCTATCATAAACTTCGCGGAGACCTTGCCGCAGATCTGATTCAACGCCTGAAGACCTGTTCTCCGTCGTTCTTCGAACGTCTCGTGGTTGAGGTGATCGTCAAGATGGGTTACGGTGGCACTCGAAAAGACGCGGGAAAGGCAATTGGCACATCGGGGGATGGCGGAATTGATGGGATCATCAAGGAAGACAAACTTGGTCTGGATGCCATCTTCATTCAGGCCAAACGATGGGAAAACACCGTGGGAAGACCGGAGATTCAGAAATTCGTCGGCGCGCTCACAGGACAGCGCGCGAAGAAAGGTCTGTTTATCACAACGGCCACCTTCTCATCAGATGCGGAAGACTACGTGTCACGCATTGATGCAAAAGTGGTCTTGATCGATGGCGAGACGCTGGCACAACTCATGATCGATCACAATGTCGGCGTCTCGACCATTAACGCCTACGAAGTCAAGAAGATCGACTCGGACTATTTTTCGGAAGAATGAAATTGTGTCGAACAGGGTTTCGCGCGGTATGTGGTCCGGCGACACACTTGGTTGTGGCAACGTAAGTACCAGCGATTCTGTCCTGAGCGACGTTTTTCCGTCTACGTCTTGGCCAGTTTCGCGAACCGGTTGGCGATCGCGAGCGCGGGATCGAGCGGGACCTCGGCGCGCTTGACGTTCTTCGGGATGCTGATCGCCGGGGCCGCGCGCAGTTTCCTTCCGGCGAACTGCGGGAGGTAGTTCGCTTCGGCGGCGAGCATCTCGGCGACCATGTCGCGGATTTCCTTCAGGGTCAGCACGGCGGAAGTCAGCGGATCCATCGCCACGGCGTTCATCACCAGTTCCGGGTCGCCGGTGAAACTGGCCTCGACGGTCAGGCCTTGGACTAGGACGTTGCTCATGTTGAGCGCGGCGCATTGGACCGGCAGATTGCCGACGACCGTTGGGTGCAATCCGAGGCGATCGACAAACACCGGGACTTCGACGCAGCAGCCGTTGGGCAGGTTGGTGATGTAACCGTCATTGCGGACATTGCCGTTGAGGCGGAAGACGTCGCCGGTTTCCCTGGCCTCAATGATGTGCGAGCAGTACTCGGCGCTGCGCGGACCGAGTTTGGTCGTCTCCATCGACAGCGGATCGGTCCTGGCGAACTTCTCGGCCAGCATTGCGCAATACTTGTAATACGCGCCCGTTTCGCCGCCGAACGCCGGTTCGTCGCAGTAGAGGTCGAGGGCCTTGCGGTTCTTGCGGAAGTAGGGGAGGTATTCGCTGAGGTGGCCGGTACTCTCGGTCATGAAGTACCCGAAATGCCGCATGGTTTCGGCGCGGACCTTCTCGTTCACGTAGTAGCCGGGTTTCTCGAAGTTCGCCTTCAGAACCGGATACAGGTCCTTTCCCTTGTGTTCGAGTTTGAGGAACCAGGCCATATGGTTGATGCCTGCGGCGAGGTAGTCGATTTCCTCCTTCGGCACCCCGGTATAACTGCCGATCAGGTCCATCGTCGTCTGAACGCCGTGGCAGAGGCCCACGAACTGCAGGTTCGGCACGCGCCCTAGCGCCCAGCAACACATCGCCATGGGGTTGGCATAATTGAAGAGGATCGCGTTCGGACACAGTTCCTGCATGTCACGGGCAATGTCGAGAAGGTTGGGGATGTGACGGAGCGCGCGGAAGACGCCGCCCGGTCCCATTGTGTCGCCGATGCACTGGTCCACGCCGTACTTCAGCGGGATTTCGTAATCCTGACGGAATTCCTCCACGCCGCCAGACTGGATCATCACGACCACATAGTCCGCGTCCTTGAGCGCCGCGCGCCGGTCTGTCGTGGCCACGACGGATGCCTTTACGCCGTTGTCCTTGATCATCCGCTTGACGAACGCTTCCATCTTGTCCAGCCGGTTGTGGGACAGAGCCATCAACCGGTACTCGCTGCCCGCCAACGCCGGGGTGGCGAGAAAGTCGGACATCAACGTCTTGCAGAACACCAGACTGCCCGCGCCAATCATTGCGATCTTAGCCATGACTCATTCCTCCTAGTGTTGTTGGCCTTCGTTGAAGAACACGCACATTCCTTCCTTGCCGGGCGCCACCAGGTCGAGGCGACCCGTGCCGCGCAGGTCCGCCACTGCAAAGTGTATGCCGCAACCTTTGCCGGTGCCGATCGGACCGTAGTCAATCACGTGCTTGGCAAAACCTTCGCCGGTCCATTTGAAGTAGTAGATCCCGAGATCATCCCACTCGCCGGCTTCGTTGCCGCAATGGGCGCGGTGGCGTTTGCCGGTGACGAGTTCCTTCTGCCCGTCGCCGTCAATGTCCACCCACATCATGTCGTGATACTGGGCGTGGAACGGGTCAATGGGGTGGACCTGCCACGCGTCGCCCTGCCGGCCGAGCCACCACAGGCCGTAGCCGTGCGCATTGGCCACAATGATCTCGCTGCGTCCGTCGCCGTTGATGTCCTCGACGAGCATCGGGACGCTGCCGCGTTTCCAGATCGGATTTGGAAAGTCAGGATGCCATTTCCATTCGCCCTTCCATGGGTCGGCGGGCGCTTCCAGCCAGCCGGTGTTGAGCAGGAGGTCCTTGCGCCCGTTACCGGCGATGTCGCCGCAACCGAGGCCGTGGCCCTGGGTCTCTTTTTCCGGGAAAGTGTGCAGCACGAAGCGATCGAACTTCCCGGTTCCCTTGCCGCCTTCCGTGACGAGTTTGAACGCCACGACCTCGCGGCCGCAGGGTGTGTTGGGGACGATCTCGACAACGCCGTCACCGTCGAGGTCCCATGCGCGGGTGGTCTCGATGTTGCCGACATCGGCGATGACGTGCTCGGTCCACTGTTTCGCCGGGTCGCCCTTCGGGTTCTCGCGCCAGCGAAGGTTCATGCCCCACCAGCCGCCGGTGATGAAGTCGAGGTAACCGTCGCCGTTAACGTCCATGGCGATGGTAGAGAAGTCGTCGTAGTACTCGCCCGCGGCCCTGACTGCGCCGACGGAGTGTTTCTTGCGGAAGTCCGGCCCCTGGTACCAGAATCCGCCCGACACGATGTCGAGCACGCTGTCGTTGTTGACGTCAAAGACGCCTGCAGATTCAAATGATTCGTCCGATATCCATGTGCGTTTCCATTTCAGCGGCATGTGGGGTTCTCCTTATGTGGTTGCTTGAGGTGTGGCGATTACGTGCCTTTCAACATACGGATGTAGTCGCGGGCGACCTTGAGGTCTTCCAGCGCCTCGTCAGCGGTGCACAGGGGTTTGATTTCGTTACGGATCGCCTTACAGAAGTTAATCGCCTGCTGGCGCATGGCGTGGACCCAGGGCATCTGCGGGATGGTTGTCTGGGGCGTGTTGCCTTTGATGTCCTTGAACACTTCCACGCGGCCGGCGCGGTTCAGGGCGAGCGGGGCGGGGAGTTCCAGTTTGATCCAACCGCGCTCGAAGCATACGAGCGCGGATTCCTGCCAGTCGATGGAGGTGCAGTACGGACTCATCTCGATGGTGCAGGGGACGCCGCTCTGGCTATGCGCCGCGAGAAGGACGCCCGCCGGGTCGGCATAACTCACCTCATAGGGTTCGCCGAGCAGGTGCCGGAGCAAGTTGACCTGGTGGATGTAGTAGTTCACGAACGCCGTGTATGTCTTGAAGGTTTCGGCATCCATATCGGAGGCGGGTTTCTCCCACTCCATCTGCGGATCGGGATCGGTGGTACGGATGAGTTCGCGGAAGCCGCTCGCCAACCAGTCGCCGGCCGGCATCACGACGCGGACGTACTTCATCTTTCCGAGTTCGCCCGACGCTTTGAGTTTGTCGATTTCCGACTTGGCATACAGGGTCGCCGGATCGCTGCGCTTGTGGTAGCCGACCATATGCCATGAGCCTGAACCCTTGATGGCCTTAAGCACCTGTTCTCCGGCCTCGATGCAGCCGGCCAGCGGTTTTTCGGTGAAGATGGGAATGCGGGCCTTGGCCAGTTCGGGGATCAGGATTCCGTGCCGGGTGAACGGCTGAGAGGCGACGATGCCGTCCAGTTTTTCCGCCGAGAGCATTTCCTCGTGGCTGCGGTAGACCTTTGGAACCCCGTATTTAGTGGCCACCTTCTTCCCGAGTTGTTCCTTGAACTCGGCCAGCGCCACCACTTCGCAGTCAGGAATGGACGCGTAGTTGCGCAGATGCGCGCACTGTCCCATGCCGCCAACGCCGACGAAACCGATTCGTACCTTTGCCGTCTCCATGTGTGGGTCTCTCCTTGGGTCTTGCGCAAGGTCCCGCCGGGGGCCATGAGCAGAGATGATGCTTGTCTATGATTGCCTTGCTCTGTCCGCTGTTCCTCTGTAGATTCGTTACTGTCTTATGTCTACGTACGGTGCCATTGACGGTGACAGTATGTGGGATAACGGCGTCGAGGCCAATGGCTGGCGTTGCTGTTCTTTTGACAGGAATTGCTGCGAATCATGATTCTGAGCAAGATCCAGTTTCAGTGGGTGGGGCACGTGACGCCGCCGGACGGATGGCGGCTTGCATCCCAGCGCCACCCCTGCCACGAACTCATTCTTGTGGCGCGCGGGTTGCTCAACGTCGAGAGTGGGGGGCGGCGCTTTACCGTCGCTCCGGGCGAGGCGATGATCTATCCGGCCGGGGTGGTCCATACGGAGTGGGCGGATCCGGACGAGTCGCTCGAGATCATGTACATTCCCTTTGACGCTGCACATCTGCCGTACACGGTTGTGACGAAGGGGCGGGACCGGCACGGGCACATGCTGCACGCGATGCGGTGGTTGTATGCGGACCGTGATTCCCGGGACCCGGCGTCCAGGGACCAGCGGCATGCGATCGTGCAGGCGGTCATCGCGGAGTTCATGAAGCCGCTCGAACCGAAAGATGGCGGGATGACGGCGCGCATCCGGAGTTATATGCGATCGAGGATTGAGGAGGCGATCTCTCTGGATGAACTGGCGGCGCACGCGAAGATGAGCAAATTCCATTTCCTGCGGACGTACCGCAAGTTCGCCGGGCGCACGCCGATGGCCGACCTGCGCGCGCTGCGGGCGGACTACGCCCGCGAGTTGCTGGTCAGCACGGCGACGCCGATCAAGGAGATCGCGGAGATGGCCGGGCTCGGATCGCCGTACGCCATGTCACGGTTGTTCAGCAGTCTCTACGGCATGCCACCGGGAAGGTTCAGGAAGTAGTGGTAAGGTGGCAGTGGGGCACTGGCCTCAGAAGATGAAGACCGCAATATTGGGTTAGCAGTGGCATGGTTACCAGGAAACGAGATGCGTCATTGTGGCGCTATAGGTTGTGTGCGAAATGGCGACAGAGTGACGCTGTTGTGCTTGCGTTGCTTTCTTGGTGACGTGGTGCAACTGTTTGGTTACAAGAAGGATGCGTAATGTCATGTTTGCGGATCACAATCGTGGAACACAAACTGCTAAAGAGGTTGGTGGTCTTGACAGAAAGGCGGGCTAGTTATGTTTGATTCATCGAAATTGACGCAGAAGGCGCAAGAAGCACTGGCGATGGCGCAGGAGACGGCGGTTCGGTTAAGCCATCAGGAAGTGGATGGCGAGCATTTGCTGTTGGCGCTATTGACGCAGGAGGGCGGACTCATTCCGCGTTTATTGGAGCGGGTTGGAGCGAGGCCGTCCGAGTTACAGGCGCGGGTGGAGCAGGAACTGGAGCGGCGGTCCAAGGTGCGGGGTGGCGCCACGGAAGCGGGCAAGGTTTATGTGACGCAACGGTTGAACCACCTTTTGGTGCGGGCGGGCGATGAGGCGAAGCGTCTGCGGGATGAGTACGTGTCGGTTGAGCACCTGATGCTGGCTTTTTTTGAGGAAGGGAAAGACTCGGCGGCGCTCAAGTTGCTGTCGCAGGCGGGGATTGACCGGGCGCGTTTCCTGGAGGCATTGACGGCGGTACGGGGGAATCAGCGGGTGACGAGTGCGAATCCGGAAGGTGCCTATGAGGCCTTGACCAAATATGGCACGGACCTTGTGGAGATGGCGCGGCAGGGGAAACTGGATCCGGTGATCGGGCGTGATGTGGAGATCCGGAGTGTCA
>CAZHRU010000111.1:0-7330 GCA_964535015.1 uncultured Verrucomicrobiota bacterium | reverse complement strand
GATGTCGGCCCATACACGAACAAGGCAGGGTACAAAACCCGTCTCGCGGGAAATGCAACCACTTTGTCAAAGAACTCAGATAGTCTAAAACCCATCTGTATGGTTTCCTTATCGCCCTGTCCAAAGGCCCTTTGGTTCCTCTCGGAACGCCCTGTACCCCAGTTCCAGATGACGCTGCCGCAGCCTCCACACCACGCTCCACCGTCATCTCTCTCTTACGTCTATACTGTACAATTTTGGGAATGATGGGTCAAGGCTCGGAACAGAAGAAAATAGTGGACTGTGCGCCGTTCCTACCGCGCCGCAGGAAATGCACTCTCCACCATCTCGAGAAAGATGTGCAACAACACCTGGTGCGCTTCCTGAATCCGCTCCGTCGCCGTGCCCGGAACATTCACTTCCCATGTTCCCTTGCCGGCCAACCGCCCGCCATCACGCCCCAACAGACACAACGTCCTGACCCCGGACCGGTGGGCCGCCTCCAAGGCACGCAGAAGATTCGCCGCGGCACCGCTCGTGCTGAACAGCACCAGCACATCCCCGGATTTGGCCAACCCCTCCACCTGACGCGAAAAAATCTCATCAAATCCAAAATCATTCCCAATGCAGGTCAACGCCGTGGGATCCGCTACCAGGGCCACCGCGGGAAGCGACCGGCGGTTGCCCCTGAACCGGCCCACCAATTCCTCGGCCATGTGCAACGCCTCCGCCGCACTGCCCCCGTTGCCGGCCGTCATGACCTTGTTGCCCGCCTTGAGGGCCGCAACCAGTTCCTCCCCGATGCCGGCAATGCGCCCGGCCATCGGAATCAGACTCTCCAGGGTCCTTGCACTGTCCTTCAGAATCCCCTCAACAACTTGCGTTGCTTTCACAGCCGCTCTCCTTCCTGCTTTGCCGCGTATCATAATCCCGCCCCGCGCACCGCTCAATGTATTTGAGACGCCACACCCCTATCGCCCCAACCACTCCCAACACTCCCCGAAAAGGCGGCCTTCATCCGGCACCACCTCCGGAATCGGCCTGGCCACCCAGGTGATGTTCAGGAAATGTTTCCAGGTAACGTTCTCGCTGGTGATGTTCCCGCCCCAGGTCCCGCACCCCAGCGTCATGGAAAACGGCATGCCGTTGTCATAGTTGCCGCTGTTGGCATAGCACTGGGGCTGGTTGACCATCATCCGGCTGACATGGCATTTCGTCGCCAGCGCCATGATGTGCCCCTCGTCCATACTGTGTATCCCGCAGGAATGCCCGTACCCGCAAACACGGGTCAGGCGCTCCACCTTGTCAATGGCCTCATCAAACGCTTCATACGGCCACAGGGTCAATACGGGCGCCAACTTCTCGGAAGCAAACCGGTCCTGCACCAGCGGCTCCTCGCCCACCACCATCAGGAACCGTGTGGCCTCGGGAACCTTCAACCCGGCCATTGCCGCAATGACCTGACCGGACCTGGCCACAATCCCAGAATTCAGACCCGCGCCGTCCGGCCACATCGTCGCCCCCAACTTCGCTTTCTCACCGGCGGAACATAGATACCCGCCCCGCGTCTCCAGCGCCTTGATCATCGGATCCCAGATAGCCTTCTGGATGATCAGCGAATTCTCACTCGAACACGAGCTGGCATTGTCGAACGTCTTGCTGAGCGATATCTTTCGCGTGGCCTCCGCCAGGTCGGCGGTCTCATCCACAACCACACAGGCATTGCCGGAGCCCACGCCATAGGCCGGCGTACCACTCGAGTACGCCGCCTTCACCAGGGCCCCGGCCCCTGTGGCCACCACCAGATCCACTTGCGGCATCAACTCCCGCACTCCCGCCTTGGAAGGTTCCGGCAGACACTGCACCAGATCCTCCGGGGCGCCCGCCTTCCTCAACCCCGCCCGTATCAAACCAACCGCCAGTTCCGTCGTCTGCTTCGCACGGGGGTGCCCCCCAAAGATGACCGCATTACGCGTCTTGAGCACGGCCAACCCGATGCTGGCTGGCGTCGACGTCGGATTGGTGACCGGTAGAATAGCCGCCACCACCCCCACCGGCTTGGCCACCTTGACCAACCCCCGCACCCGGTCCTCCTCAATGACCCCCACCGTCCTGACACCATGCAGATCCCGCAACACCCCCAGGGTCTTCTTGCGGTGCTTGAGGAGCTTGTCCTCGTACACGCCCATTCCCGTCTCCCGCACCGCAAGATCGGCGCACCGGACGGCGTTCTCCTCCTTGTAGAGTTCCCATCCCGCCGACGCCACCATCAAATCCACCTTGTCCTGCGGCCAATACTCAATGACACCCTGAGCCTTCCGGGCGCGTTCCACCAAATCGTTGATCGTGTCCATCATGAGTGTTTCCCGTTGCATCATTCCCCGTCCGCCTCTTCCCCGCCTAACACACCACCGCAAAACTTGTCATAAAGCGCATCCAATTTCGCCACATAATAGGCCACATTCTCGTCCCGCTCGAGGGGATTCCACGCCGAGACCAGCCGGGCATTGGCATGCACCGGAACGCTCTTGCGGCTACCCGTCACGTAGTACGACACCTGGTCGCCTGCCCGATACTCCCGCCCCGATGCCAACGCCAGTTCATAGGCCGCGTTCCGCGCACGCTGCTTCTGCCCCAACTTGCCCGCATAGGTCGCCGGCGCATCCTGCAGGGTCTCGGTCTTGGCGAACATCGTTACCTGCCATTTCCGGTTCACAATGTCATCCTCGTACCGCACTTTCAACGCCGGCAACTCCTCCTCCCGCCCCTCCAACTTCAACCGGATCAGTTCCCGGAGAAACTGGCGCTGGAATGGCTCCAACCCGCGCGACTTCAGCGCCGCCCCCTTGATCACAACCCCGCCGTCCTGCTCCAGCAAGGCGTAGTTCTTAACCTTGTAACTGAACATGGCGGGATACTCGCCATCAAATTCCACTTCAATCCCCGGCGGCAATGCCTTCTCGAATTCACGACGGAACGTATCCAGCGCCGCCGCGTCAACAAACGCCGGCGGCACAAAGTAGATTCCATCCGTATCCAGTTCCACCGGACGCGCACCATGCGATTCCAGCCATCCGATCATGAACTTCAGGAGTTCGCGCCCCTCCGCCGCCACCCGCTCGGCCGCGTCAAAATCCCCGAACCGGGCCTGCTCGAATCCGAGGTACCCATAGAAGGAATTGATCAACACCTTGAAGGTGGCCTGAAGCGCCTCATGATGCAACCGTTCCGCCTCCGTCCCCGCCGCCCGCGCCGCCGCCTTCGCCTCCAGCCGGAACTGCCGTAACCGGTCCAGCAACCGCAGAAACACCCCCAACCGGTCATGCCGGGGTCCAATCCGCCGCGCCAGCATCAGAGAGGGATACAGCGACCGGATATCGCAATGATGCACATCCCGTACCATGCCCCGGATGACCATGTCCGCATACCCCCCCGCAAACGACCGCGCCGGGTCCGGGGCCGGCAGACTCTCCCCACACCGGAAGTACTCCCGCAACAGCAACGCATCTATTTTGGTCGCGTTGCCCCGCACACAGATGTTCTGGTAGGAAAACGGAATGATCTGCGCCTGCGCAAACGCGCTTTGCGACAGCAACCGGCTGAGTGCTTCCGTCTCCAGGACGTCATCACCGGCATACCGCATGACCTTGTCCGGATTGCTCCGGAACTCCGCCGAAATCTGCGCCCCCTCAATGTGAACCCGCCCGGCCCGCGCCACGCCAAAGTGCCGGGCCACCGCCTTGAGTCCGTGCGACTCCAGCGACCGGTGCGTGATATCATAGGCATGCACCAGGAATAGGGTGTCCACCACATGCCGCCCAAACACGTCAAACCGCGTGTAGCCAATCGTCCGCTCCCCGACCGAGAACCGACTGGGGCGCGCCTCCGGCTCGCTCCCATTCCGCCCGAGCGCCAACTTCACCCCGCACCGCTTTGCCCGCGCGGCCAGATACGGCAGATCGAAATTGAAAATATTGTGCCCCTCAAGCACATCCGGGTCCCGATCGCGAACCGCCCCCGCAAACCCCTCCAACAGGGCCCGTTCGTCCAGTTCCGCACCCGATAGGACCGTCTTCCACCCCGTGCTGTCCGATAGCGCAATCGCGATGATCCGGTCCCCGTCCCTCTCCGCATTGCAGAACTCGAACCCCTCAGTCGTGTAACATTCGATATCCACCTGCATCCGGCGCACATCATCGAATCGCATCCCTTTGAAGAGCGTCCGCCCGGAAACCATCAGGTACTGCTGAATGGGATCATTGATGAGGAAATACGGTGCCTGCGGATGGCCCGCCGCCTTGCCGGAGACCTTCCCCAGCCAGGCCTTGGCTTTCAGGCAGGATTTCCAGGTCTTGAACCGTACCCGCCAGCGAAACGGAAGCTCGCCCCGCAACGCCTCCACGTCCCCCTCCCCGGGAAGCCCCTTCAACAAGGATTCATCCGCCACGAAAAGGAACGGCTCGAAGACGTCACGCGACTGGGTCACTCCGCCGTCCCGGCTGAACAACGTTACGGAATCCCCGCCACGCCCGTCCTCAACATGCTCGACTGCCACGAGGCCCGTATCCGGGTTCATCCCCGAAAGAAGAGGTTCCTGAAACATTCGGTCAGTTCCTTGGCGCACTGCCAACCCGGACATTGGGGAAGGCCGTCAACCACAACTGCAACGTCACCCGGTAATCATCCTCGCGCACTGAACCGTCATCACGCGTGTAACCCGGCAGGTAACTTCCACCCATCCGAACCCCAAGGCAGTCGAA
This sequence comes from uncultured Verrucomicrobiota bacterium, assembly GCA_964535015.1. Lineage (GTDB taxonomy): Bacteria > Verrucomicrobiota > Kiritimatiellia > CAIKKV01 > CAITUY01 > CAZDUS01. The sequence goes on along the minus strand of CAZHRU010000111.1, from coordinate 2,591 downwards.
CTTGTGCGTCAGATACAACCCCTGCTCCTCCAACCGGGACTCCTGAAACTCATACCGGTCATAAACCCCGAATGCCCAGTGCGCGTTCGGCGCATACTCCACATCCGCCCCCAGCAAATTGCTCTCGTCCGCGCGGAAACGTTGCTCCACATCAAACTTCCAGCGATCCCCACGCACCCGCGTCCGCGCATTGAAGACACTGATATCCCCGCCCACCGTGTCATATTGCCCGTCCGCGAACACCTGGAACCAGGACGCGAAATTGAATTCCGACTGGGCCCCGATCATGGAGATCGCGTCACTCTCGGCATTGAGGTCATACGTGGTATAGACATCGAGATCCATGATATCCGCCACACGCTCACCCCGTTTGGTCTGGTACCGGTTGCGCGCGCCAAAACGGACATTGTTCTTTTCACCCAGCCGGTCAATCGAGTCAAACTGGTAGACATTCTCCGGCGTCAGGTTCGGCTCCGGCACAAACGTATAGTTCGCGTAAGGCTCCACGACGTGCCGCAAACCCGTGCCAAAAATATTCTCCTCGTTGCTCAACACCTTGAAGGCCCGGAACGACGTCTCCAGTCCGAGTTCGAACAGCGACCTGACGTTGCTCCCAAGCGCCGTGGCCTGCTGGGTCGAGTTCGTCCGGGTCTGCCCCACCAGCACCGGCACCATGCTCCCGCCCGGCCCGGGCACCATGTTAGTCGTCACCACGGTAACCGCCTGCGTGGTCGTGTTCCATTCCACGGTATCGGAGTAATAGGTCGCCCGGCACCCCGCCCGCGGAATCAGGTTCAGAAACCCGAAATGCCGCGTAGGATAATACAACTTGTGACTGGTATCCAACCGGCCGGCCGAATAGTCTTCTTGCTCGTTCCCGTCGGCATACGCCTTGTTGAGGAACGACACCGAGTTCCGGCTTTCGTAATAGAACGACGAATCCCCCACCTGCGTACGGCTCACATCCAGGAACGCCTCCGGCAGACGCTCTACCGTCGTATAGAAATCGTTCAGCCGCACATAACTGGAAAGTCCCATCGTCATGTCATTGCCGCGATGCGTCAACACCGCATAGTTCTGCGGCTGATAACTCGTCCGGTACTCATCGTCAAAGAAGTCTTCCATCACAAACGCATCGCCCAGATAAGTCATGTCCGTCAAAAAGTAATCCTGCTGGCTCAGGGTCTGCTGGTGCGAGAACTGAATCCGGTAGCGCCCCTCCGAAACATTGCTCCGGTCAATGCCGTTGGAATCCTCCTTGGCGCCACTGTCCGCCGCATAGTACCCGTAGAGTTTTCCCTGCCCCGACTCCTTGTTCATGACCCAACCCACTTCCTGTCCCACGGCCGGTCCTCGCTCGGTGCGGTAATCCACCTGGGTGACGCCCCTCAGACGTGGCGCCATCCAATACTTGGTGCTGGTCAGCAGGAAGAACCCCATCCTCGAACGCTGCCCCGCCTCCGCACTGAACCCGACGGCCCGGTCACTGAGCGACCGGTACACCCACGGCAGATAGAACACCGGAACCCGGCCCAACCGGACCACACCGCTCCGCCCCGTCAGTTTGTCGCCCGGCACCACCCGCACTTGCCGGCAGGTCAACGAATAATGGTAGTGCGCCGTGTCGTTCGTGCAGGTGGTGACCACAGCGCGATCCAGCACGTATTCCGTCTGATTGGTCCGCCGGGCGGCCATCGCCTTCACAAAGAACGGATCGAAAAAGGAATCAAACGCCCCGGTGCGCCAGACGCCCGTATTGAAGTTGTAGTTCAGCGAGGCACCCCGCCACACATTCTTGCCCTTGGTGAAGACCACGTTCCCCGTGGCATGCGCTTCCTGCGTCTTCGTCTCCAGGGTGACGGCATCCGCCCGGAGTTCGTCATCGCCCGAACGGATGACCACCCCTCCCGAGGCCACAATCATATCGCGCGCCTTGTTGTACTCCATGCTCTTCGCGCTGATATCCACCGGCGCGGCGGACGTGCTTCCCGCCATGGACTGACCGGCTGACCCAGCAGGTTCCACCGCCGCAAAGGGAATGGACGGCCCAAGGGGAACGGGCACGGCCTGAACCCACACCGCACCCACGACCACGCTGATCGCCACCAACGCTGTTCTTATCGCCATTGATTTTCTCCTGACCGTCTTCTTCCCACCCCGTGAATATGCCCGAAACCATACACCATCCCCACCCCCCGATGCCAGCGCGAAGACAAGCCCCAAAATATCACAGACGCATCTCCGCCAAACCTTCCTCTGTAGGGACATACAAATAGTCAGGAACCGACAGCACATAACATCCACTCCTCTTGTTTGAGTCCGTCTGTTCCTGTCCAACCGGCAACCAGACAGCAGTTTGATACCAAACCTATGTCAACCAAGCCCCTTGAGCACCATGGTCACGTCATCCTGGCGCCATCAAGATAAGGCTCCGCCCTTGGTGTGTCACCTTCACAGGAAAAACCCAGATTGTCCCCACCTCCCCGGCATCTATGCCGGGGCCGGTCGTCCAATCACCGACAGCCGCAATGCACGGGCTGTCGCCAAATCCCCCCACTCCCCACCCACCATCGTCCGCGCCCCATCCGCTC
>CAZHRU010000110.1:0-7652 GCA_964535015.1 uncultured Verrucomicrobiota bacterium | reverse complement strand
CGGGGCAAGGTCGCGGCGCGTAGCGCCCCTCCCACAGGGAAGACAAAAGGATACACTGATGAAGGTCTTGGGTGATGACAATGTGGTGTTGGTCGGGATGCCCGGGGCGGGGAAGAGTACCGTTGGGGTATTGCTGGCCAAGGTCATGGGGCGGCCGTTCATGGATACCGATGTGAGCATCCAGGTGAATGAGGGGCGCCGGTTGCAGGAGATCATTGACCACGACGGGTTGGATGTGTTCCGGGCGCTGGAGGAAAAGTATGTGCTCGCGACGGACTGCAGGCGACATGTGATCGCCACGGGGGGGAGTGTGGTGTACAGCGAACCGGCGATGAACCATCTGAAGGTTAATGGGGTGGTGGTCTATCTCGATCTACCCATGGCGCGACTTCGGGTGCGACTCAGGAATCTTCAGGCGCGGGGCGTGGTGATGATGCCGGGGCAATCGTTGGATGGTTTGTATTTGGAGCGGGCGCCCCTTTATCACCACTATGCGGACGTGGTGGTTCCGTGCGAGGGATTGAACCATGAGGGCGTTGTGGGACGGATTCTGGAGGGATTGGGGGAGGGATGAACAGGACCGTAATAATCCGTCCTGTCCGGTTTGGCGTGAAAGGCTGGCCGCGGTGCTTTGCCTTGGTGGCGTTGTTCGTTTTCCTGTCATGCCTCTGCGCGCAGGATGGGTATTGCGGGGCGATTGAATTAAGCGGTTCCGTCCATGAGGACTACAGGGGTACTCCGAAACTTGAATTCCCCGATGCCTTGGGTTTGAAGGGGAAGTCGGCCGGGGATTATCTGAGGAGCGAGAGTTCCCGGTTCAAGATTCCGCCCGATCTATCCAACTTGGAAGTGGTCGGCGTTCGGCAGAGTCTGGTTGGCAGTCACACACGCTATCGCCAGATGTTAAACGGACTGCCGGTTGAGGGCGCGGAAATCATTATTTCCCAACGAAAGACGGACGGGTCTGTGTATCAAGTCTACAACAACACGTATCCCGTCGAAACCCCGGTGCAGGTGGCGAAAGTCATGGTGGGCAAGGACGCGGCGTTGCAGAAAGCGTGGGACGATTTGCGGGTGTACGGCAGTTTGAGATATCTTCCCAAAGTGGATCTGGTGTATACGCCCTTCATGGCCGGATTCAGGCTCGTCTACAAGACGTTGATCGTCGTGGATGGCCCGTTTGGATACTGGGAACACAAGATAGACGCACAGTCGGGCGACGTGATCTCCGTGCGACGGCACGAGCTCAGTGAAAAATATTCGTCCGATGACATCCCTGACTTTACCGCGTATCAGGGGCCGACGACCTCATTGCAGTCTGAGTTGAGTCGCTTGGAATTGGCTGCACAGGTCAACCTGGTGACCAACGACTTGTCCGTTGCTTCCACGGTGGATGGGACCGCCCTGGTGTTTGATCCTGACCCGCGGACGACGCTCGCCAACGATGCGTTGGTTGACGGCAGTGCGGCGGCGGCATTCAATGCGGCGTATTTCACGAGGCCGCTGCGGCAGATAACGTTGAATGCGGGTGTCTATAAGTTGCAGGGGCCGTATGTATCCATCACCAACTTTGAAAATCCGAAAACAGCGCCATCCACCACGACGAATGGGAATTGGACGGCCAAGCGGGGGAACAATGCGTTCAATGATGTGATGTGCTATTTCCATATTGATCAAAACCAGCGGTATCTGCAATCGCTCGGTTACACGAATGCGGCCAGTATTCAGGCAGTGCCGATTCCAGTTGATTCCGACGGTGTCAATGGCGACGACAATTCTTATTATGCCCCGGTGCAGAACTCGCTGGCCTTCGGGCATGGCGGGGTGGACGACGATGAAGATGCCGATGTCATCCTGCACGAGTATGGACATGCCATCACCTACGACACCACACCCGGTTTTGGAGGGGGCGATTCCGGGGCCATTGGGGAAGGGTTTGGCGACTACTGGGGTGCCTCCTACAGTTGGACCTGTACCAATGGGGCTACCTATCACCCGGCATGGGCCTTTTCCTGGGATGGCCACAGTGTTGACACATGGACTGGCCGCTTTCTTGATATGACCAATCTCACTTATGACCACAGTCACACGTATACCGACCATGAACCCATTGCAGGGATCGATAACTATTCGGACCAACTCTGGGGGACCCCCATTTATCAGGCATTCCGGGACCTGATCGGCCTGGGACGGCCTCGGGCGGAGATGGATAAGATCATCATCGAATCGTTTTTCGGAGTGGGGAGCGGGGTGAAGATGCGGGACATGGCCAACGCCACGGTGCAAGCGGCCATGGAGTTGTTTCCGACCGGACCGCATGCGGCGATCTACTTCGACCGGTTTGTTAATCAGTTGATCTTGCTTCCAATCCAACTTCCGAATCCCACGTTGATCTATCCGACGGGGGGAGAGCAACTGACTGCGGGAAGTGCCATTGATGTGTTGTGGGACCGAAATGGGGCCCTCTCCAAGGCGGTAGCCCGCCTTGAGTACAGTAGTGCGCTGGTCGGTGTGTCTTACTTTTATGATGGCGTTGAAACGGGCACGAATGGGTGGACGCTCAGCAAGACTGGGTCAGGTTCGGGCTGGTACATCACCGCCTCCAGTAATCACAGTCCCACCCGAAGTTGGTTCGCCGCCGACGACAGTACGACAGGAGATCAGTTGCTGACCCGTTCATCCATTGTTGTGAGCAATGGGGCGGTGTTGTCCTTCTGGCATTCGTACGATCTGGAGAGCACCTTTGATGGGGCGGTCGTAGAAATCAGCACTAACGGGACGACATGGGTTGATTTGGGGACCAACGCCACGCAGAATGGATACACCGCGGTTATTTCCACGGGTTACAGCAGTCCCATTGCCGGGCGCAAAGCGTTCACCGGATCAAGCGGCGGGTTTGTTGAGACCAGGATTCCGCTCAATGCTTATGCGGGGAAGACGGTTTCCATCCGGTTTCGCGAGTCGGATGACAACTCGGACGCGGCGGTGGGATGGTGGGTGGACGATATCAGGATCGTCAAGGATGTCGCGTGGACTTTTCTCGCTGAGACCCCCACCAACGCTTTCGGTTATTCGTGGACGCTTCCCGGGGTTCCAGGGACCAACTATGGTGTGCGGGTCAAACTCACCGGCAGCAACTGCACTGATTCCTCCTGGGTGACCAGTTCGGCCTTCACGTTGGTGGCGCCGCCGAACCGTGCGCCTTCCAACATCACGATTTCCAGTACGAGTGTTGCGGAGAACTTGCCGGTCGGATCGATCGTGGGTTCATTTGGTACTCAAGATCCGGACCTTACCAACACGTTCGTTTATACATTGGCGGCAGGGGCAGGGGGTGCGGACAACGGGGCCTTTACCATTAACGGGAGCAACTTGCAGGCCGCCGTCTCGTTTAATTACGAGACCCAGAGCAATTACAGCATTCGCGTGCAGTCGGCAGATCAGGACGGGTTGTCCACGCAAAAGGTATTCGCTGTAACCGTTACGGATGTGAATGAGACCCCTGCCTTTATGGGGGTGGAGTTCTTGCCGGAGACGAACATCGTGTTCCGGTGGAGCAGTGTTCCCAATCACCAGTACGCGGTGTACTTCTCCACGAATCTGATGTCGGGGTTCTTCATTCTGGAGAGCAATATTCCCGCCATGCCCGGGGTCAACTCGTACACCGGTTCGGTGCTGGGGTGGCCTTCCGGGTTCTGGAAGATCACGACACAGCCTTGAGAAGGGTTACCGTTGGAACTCGCGTGGGTCCAGCGGTTGGATGGTGAAGTCGGGTTTCCAGTTCGGGGACTTGCCGTAGAACGCCATGGCGTTGTCGTGGACCAGTTTTCGGATATGAGGTTCGGCGATGCCATCGGTCTGGAGGCGTTGGACTACCTTGACGAGGCTGAGCGGGTCGGAGACGCCCCAGTCGGCGGAGCCGTTGACGATCATGCGGTCGCTGCCGTACTGGCGGATGATGGCCGAAACCCGTTCCGGGGAGAGTTTGGAGATGGGGTAGACTGTCATCCCGCAGTAACAGCCTGAATCGCGGGAGAGGGCGATGGTTTCCTCGGTATTGTGGTCAATGACGACGCGATCCGGGTCCATGGCCTCGTCGCGCAGGATGTCGATGGTCCGGCGTGTGCCGCGCAACTTGTCCACATGGGGTAGATGGATAATGACCGGCAAGTGGCGGGCCTTGGCGATGCGGAGTTGGGTCAGAAAGGCTTTTTCCTCGTTGGGGGTGATGTTGTTGAAACCGATTTCGCCGAGGGCGACGCAGCGCGGGTGATCGAGGTAGGGGGCAAGTCCGTTGATGACTTCTTGGGCGAGGCCCGTATCCTCGGTTTCCTTGGGGTTCAGGGAGACGGCGGCGAAGTGGTCAATGCCGAACCGGCGGGCGCGGACGGTTTCGAACTCCAGGATGAGGTTAAAGTAATCGAAGAAGGTGCCGGCGTAGCGGCGGTTGGCGCCCATCCAGAAGGACGGCTCGACGCAGGCGCGGATGCCGGCGTTATACATGGCCTGGTAGTCATCCGTGGTTCGGGAATACATATGGATATGCGGTTCGATGATCAGCATGGTTTTTCCTTGCGGTGTCATTTAGGGCTTGTCTGTATCACAAATCGGCGGCGGATTCCACAACCCTGATTTCACTTAGCGAGGGATCCGACCAGGAGATGCGCCTGCCTCGTTATTCGCTCGTTATCGTTTTTGACAATGGGGTCGAAAAGTGGCAGGCTTTGGGCCAATTCCAACCGGAGAATTGATGAAGAAGACGCCGCATATTGTGTTGGGGGTGACAGGGTCCATCGCCGCCTACAAGGCGGTTGAATTATTGCGCCAGTTTCAGCGGAAAGGGTGGGAAGTTTCGGTGGTGATGACCGCCGGGGCGGTGCGTTTTGTGACGCCACTGACTTTCCAAACCCTGTCGAGAAACCCGGTGGGCACGGGGCTTTTTGACGAGGCGGATGGATGGCATCCGGAGCATATCTCCTACGCTGACCGGGCGACCGTGTTGGTGGTGGCACCCTGTACTGCGAATGTCATTGCCAAGATGGCGCATGGTCTGGCGGATGATCTGCTGACCTGCACGGTCCTGGCGACGCGGGCGCCGGTGGTGGTGGCGCCGGCGATGAATGATAACATGTGGACGAATGCGGCGACCCAGGCGAATGTGGCGGTGCTCAAGACGCGCGGTGTGAGGTTTGTGGATGTGGCGAGCGGGGAACTGGCCTGCGGGCGGGATGGCGTGGGGCGGTTTGCCGAGGTGGAGACGATTGTGGCAGTGGTGGAGTCGATCATTGGATAGAATCGAGGAGTTCCTATGAGCAAGAATGTGTTGATCGCGCTGTTGTTGATGGCGTTGGCGGTGGTGGTCATGATTCTCAACCGGGGGACGGTGAGTCTGGATCTTGTTTTTGGCGTGGTGAAACCCTACGCCTCCCTCGTGTACCTCAGTTTCATGTCGTTGGGCGTGGTGATCGGCATCCTTTTGAAGTAGATGGTGTTGTTGGTCCGGCGGCGATAGAACGGTGAAAGATCCGGAGGGATCATGCCTGGCTCAGAGATTGCACTGACAGGATTTGAATTGATCGAACGACTCGGGTTGGGGGGGATGGGAGTCGTGTGGAAGGCGCGCCAGTTGTCACTTGACCGGCTGGTGGCGATCAAACTTGTCCGTCCGGATTCAAACCGTTCGGCGGAGGACGTCAAGCAGATCCTCCAGGAAGCGCGTACCGCCGCCAAGTTGAAGCATTCCGGGATTGTGCAGATCTATGATGCCTGTGAGCAGAACGGCGTCTATTTCCTGGTGATGGAATATGTGGACGGGTACACCATCGGGCAGTGGTTGAGGCGGCGCAAGCAATTGCCGGTCAAAGAAGTCCTGTTGATTGCCGAATCCGTGGCGGTTGCGTTGAAGTATGCCTGGCAGGCCGCGGAACTGATTCATTGCGATATCAAGCCCGAGAATGTGATGGTGGATCAGGATGGGACCATCAAGGTTGCCGATCTGGGGCTTTCGCTGACCAAGGATACCGGGGAGAGCAAGCCGGAGAATGAGATTAAGGGGACCCCGGCGTATATGTCGCCGGAGCAGGTGCGTGGGGAAGAGAAACTCGATTGCCGGACCGACATCTATGCCCTTGGGGCGATGATGTATGAATTGTTGACGGGGGTCCGTCCCTTCTCGGACAAGAGCGATGCGGAGGCGATGGAGTGCCAGTTGAAAGACGGGATTGGTGATCCGCGCGACATCGTGCCCGGGATACCGCTTTGTGTGTGCATGTTGCTGGAGCGGATGCTGGTTAAGGATCGGGCGAAGCGCACCGGGGACTGGGGCCAGGTGTTGATCGATCTCAAGCGGGTATCGCGAGGCATGTTCCCGGACGGTCCATCGCCAGCGTCGGGGGCAAGCACCCTGTTGCTACGGAGGGCGCCTGTAAGTCCTGCGCCAGAGGCAGGCGTTCCTGCTGTCGTCCCATCCCGCCAGGGGGGCAAGATGATGGGGCCGTTGTTTGTTCTATTTCTCATGTTGGCGGGTTTTGCCTGGTACATGATCTGGTCCGCGGGGAAGACGCCGGTGACAGATCCCGTGGTGCCGCCGGCCATCGTGGTGCCGATGGTGGGGGTTGTCGAGAAGAACAAGGAACCGGAGGCGATGCAGTGGTTTGAGACGGCTTGCCGGTGGTACAAGGCGCATCCCGGTGCCTATGAGGATGCCGTCAAGCGGTTCCGGTCCGTAGTTGATTCGTATCCGAACACGGAGGCGGCGCGGAAGGCGGTGGAAGAAATAGAGCAGATTTATCTCCGCCGGGAGCGGGATCAGAAGCAGGCATGGGTAGCCATCACACAGAAGGCTGCCGATCTGGTGAAGGGGGGGGACATCAAGGGTGCGCTTGCCTTTGTGGAGCAGTATTCAGGTGTGTTCGTTCTGGAAACGGAATCGAACCGTCTGGTGCTGGCGCGGGGATTGCGGCAGCAGTTGGCGGATGGGGAGGTTGGGCGGGTTGAGGGAATTGCCTGGCGCGGGTTTGTTGACAAGACGGCGGGGGTGGTGATGGATGGAAAGATTCCAGTGGCCTTGGAGGAGGTGGCGGCATCGGTGAAGAACGGGCGTTTTCCGAGGCACGGTGAGGATCTGGCGGCATTGGAGGGGGTTCTGAAGGAGGCGCGGGTGGCCTCCGGGCGCATCCTGGAGTCCTATCGGTCCGAAACAGGCAAGGTGCAGACCATTCGGGTTGGACGGGGTGAAATGCGGATTCAGGTGATGGGGGTCAGCGACCAGAAGGTTGTGGCCAGGATGGCGGACGACGGCACGCAAATCTCGTTAAATCCTGACAACCTTCCGCTGGATGAACGGTTGCGTCGGATGGGGAACCCGGACACGGCTGGGGCGGCGTTGGCGAAGGGAATCGTGGCTGTATCCGGCCGGAATTTCCAGGAGGCGGAGTCGTTGTTTTCGAAGGCGGGGCCGATTCTGGCCGGTCCGTTGCTGGAGAAACTGAATGAAGCCAAGTTGGCGCGCACCGAGGATGAGTTGGTTGCGATGCTGGTGCGGATGCTGAGGGCGGGCGGAATTGCGGTGGGGGTGTACAACGAGGCGGAGTGGGTCAAGGCGGTGCAACAGGCGCGGATGACGCGCGAGCAGGCGGAATCCGTGAACCTGC
>CAZHRU010000109.1:0-7693 GCA_964535015.1 uncultured Verrucomicrobiota bacterium | reverse complement strand
GGGGAACAACCGTGAAAATGTCCTCCCGCGAACTCATGCTGGCCTGGGCAACCGCCGCCATTGCCATTTTCGGCGTCTCTTACCTCGTTGCCGCCCCGAAATTCAGCGAATGGACCGCTATCAAGGCCAACCGCGAGGAGGTCGTCCGGAAAATCGCCCTGACCTCCCGACTCATCGAGCAGAACCCTGCATGGGAAGCCAAACTGGCCGACTTGCGCCGAAAACTACCCCTATACCCCGCGGACAAGGACGTGACGGCCGACCTGCTGATCCGTATCGAAAAAATCGCCTCCGCCAACGGCCTGACCCTCGCCAGCCGTGATGTGGATAAGGAAACCCTGACCGGCGACATGTATGAACTCGCCGCCAACTGCAAGTGGGAGGGCAAACTGGAACCACTCGTCCGTTTCCTCTTTGACCTGCAACAGGAGGATGCTATCTTGGATGTAAGTCAATTATTGGCGGCGCCAAACGAAAAACGTGTCCTGAAAGGGAGTTTCGTAGTCTATTGCTCGTATTCTAGGATCAAACCCGGAGCGACCGGGGCAAAACCTGAACAAAAAGGCCATCATCCATGAGACGCCCCCTATCCAAGAGCATCCAAACACTCCTCCTCGCGAGCCTCTTCCTAGTCCACAGCGTCTCGTTTGCCCAGTTGCCCCCCCCTCCCTTCTCCGGCTCCCGCCCTACCCCAACCCCCGCCTCACCGTCTTCCGCCACTGTAAGTTCGAGCAAGAATGTCGCCCTGAAATTCAACGCCGCCCCCGTCGACCAGGTTCTCCAGTTCTACTCCGATCTGACCACCAGAACCCTCCTGCCTGCGCCCGGCATCGCCGGCTCCATCACCCTGCGTAGCCAGACCGACCTGACCATCCCCGAAGCCATCCAGGCACTCAAGACCATCCTTGCCATGAACGGCATCGCCTTGGTCGATGTCGGCGATAAATTCGTCAAGGTCGTCCCCATCGCCACCGTTCAGCAGGAAGGGCTCGCCATCAACACCAACATCTGGCAGCAAACCCGCCATACTGAAAATGGCGAGATCCTCAGCGAAATCATCCCCCTCAAAAACATCGACCCGGCCGAAGCCCAAAAAGCCATCACCGGCTTGATTCACGCCTATGGCAAGATCCTCCCCCTGGAGCGTATCAACAGCCTTCTGGTGGCCGACAATTCGATAAACATCAACCGCATCAAGGATGTCCTCGAACAAATTGACGTGCCCATGGAACTCAAGGAGAAACTGCATATCCTGCCCATCCGGTACGCCAAGGCAACAGACATCAAGGCCCGCCTCGAGGAAATCATCGCCGACCAGAAGGAAAAGGAAAAACAAACGTCCGTATACCGCCTCCGCGATACCGGGGCCCCCGGCGTGGCAACCCCGCCCCCCACCCCCACCATCCCCGGAGTCATTCGGGCACGCATGACACTCCCTACCCCGCCATCCACTGCTTCTTCAGCTTCCTCAGGGACTGCACCTGAAGAAGGCGGATTGATCCGCGGCTCCGTCAAGGTTGTCGCCGATGACCGGACGGGTATGCTGATCATCATCACCCGAACCGAGAATATGCGCTTCTTCGAACAAATCGTCACCGCTCTCGACGTCGCCACCGCCCCCGATGTCTCCATCAAGGTCATACGCTTGGAATACGCCGACGCCGAGGACGTCGCCAGCATGCTGAACGCCCTCATCGGCGCCGCAACGACCACCACCCGCAGTTCCTCCACGTCAAAATCATCCTCTTCATCTTCATCTTCCTCCAGCAAGTCCAGCGATTACAAGCCTGGCGACTCCCGCTCAACCGACAGCAAACCCGCCCCGGCAGAACCGGCGCGTAGCAGCCAACTCGACGAATTCATCGCCCAGCAACGCCAACTGGCCTCCGCGTCAGGCAAAGGCGGCGAGACTAAATCAAAAATCGGCCAGTTGTCCGCCGAGAATGTCAAGATCCTGTCCGATAAACGCACCAACGCCATCATCATCATGGCCAGCAAGGGCGATATGGCGTCCATCATGGATATCCTGAAGGACATGGATATCATGCTCTCCCAGGTGCTCATCGAGGCTGTCATCCTTCAGGTCTCGCTCGATAAGACACTCGAACGCGGCGTCGACTGGGTGCAACGGTCCATGATCGCCTACGACAAGGCCGGCGGCAACCGCAACCCCCTCTTCTCCTTCGCTGGCGGCGGTGGCGGCGGCACGCTGACCCCAAGGGATGCCACGGCGCTCGCATCCACCTTTTCGGCCGGCGGCGGATTAACCTACTACTTCACTCATTTTGGCCTGAACATGGATGCCGTCATCAAACTGACGCAGACTGACTCCCGCGGCAAGGTGCTCTCCTCCCCTGTCATCCTCACCACGGATAACAAGGAAGCCAAGATCGACATTTCTGAGGAACGCTACTTCTACAAGGGCGTCCGCTACGTTGGTTATTCGGGAACCGAACAGCAATCCGTTCCCGACGTCGACATCCGGAAAATCGGACTGACCCTGACCGTCACGCCGCGTATCAACGCCAACAAGTTCGTCAGTATGGAAATTGCCCAGAAAATTGAAAATGTCGCCGGCGAGCAGGCCATCGAGGGACAGGGTAATTGGCCAATCGTCGCCTCACGCGAAATGAACGCTTCCGTATCGGTCCGTAGCGGCGAAACCATCGTCCTCGGCGGACTGGTCGAAAGAAACGAAAACAACAGCAGCACCCGCATCCCCATCCTCGGTAGCATCCCCATCCTCGGCATCCCCTTCCGCTCGACAAGCGATAAGAACGTGCGCCGCGAGATCGTGGTCTTCATCACCCCCTCCGTCCTCGACACCCCTGAAGAAATCGAGGCCGAATCCATCCGGCGCAAGAATGCCACCTCCATCGGCGCCGAAGGCATGTGGGAAAAGGGATGGTCGAACAGTAAAATGGCTGAACCCCGCCGGGGCCGCATCGGTCAATGGTGGCGGAGCCTCTTGAAGTAATGGAAAGAAGGGATCACATGAAGAAAATAGTCTCAGGCATCGCGGCTCTTTGCGCCTTGGCACTGGCCGGCACCGGATGCAGTTCTCTGCGCATCGTCCAAGGGAGCATCGCCCCCCCCAAATGGGTTGCCGAACCCTCCCTCGTCGCCAGCCTCGACACCAACGCCTTCATCTACGCCAGCGGCATCTGCACCTACAGCATGGTCCTCGAGGAAGGCATCAATGACGCCCGTCATGACGCCATCCGCAAGATCGTCGAACGTGTCGGCGTCGCGGCCGACGATGTCTACCGCACGGGCCGCAACGACAAACAGAACTACACCCACACCGACATGCCCAACGCCCCGCAGGCCATCTTTAACTCCCACAAGGCCGTGGACACCTCCAGCAAGGTTGAGACCAAGAAGACCCGCACCCCGCAGGCCACCCACAGTTCCCAAACCCGTTTGCACGGCATTGATGAACTCATCCTCTGCTACTCCGTCTGGCAGTACGGACCAAGCTTCTGGGCGAAATTCATTTACGGCGATACCGCCGTCCGCTTCTACGATGTCTATGTGCTCATGCGCTGCCCAAAGACTGAGTTCAACAGGGCACTGCAGGCTGAACTGGAGCAGGACTCCCCCCCTCCCGCCCAGGACACGGCACCGGCAGTTGGTAACAAGTAAGGAAATTGAAGATTGACAGGCGACGCTGATTGGGATAAATAGCGTCGCTTTTTCACGGCTTGAAAGGTTACAAGATCATGAAGACATCTCTTCCTAAAGAGAGCGATATTCTGCGAGGATGGCATTTGGTGGACGCCTCGGGCAAACCCCTCGGGCGTTTGGCGGTCAAAGTGGCCAATATCCTCCGGGGCCGTAACAAGGTCATGTTTACACCACACATCGATACCGGTGACTTCGTCATCGTGATCAACGCGCGGGACGTCAAACTGACCGGCTCCAAAGACGAAAAGAAAGTCTACGAGCGTTACTCGGGGTTCCGCAGCGGCCACAAGGTCACAACCGTGGCAACCATGCGCGAACGCCACCCCGATCGCATCGTCCGCAAGGCGGTCGAGGGAATGCTGCCCGATAACCATCTCAGCCGTAAGATTATCAAGCGATTGAAAGTGTACGCGGGCGCGGATCACCCCCACGTCTCCCAGTCACCCAAACTGATCAAGCTCTAAGAGAAGGAATACTCAAGTGGCCGAAAAAGTCTCCGAATATACTGCAACCGGTCGCCGCAAGACGGCCGTCGCCCGCGTGAAACTCTCGCCGGGTACAGGGAAGTGGATCGTCAACACCAAGGAACCGATGATTTATTTCGGAACCGAGGCCGTCGTCAAGTTCATCGAACAACCGATGAAACTGACCAATACCCGCGAGAAGTTCGACCTGAGCGCCAGCCTCACCGGCGGCGGCATCGTCGGCCAGGCTGGCGCCCTGCGTCACGCCATCGCCCGCGCCTTGCTCCTCACGGATGACACCCTCCGCAGCGTCCTCAAGGGCAGCGGATGCTTGACCCGCGACTCCCGTATGAAGGAACGCAAGAAATACGGTCAGCCCGGCGCTCGCAAACGCTTCCAATTCTCGAAGCGCTAAACATCTCCGAGGATTCTCAACAAAAAACCGTCAGGAATGGCAACATTCCCGGCGGTTTTTCTTTTCTCCCAATCCCCCTGAACCCCGAACACTGACCCCTACCCCCCCTGCTTCCCCACCGGATCCAGCACCCACCGCTTGTTGTACCAGAACCACTGCCCGGGGTCCTCACGGATAGCCCCCTCCACAATGGTCAGTACCTGCTGCGTCATGCGTCGGATGTCCGCATGCTTGTCCAGGGAAGGATCCGGCTCAATGGCAGGATAAACACGCCCGATATGCCGCCCCCACCCACAACGACGCATGATGATCGGATAGATGGGAACCCCCGTATGCCGCGCAAACATCGCCATGCCTGGCCCCGAATTGATCTCGCCGCCCAGAAACCTGGCCCTCACTCCTTCCGTCGGCATCCGCACATCCGGTAGTACCGCCAGACACCCGCCCTTCGCCAGCCGGTCGATGATCGTACGCAAGGTCGCCGCACCGCGCATGGTAATCGGGATCCCCGCCCGTTCACGGGTCTCATTCAAATACCGGTCGAACAACGGATTACGTTGTTTCCCCGCCACGGAGAACACCGGCATATCCAGCAACTGCATCGCCCGCCCGGCCAACTCCCATGATCCCATGTGCGGTATCGCAATCACGGCGCCACGCCCGCTCTCCCTCTGCCGTTTGAGCAACTCGAAGAAATCACAGTCCGCCATCCCCCGGAACCGCTCAAGGGTCAACCCTGGCGAACGGATGATGTCTATCGCCGTGAACATCAGGTTCCGGAACGACTCCCACGCAATCCGCCTCACGGCCGCATTGCCATACTGCACCCCAAACACCAGCCGAATCCGCCGTTCGGCTTCAGCCCGCCGAAACCTCAACCCGTAAAACCCGATCACCGCCAGCACCCACCCCAACGCCAGCGCCAGCCGGTACGGCAACCGCCCCACCACACCGGCCACGCTCCGCAGAGCGCCATACTCAACGAGATGCTTGATCCGGTATTTCATGCCGCCCCCCTGTCCCGCTTCGCACGTATCGCCAGCACCAGCCTGAATAGCGGACTGGAGGTCATCTCGACCGCATGCACGGGACAAATCTCATGACAACAACAACAGGCAATACAAATGCGCTTATCCAACACCGGCCGTTGCCCCGGCTTCAAGGATAGGGCCTCCACCGGACAGGCCTTGACGCACTGGCCGCAGGCAATGCAACTCTCGCGAAAGGCGGGACGATGCCAGATAAACGGCTCTATCGCCTTCACCAGCCACCCGGGAATCAACGCCGTCGGCAGGGTTCGCGGAAGTCGGCAACCCCGGACTGGCTTCGTCCTGACGCCATCACCTTCCACCACGATCCGGCCAAAATCGCACACCCCCAGACCGCGCCGGGCCGCCGCCATCAGGTGGACAACCTGCGCCGGGTCCATCCCCATCTTCCGGCAAAGAACCGTATCCAACGCTACCGCATCGGCCGAACCCGCCATAATCCCCATCGGAAACGGGGCCCCCGCCGATGGCCCGTCCCCGTCCATCGCCACCACACCATCGGCCACCGCCAAGGCCGGCTTCACCCGGCCATACACAGCCGCCAGCATCTCGCCAAATTCCGCCGCACGGGGATACCGCTTGTGCAACGCCGTCTTCTGGAACCCCGGAACCACCCCGTAGAGATTCTTCACCGCCGCAGTCAGCCCCGTCAACACATGGGTCTTCACCTTGGGCACCGTAATCACAACATCGGCCTCCAATACCGGCTTCGCGATGGTGAAACGCATGCCTCCCTCCTCAACGGTCTCCGACCCGGCTTGTTCCAGATTGACCAGAGGGACATCTTCCTCGCGGCATACCGCCCCAATGCCCGTCTTTTCCCATACCCGCGCCAGATCAACCACATTGGCCGGACTGTCGGCAACCCAGGGCAACCCTCCGGCTCCCCTGACCAAACGGATCAACGCACGGATAACCTCCGGATGCGTGGTCACCGCCTCTTCAGGCCGGGCATCAGTCAACAGGTTGGGCTTGATCAGAACCGACTGCCCCGGCTTCACAAAGGCCGCCATGCCACCCAGGCCATCCAGAAGCCGCCCCATCGCTCCGGCCACAACCGCATAATCCTGACACTGAACCACATGTACACGGGAACTCATGCGCAGCAAGGTAACGCCCTTCCCTCACACGCTCAAGCCTTAAGGCAACGCCCCCGTGAACGCGGACTCGACCCCCACGCCCGGATCAAGCCCACAAAAAAAAGGCGCCCCCCCTTGCGGCGGGACGCCCTTTCCTCACCCGTGTTGCCACAGGCACTCGAATCTCGCTTAGACCACCTTGCGGACGGCGTCAAGTTGCCCGGCACTCCCGAGCTTCTCGTTCTTGTGCGCAATGAACTTCGCGTATTCCTTCATGAAAACCTTGCCCGGCGGACGCAGATCGAAGTTCTTCGGGTCGTCACGGAACGCCTCGCGATGCACTCGGCACCACACCAGCCGCCCGTCGGTATCAATGTTGATCTTCGTCACACCCAACATCGCCGCGCGCTTGAACTCGTCGGCATTCACACCCTTGGCGCCACCCAACTGGCCACCGGCGGCATTAATGCGCGCCACCTCGTCCTGAGGCACACTGCTGGACCCGTGCATGACCAATGCAAAACCCGGCAAGCGTTTCTGAATCGCCTCCAGAACGTCAAAGTGCAGACCCTGCGACCCCGTAAACTTGAACGCCCCATGGCTCGTCCCGATCGCACACGCCAGGCTGTCACAACCGCTCTTCTTGACAAATTCCTCAGCCTGGGCCGGATCGGTCAACTTCGCATCCGCTTCCGCCACGGACACGTGCTCTTCCACGCCGCCCAACTTGCCCAGTTCGGCCTCAACACTGATGCCGCGCGCATGCGCCGCATCCACCACGCGCTTGGTGATCTCAATGTTCTTCTCGAACGGCTCCGCACTGGCATCAATCATCACCGAACTGTAGAACCCGCTCTGAATGCAATCCATGCAGGTGGCCTCATCGCCGTGGTCCAGATGCACCGCGAAAATCGCGTCCGGGAAAATCTCATCAGCCGCGCGAATCATCGCTTCCAGCATCTTCTTGTTGGTGTACTGGCGCGCCCCCTTGGACAACTG
>CAZHRU010000108.1:0-7733 GCA_964535015.1 uncultured Verrucomicrobiota bacterium | reverse complement strand
CAGGCGGCGGGGAACACGGTGATTCCGATGTGGGCCATGTTGCTGGCCAATACGATCAACATGTTGCTGGATCCGGTTTTGATTTTCGGATGGCTGGGTTTTCCGGCGATGGGAGTGGCCGGAGCGGCCTGGGCGACGGTGATTTCGCAGGCGGTGGCGGCGGCGTGGGTGGTGTCGGCCTTGCGGCGTGGGGTGGCGGGGGTTCGTGTGAGGAGTCATCATTGGCGTCCGCAGGTGGAGGTGGCGTGGCGGTTGATGCGGGTCGGGGTTCCCAGTTCGGGTCAGATGTTGTCACGGAGTCTGATGAATGTTGTGCTGATGCGGGTGGTGGCGGCCTTTGGGACGGCGGCGGTGGCGGCCTACGGGATTGGGGTACGGTTCCACATGATTGTGCTGATGCCGGCGTTTATACTGGGGAATGCGGCGGCGACGATGGTGGGGCAGAACCTGGGTGCGGGTCAGCCCGGACGGGCGGAGCGGGCGGCCTGGTTGGCGGCGGCGATGGACGCGGTGATCATGCTGGCATCGGCATTAGTGTTGATGGCGTGGGCGGGGCCGATGGTCAGGGTGTTTGACGATAATCCGGCGGTGGTGGAGACGGGAACGGCGTATTTGAGGATTACGTCGCTCTTCCATGTGATGGCGGCGCTTTCCATTGTGTTGGGGCGGGCATTACAGGGGGCGGGGGACACGGTGGCGCCGATGGTGATGACGATTATCGGGCTGTGGATATTTCAGGTTCCTTTGGCTATTGTACTGCCGCGGTTTTTTACTGTGTCGACGGATGGAATCTGGTGGTCGGTGGCCGTGACCCTGACGGTACATGGGGTGATAACGGCGTGGTGGTTTGGCCGAGGCACGTGGAAGGCGAAGCAGGTTTGAGTGAAAAAAAGCATTTTGGAGAAGGGAACGTATGAGGGCGATCAAGGATTTTGGGACAACGCGATGGGGTCGGGTGACGGGATGGGTATTGTTGGGGGTATGCGCGGTGTGTCTGGCGCAGGTGGTGGGGATCATGGTGATGGGGGGAGAGTGGCGATGGCGGGGATTGCATGCCAGTCACCCGATACCGCGGTTGATTGGCGCCTTTTTTGCCTGGATTGGGTGGTATGGGATCCGGCATGGGTTGAGGCAGGGTCGTAAGGAATGGGGGCGTTTCGCGGGGCGGATCATACTGGCGGGGTTCAGTTTGGCGCTGGCATTCCTGACGGCGGAGGTGGGATTGCGGGTATTCCTGCAACGCATCCAGAGTGCGCAGTCGCTGGATCAACTGGGATCGGCCTCCTCGAAACTCACTCAGGAGAAGATCCGGACGACGCATCCGTTGGCGGCCATCATTCGCAAGAGTGGTTACAGCAATCTCATTTACGAACTGCAACCGAACCTGGAGATGGAATTCGGGCATTGCAGTCTGCATATCAATGCTGCCGGCATGCGGAAGAGCCGGGAGTATGCGGTTCAAAAGCCAGTGGGGACGGTTCGGATCGTGGGATTGGGAGATTCGGGTATGTTCGGGTGGGGGGTGCAACAAGGGGAGAACTACATGGACGTGCTGGAGTCCAACCTCAATGCCCGCGCGGATGGCAAGGTTTACGAAACCCTGAACTTCGGTGTTCCGGGTTACAATACCCAGTTGGAGGTTGAGACTCTGAAAAGCAAGGGGCTGGCCTACAAGCCGGATATTGTGGTGGTGGGATGGTGTGACAACGACTTCGGGTTGCCATTCTTCATTCCGCAACAGGGGCAATGGAGCCGAAAGGACGTGTCTTTTCTCTATAACCTGATGTTTAACCGCAAGGCGTTTTCCGACCTGGCGCTCAATCAGATTTCCGATCAGCGGAAATACAACAAGGACCAGATTCCGGAGCGTTTCCGGGCGGGCATGGACATTAGCGGGGTGCGGACTGAGTTTGGTGAGTTGAAGGCGCTGGGCAAGAAACATGGGTTCCAAGTGTTGGTCATCGGGCCGATGCAGAAGGAGGTCCTTACGATTCTGAGTGATCTTGAGATTGTGCACTACAACACCCACAATCGGATTGCGGCGAGCGAATATCCCGTGGATTATTATGTCCATGCGATGCATCCTCGGGCCGGCGGGCACCGGGTGCTGGCCGAGCGGTTAGAACGCGAGATGAAGGAGCGTGGATGGTTCTGAGGGGGGGGCGGGGTTGTGAATGGTGAATAGTGAGTGGTGAATCACTTTCCTTTCCTGCGCCAAGGGATACAACTCATCACAAATTGTGATGAGTTCACGGAAACATTGCCGTCGGGCTTGCGTTTATTACGCAGTTAAGGCAATTTCTTAACCCATGAAAGACAGTGCAGGGGCCCTATCAAACCAGAGTGATTCTGTATCGCCCCCAAACGCCTTTTTCACTTTCATGGCACGGAAATCCAACGCCCTGTGCCGTTTTATCGCATTTTCAAGGGGACGGTGTTCCAACAAGTCGATATGGCGGTGGATTTTGCCATGTCGAAACTTAATCGCAGCGTGGGCACCCGTGCCGAGAGTAGTCAGGCGCCTGTTCGCTACGAAATCCCGCCGGATGTAATCCGGGAAGCGATTGTTAATGCCATTGCCCATCGTGATTATACGTCCGCCGGGGCCGTACAGGTCTCTGTCTTTGCCGATCGTGTCGAAGTCTGGAACCCCGGGGCACTGCCAGTATCGCTTACCATGGAGAGTTTGCGCCATCCCCACGGCTCCATAGCCCGGAACCACCGGCTTTGCGAAGCGCTCTTCCTGGCCGGGTATATTGAGAAATATGGCACGGGCACCCTTATGATGATTCGTGAAAACCTTGAGCACAATCTGCCCGAGCCCGATTTTGCCCAGCGAGGCGGTGAGTTTACCATCACCCTCTGGCGCGACTGGCTCACGGATGAGGTGTTGGCCGGGTTGAACCTGAATGAACGGCAACGGAAGGCGGTGGCGCTGGCACGGAAAACGGGCAACCTGTTGAATACAGAATACCAGGAGGCCTTTTCCGTCTCCAAACCGACCGCCTCCCGTGACCTCGATGAACTCGTTCAACTCGGACTGTTTAGTCGTGCGGGCACCACCGGGCGGGGAACCACTTATACCTTAAACCGCCAAGGGTTCACAAAGGGTTCAAGCGTTCCCGAAAGACAAAGGGCTCATAAAGGGCTCAAAGGGCTCACGGGGGCAGGACATAAGAGGGGAGTCGCACTAAAAACCCCTGCAAAACGACATAAAACAGCGACAGTGTCGATAAAAACGCCGGTAAAAACGCCGGTGAAAAGTTCACCAATAGGTTCATCAATAAGTTCACCAATAAGTTCACCAATAAGTTCGCTGAAAACCGCTGGCCTCATCCTTGGCATGCTTCGACAAAATCAGGCTATTACGACGGAACTATTGGCCGGAAAACTTGGGATTACCAAACGGGCTGTTCTTAAACAGATTGCCACTCTCAAGAAACAGGGCCATGTCCGCCGTCTTGGTCCGACTCATGGCGGACATTGGGAAGTGATTGATAAGAACGAAGGATAACTTGTATGGCCAAGAAACCCACCACTCTCAAGTCCGTCGAAACGATCAAGCACGATACCGACAAGCGGAAGAACATTCCCACCGCCGAACACCAGTCCGTACTCAAGAAGGAGGAGGCCGATCCCATTCGCGTTGCCTATGAGCGACGCAACCGCGATCTTGATCCCCAGTTGGTCTGGCGGGGGAAGGATGAGCAGGACTGGAGTGATCTCGTTGTCCATGCCCCGCCGCTTTACATTCAGGAGAAGGTTTACCCCAAGGTGCTGATTGATCGGTTTGGGCCTTAAATTGAGTCCGACGAAAACAAAGGTTAGTAACCAGGTGATTCGCTCTTCCATAAATGCCGATTGCTCCAGAAATGTAGTTTGATGAGCCGCTCTGTCGGTTGATGCAAGGACGGGACGCGCCCGTGTGGAACAGTGAATGGATTTCTTCGGCAGAATTGCGGGGTGCTATTGATGCTGGGAAGATCATTGATCAGGCGGTAGTGGAATCTCTGAGTGAAATCGTCCAGGTGGAAGAAATATCGCTCTTCATTGTCAAATCTGAATATGAGTCATAGGTCTGGACTTTCGCATTGCCAACACTTTCACCGATAGCCTTTCGCACTTGATTGGCGACGAGTAGAAAGTCGTCAAGACGACGGCATTCGACCTACAGATGAATGCGGCCAGTCAGGGATTGAGTGTTCACAATCTCGATAAGGGGAAGGACAAGAACTTCTGGTCGGTGCGGGTGAATGCTAAGAATGGGTCTGAAACATGGCAGTCTGGATAGTCGGAACATGGAATCTTGATATAGTGTGGAGAAAGGCGTAGTTTCTCAGCGTTTTCATGACATCCAAAGCACAACACAGTCGGGGAGAGATTGCCGGGCGAGCAACGTTTCAGGCGCTGATTCCGTTTGCTGTGGCGGGTTTGTTTGTCTGGAAGGGCAGGCAGGTTGCCGCCGCGGTCGTGGCCGGGATTGGGGCGTTGGTGTTGTTGAGTGGCCTGTTGGCGCCGCCCGTATTCATGAAGATTGAGCAGGGGGGGCGCTGGTTGGGAAAGGCGGCGGGGATTGGCCTTACCTGGTTGCTACTGGTCCCGATGTTCTACCTGGTGTTCTTTCCGGGGCGATTGATTCTGATGATGACAGGGAATGACCCGATGGCGCGCAAGTTTCCAACGAAGGCACCGACCTACTGGATTGCCCGCAAGCCGGTTGGAAGTCCCGACGAATACAAGCGGCAATACTGATGAACATTCTTGGCATAAGCGCATTTTATCACGACTCAGCGGCGGCCTTGGTGAAGGACGGTGTGATTATCGCCGCGGCCCAGGAGGAGCGCTTTACCCGGAAGAAACACGACGCCGGGTTCCCGGTCAATGCGGTGAAGTATTGCCTGCGCGAGTTGGAGCGTCAGGGCGGGGGAGCGTTGGACGGGGTGGCGTTTTACGACAAGCCGATCCGCAAGTTTGAGCGTATTCTCAAGACCTATTTCAGCGTGGCTCCCTTTGGTCTGCAATCCTTCATGATGGCGGTTCCGCTTTGGATGAAGGAGAAACTCTGGATACCGATGGAGATCGAAGTGGCGCTGGAGAAGTGCGGATTGAAGACGGTGCCGCCGATGTATTTTCCGGAGCATCATGAGTCGCATGCGGCCAGCGCGTTTTTCGCATCGCCATTCCAGAAGGCGGCGATTTTGACGTTGGACGGGGTGGGTGAGTGGTCCACGAGTGCGATCGGGCGCGGGGACGGCAACCGGCTGGAGATCCTGAAGGATCTGCATTTCCCCCATTCACTGGGGTTGTTGTATTCGGCGTTCACTTACTTCACCGGGTTCCGGGTCAATTCCGGCGAGTACAAATTGATGGGGCTGGCGCCGTATGGCGAGCCGACCTATGTGGACGTGATCCGGGACAACCTGCTTGACATGCGGGAAGACGGGTCGTTCCGGCTGAATTTGAAATACTTCGGGTATTTGGACGGGCTCACGATGACCAACGATGCCTTTGCCGAGTTGTTCGGCGGGCCGGCACGCAAGGGGGAGAGTGAGATTTCGCAACGCGAGATGGATATTGCGCGGTCCATCCAGGTGGTGACCGAGGAGATTGTGTTGCGGATGGCGCGGCATGCCCGTGAGATTACGGGGGAGCCGTACTTGTGCATGGCGGGTGGCGTGGCGTTGAACTGCGTGGCCAACGGGCGATTGTTGCGCGAGGGGATTTTCAAGGACATCTGGATTCAGCCGGCGGCGGGGGATGCGGGCGGGGCGTTGGGGGCGGCGTTGATGGTTGGGCATCAGGTTCTCAACCAGCCCCGGCAGGCGGACAATGTGCATGACTCGATTCGCGGGTCGCTATTGGGGCCGGATATTGAGGATGACGCAGTGGAGAGATTCCTGAAAGCCAACGGGTATCCAGCCCGGAAGTTGGAGGGTGATGCATGGGCGACGGAGATCGCGAAATTGGTGGCCTCGGAGAATGTGATTGGACTGGTGCAGGGGCGGATGGAGTTCGGGCCGCGGGCATTGGGGGGGCGGTCGATTATTGGCGACGCCCGGTCCTCCAAGATGCAGAGTGTGATGAATCTCAAGATCAAGTACCGGGAGAGTTTCCGTCCATTTGCGCCCTCGTGCCTTGAGGAGCGGGTGGGGGATTATTTCGAACTCGACCGACCGTCGCCCTACATGCTGCTGGTGGCGCCGGTGTGCAAGGAACGGTGCAAGGGGTTGGAGGAAGCGGGGCGTGTGCCGATCCGCGAGCGCATCAACCAGGTGCGGTCGGATATTCCGGCGATCACGCATGTGGATTACTCGGCGCGGGTGCAGACGGTATCGTCCGAGAGCAATCCCCGTTACTACGCGATTATCAAGGCGTTTGAGAAACTGACTGGATACGGGGTGATCATCAACACCTCCTTCAATGTGCGGGGAGAGCCGATCGTGTGTACGTCGGAGGATGCCTACCGATGTTTCATGCGGACGGAGATGGATTATCTCGTGTTGGGGTCGTTCGTGTTATCCAAGAAGGATCAACCGCCGTGGCAGGACAAGGCCAACTGGCGGCAGGAATATGTCTTAGACTGAAGGGGGCGAATGCCATGCGATTCTTGAAACATCTCGGGCGGTTATTGAAGGAATTTGGGGCGTTTGCGTGGCACAACAAGGCGTGGTGGATTCTGCCGGTGGTGCTGGTCTTCCTGCTGCTGGGGCTGTTCATTGTGACGGGCCAGACCGTGGCGCCGTTCATCTACACGCTGTTCTGAATGCCGAACGTCTACGCGCGGCGGATGTCGGTCTGGGGCAGGGTGCGCAGGTGGCGTTTGCGGTACCAGACGAAGCCGAACAGATCGTAGATTGTCCGGGGCAGGCGTTTCATATTGGTGTATTTTGAGATGCCCATGGTGCGGGCGCGGTGATCCACAGCGACTTCCTTGATGATGCGGCCATTGAGTTTGAAGTAGGCGGGCATGAAGCGGTGGACGCCTTCGACGGGGGGGAGGTCGTTCACGCAAGCCTTGCGGAATGCCTTCAGACTGCAGCCGGTGTCGCGGATGCCGTCGTGGGTGGCCCAGTTGCGGACGCGGTTGGCGAGGCGTGATCCGACGCGGCGGGCCCAGGTGTCCTTGCGTTTGGCGCGGTAGCCGCAGACGGCGTCGCAACCGTCCAATTCGGCCAGCAGGCGGGGGATATCGGCGGGGTTGTTCTGGAGGTCGCCGTCGATGGTTACAAGTACGTCGCCGGCGGCGATGTGCAGGCCTACCAGCATGGCATGGCTCTGGCCGCAGTTGCGCTCGTAGCGCAAGCCGGTGACGGAGGGGTACTTGGTCTTGGCTTCGGCGATACGGGCCCAGGTTTGGTCACGACTGCCGTCATCCACAAAAAGGACTTCGAGGCCAGGAATTTGGCCGGACAGTTTATCCATCTCGGCGGCGAGGGGCAGGACATTGTCTTGTTCGTTATAGACCGGCACCACAATTGAGACCTTCATGAATCAACCTCCGGGCACTGGTTGAGTGCCGACATAGTTATAGCGATTTGTGGCGGGAATTCCAGCGTAAGGTTGAGGGCGCATCTCCGGGTCTTGGTGACATGACGTCAGCCGGCCACCGGGCTCGTTCCGGTGGAGGCAAACGTTGAACGCCTGGGGTGGACCTGCCCATCACCCAACTTTCTTCACCCGCGGCACAAGGCCTGCCCTTTACACACAAATACTTCAAGACAAATTGAGTGACT
>CAZHRU010000107.1:0-8038 GCA_964535015.1 uncultured Verrucomicrobiota bacterium | reverse complement strand
GATTGATCGACTCGACGAGCCGTACGTCGGCCGGCACGCGGTCGCCCGCCTGCAGTAGAACGATATCGCCGGGAACCAGGTGTTGGGCCGGAACCTCGAGTTCCTCGCCGTCGCGCAACGCGGTGGCTGTGGGGGCTGCCATCTTGCGCAAGGCATCGATGGCCCGTTCCGCGCGGAATTCCTGGATGAACCCCAGTACCACGGCAAACAGCACGATGATTCCGATGACAATCGTCTCCACGCCTTCGCCCAGGAATGCGGAGAGTCCGGTGGCCACCAGCAAAATCACGATAAGCACGTTCTTGAACTGGTCGAGTAACAGCATCCACGGCGACACGCCCCGGGCCGCCTCGAGTTGGTTGGGTCCATAGTCGTCGAGGCGGCGACGGGCTTCCCCGGCGGAGAGACCTGTGGAATTGGTTTTCAGTTGCGCCAGCGCCGCGTCCGTAGTCAGTGCATGCCACG
Organism: uncultured Verrucomicrobiota bacterium; assembly: GCA_964535015.1. GTDB lineage: Bacteria > Verrucomicrobiota > Kiritimatiellia > CAIKKV01 > CAITUY01 > CAZDUS01. The sequence continues at coordinate 7,573 of CAZHRU010000107.1, read as the reverse complement.
CGGGTGCGGCGACGGGTGGTTGGGGGGTGGCAGGTGTGGCTGTTCGAGTTGGCATCTGTCAATACTCCTTCATTGAATCGGCTGAGAGGATAGGGCACTGATCAATATTCGACTAATACGAATTTTGTATTGTATTCTTAGGATAAACCTAAGATGATGAATACTCTATGGAGTGGCTCAATTATCATCACTTGCGGTATTTCTGGGTGGTGGCCAAGGAGGGGACCTTGCGGCAGGCCGCGGCGAAGTTGGCTGTTTCGCAGCCCTCCATCAGCGCGCAGATCCGTTTGCTTGAGGAGTCACTGGGGGCGCAACTCTTTCGCCGCAGTGGCCGCCGGCTCTCGTTGACCGACATGGGGCAACTGGCCTTCGGTTACGCGGAGGACATCTTCTCGACGGGGCAGGATCTTCTGGATGCCGTTCGGGACAGGCCGGGCTATCGGCCGATGCGGTGCCAGGTCGGGGTGACCGACTCGGTGCCGAAGTTCGTGGCCAGCCGGATACTCCGACCGGCCTTCAACCTGTCCCAGCCCACGCACATGCTCTGCCGGGAAGGGTCCATTGACGCCTTGTTGCTGGAATTGGCGGGGTACCGACTCGATCTTGTTTTGGCGGATGAACCCGCCCCGCAGGGGCTCCCCGTGAAGACGTTCAATCATTTTCTGGGCAAGTGTGGTTCCGTTTTTTGTGGTGAGCCAAAGATGGCCGCAAGACTTCGGGGCGGATTCCCGCGTTCCCTGCAAGACGCGCCCGCCTTGCTACCGGTCGAGACGACGTTACTGCGAAGGGCGATGGAAGAGTGGTTTCATTCGCTTGGCGTCAGGCCTGCTGTCGTTGCTGAATTTGAGGACCCGGCATTCATGATGGCCATGGCGGCGGAGGGGCGTGGTTTTGTCGTGGCGCCGTCGGTCATTGCTGGTGAGACCCTGCGGCACTATGGGCTAAGACCGTTTGGCAGTACCGAGGAGTGCTCGCATCAGTACTACGCCATCACGGCTGAGCGAAGGGTGAAACATCCCGCCGTAATCGCGGTCGCTGAGCACTCGCGGTCGGCCCTGTTCGGGTGAAGACGGGGTGTGTCTGGCGCTTCGGCAGGCGCACCTTGACTTCAGGGTGCGGGTCTCATATCCTATTGCCTATGAATTCGCTTGTGAAGGCGTTCTTGATTGCGCTGGTGTCTCTCGCGTTTATTGCGCCGTTTGCCGCGACAGCACACTGCGACGGCGATGACGAGAGCGAATGCACAACCGAGTGTGCCTGCGTCTGCTGTTGTGCGGCATTTGTTTTATGCCTCGACCACGCGAGTGGTCTGACGGCGCGCCTATCTGAATACGCCAGACCCACCGCCGTGTTTTTTGTGGGAAGACTGTTGATTTCCGACATCTTCCGTCCACCGACTCCTGCCTGAGGGCGTTCCGCCCCTTTCCGTCATTCGTTATGTCGGCATTTGGCGCCGGCATCAGTGATGGTCTTTCCACCGTTGCGTCTCCATCGAGGCCGAGGTCACTTTTTTCTCAATCAACAGGAGGATTCATGAATCAGACGCTGAATTACACACACGCGAGTCTCCGTCTTGTGCTCACGCTTATTTTGGCGGGTGCGGGGCTGTGGGGTTACGCTGAAAATATGGAAACAAGGGCAACTCAGGCCCAATTACAGTATGAACCGGAGGGGGTGCTTTCCCTTGGTCAGGCGCTTGAATTGGCGCTGATGCACAGTCCGGAATTGGCGGCATTGTCGAACGGGGTCTTGGCGGCGGAAGGCAAAGCACGGCAGGCGTCCGTCCTGCCGAACCCGGAACTTGAATTGGAGGCAGGGGAGTTTGGAGGTTCCGGAGCACGCAAGGGGTACGAAGGCGCTGAAACGGCCGTGCGTCTGACCCAGTCCCTTGAACTGGGCGGGAAGCGAGGGAAGCGACACCGCGTGGCCTTGTCGGAATCGCGTTTGGCTGGCTGGGATTACGAAGCGAAGCGGTTGGAGGTGCTCGCTCTCACCAAGCAAGCGTTCGTGGACGTTCTTCTGGCGCAAGGCCAACTGGCCCTTGCGGAGTCTCAACTGGTTATTGCCGAGGATATGCGCAAGGCTGCGGCGGAACGCGTGAAGTCCGGCAAGGTTCCGCCACTTGAGGAAACGAAGGCGGGTGTCGAGGTGGCGACTGCCCGAATTGCGCGGGATCGGGCCAAGCGCGAGTTGGATATGGCCCGGAAATTACTTGCGGCATTTTGGGGCGGGAGCGAGCCGGTGTTCACAGAGGCCGGTGGCGACATGGACACCGTTGCCGATGTTCCGCCGCTGGAGAGACTTTCCGTTCTCCTGGCCGACAGGCCCGAGGTTGCGCGCTGGAATGAAGAGGTGGCAAAAGCCAGGGGATCGCTAGTTTTAGCCAAAGCGATGCGTATTCCGGACATCGGCGTAAGCGCCGGGATCAGCCGTTTTGAGGAAGACGGTACCTATGCCGGAGTGGCGGGTATTTCGCTACCTCTCCCGCTTTTCGATCGCAATTCAGGCGGCATTGTCGCGGCCAAGCATCAGGCCAGCCGTGCGGAGTGCGAACAACGCGCCGCCCGTGTGCGCACCACGGCGGCGCTGGTTGAAGCCTATAGCCGGCTCGAAACGGCGAGGACAGAGGCGCTCGCCACCAAGGCCGAGTTACTTCCCGGTGCCCAGGAGGCCTTCGATACGGCGCAGACAGGATATCGGGAAGGAAAATACGGGCACTTGGAGGTGCTGGACACTCAGCGGACGTTAAACGAAGCCAAGACCCGTTATCTGGATGTTCTGGCCGCCTATCACAAGGCGGCGGCCGACGTGGAACGACTGATCGGAACCCCGCTCAACACAATTCAATAAGAGATACGCGAAGGAGAAGCATGATGAACGTGACCGAAACAACATGGAAAATCACTGGTGGGCTTTGCGCCCTTTTGGCGGCCTTTGCAATGACAGGCGGATGCGCAAAGGAGAAGGCTGAGAAAGTTGTCGCGCCTGCGGCTGAGGCGGGATGTGGAAAAGATGACGGATGCGGGGAGGGGGTGGACGCCAAATGCGAACACGGCGTGCCGATGTATCAGTGTGCCGAATGCCGTTACGAAGTTGGCGTTGTGAAGGTGGAGGCCAGTCTCGTGAAGGGGAAAGGCGGTGGTGGGCTGGTGCAAACGCAGGCGGTCGGGCGGATCAAAGGTTTTGTGACATTGCCAACCACCGGGGAAATTGCACTCAACGAAAATGCAGCGGTCCATATCAGCCCCCGTATCGCCGGTATCATTGAGACCGTTTCCGTGGATATCGGGGCGCGCGTCAAGGTGGGCGACACCTTGCTGACCCTGGCCAGCGCGGAACTTGGCAAAGTTCTGGCGGAATACGAGCGCAACCAGACCCTGAGCGATCTGACCGGGAAAGTCCTTGTGCGCGAAACGAAGCTCCGTGATCAAAAGGTCGGTTCTGAACAGGACATGATTGACGCCCAGATGACTTATGAACAGCACCGCGCCGAGTTGAAGGCGTCCGGGCAAATGCTACGTGTGCTGGGGCTGACGGAAGAGGATCTGGCGGGAATGCGGGAGTTGTCGCGTGGTGTGGGTGCCGGCCATTTGCCTGTTCGTGCGCCCATCGCGGGCACCATCGTCGAGAAACATGCGGTGGCCGGTGAAGCGGCGGAGGCCGGGAAGGACGTGATGCTGATCGCCGATCTCGCCACGGTATGGGTCTGGGCCAACGTCCAGTCGCGTGATCTGGCGGCACTGCTCAAGGCCGAGCAACGCGGGTCGGTTGCAGTCGAGATTACGGTGTCCGCCTTTCCCGGCCGGCAGTTCAAAGGAGTGCTCGACTACGTGGGCGCGACCATGAACGAGCAAACCCGCATGGTGAAAGTGCGAGCCACCGTGAAGAATCCCGATTTGGAGTTGCGGCCCGGGATGTTCTGTGAAGTGGTCATTTCCTTCGCCAATGGGCAGGAGGAAGAGATCCTGGCGGTGCCGCGCGCCGCCGTCTTGTCGGACGAAGGCAAGACCTTTGTCTTTAAGCATTGGAAAGATGACTTCTTCGTGCGGCAAGACGTGCGCAGGGGACGTGACTTCCTTGGCCTGATCGAGATACTCGGCGGTTTGCAGGCCGGTGACATCGTTGCGACCGAAGGTGCCTTCCTGCTCAAGTCGGACGTACTGCGGGAAAAAATGGGCGCCGGTTGCGCTGACTAACGAAAGGATGCCCGCCATGACTGATAGACTTATTCGTTTTGTGCTGCACCAGCGGATGCTGGTCATTCTGGGAACACTACTTGTGGCCGGTGCCGGGCTATTTGCCTGGAAGGTGTTGCCGATCGATGCGTTTCCCGACGTTACCAACGTTCAGGTGATGATTCTCACCGATGCGCCGGGCCTGGCGCCACTCGATGTGGAGCAACAAGTCACCGCTCCGATTGAACTGGCGATGCAGGGGCTGCCGGGCGTGACCCAGGTTCGTTCCCTGTCCAAGGCGGCGCTTTCCCAGGTCGTTATCGTACTGAAAGACGGCGTGGACCTGTATTTTGCCAGGCAACTGGTGTTCCAGCGATTGCAGTCAGCCAAGGAGCAACTGCCCGACTGGGCTGAGCCGGAGATGGGGCCGATCAGCACGGGACTTGGCGAGATTTACCAGTACACGTTGGAAAGCGACGTCCACACGCCGATGGAATTGCGCACGATTCAGGACTGGTACATTGCCCCGCAGTTGCGAACGATTCCGGGCATCAACGAAGTCAATAGTTTTGGCGGGTTCGTGAAGCAATACCATGTGCTTGTGGACCAGAATCGCCTGCTCACCTACGGGATCACGCTTGCGGACGTGGTGGAGGCGATCGAACGCAACAATGCCAACGCGGGCGGCAACTTTCTGGTGCGGGAGTGGGAGCAAGCCTATGTGCGCAGTCTGGGACTGATCCAGGGCATTGATGATATCGAGAACATCGTGCTTCACGCACAGGGCGGTGTGCCTGTGTTTGTTCGCGATGTGGCCGCCGTGAAACTCGGTCCGGAAACCCGAACGGGCGCGGTGACGCGCGACGGCAAGGGTGAAGCCGTGGCCGGCATGACCATCATGCTCAAGGACCAGAATTCCAAGGTGGTGGTGGAGGCTGTAAAGAAGGCGATCCCGACGATTCAGGCTGGCTTGCCCAAGGGGGTGAAGATCAACACGTTCTATGACCGAACGGCGCTGATTCAAGCCTGCATTCACACCGTCGGCAAGGCGCTGATGGAGGAAGGTATGTTTGTCATCGCGGTCCTGTTTCTCCTCCTGGGGAACTTCCGGGCCACGGTGATCGTGGCGTTGTCCTTGCCGTTGACGGCGTTCATTACGTTCATCCTGATGGGTTGGCAGGGCATAACGGCCAACTTAATGAGCCTAGGCGGTTTGGCGGTCGCCTTGGGAACGGTTGTCGACGCCTCCATCGTTGTCTGTGAGAACACCGCGCGACATCTCTCCGAAAAGGCGGGTCGTGGGCTGTCGCGATTGGAGATCACCTATGAGGCGGTTCGGGAGGTGGCGCGGCCGGTTGTTTTCGCGATTATGATCATCGTCATTTCGAAACTGCCGCTTTTCTCGCTCCAGCAGATGGAAGGCAAGATGTTCCGTCCGCTTGCGTTCGCGATGCTCTTTGCCATGGCCGGGTCGTTGTTGGTGGCGCTGACGATTGTGCCGGTGTTGGCGGCGATGTTTTTGAAGGGCCGGAAAGAGGAGCGCGACAACCTGGCCATCCGTATCGTCAAACGGGGATATTTGCCGGCGCTCAACGTTGCCATGCGCCGTCCGAAGACAGTGGTGACGGTTGCCGTGGGAGTTCTGGCCTGCGCCTTGCTGCTGGTTCCGCGGGTTGGAACGGAGTTTATTCCCCAGTTGGATGAGGGGGCCATCGCGATCAACGTTGTTCGGTTGCCCTCCGCATCCTTGGACGGGTCGGTTGCGGTGGGGACGGAGATCGAGCGCCGGCTTCTGGCGCGTTTTCCGGAGGTGCGGACGGTGGTGACGAAGACCGGGCGGGCCGAGATTTCCGAGGATCCCATGGGGCCGGAGCAGAACGACGTGTTCGTCATGTTGCATCCGAAGGCCGAATGGAAGCGCCCGCGATCCAAAGCGGAACTTGTGGTTGCCATGCAGGAGGAGCTGGCGGCCATACCGGGGATCCGCATGTCGTTTTCCCAGCCCATTGCGTTGCGCGTGAACGAGTTGATTTCGGGGATCAAGAGCGATCTGGCGATCAAGTTCTTTGGGGCGGACCTGGAAGTCCTGCGTGAGAACGCGAACCGGGCGGCGGCGATCATGAAGGGCATCCGGGGAGCCGAGGATGTGAAGGTCGAACAAGTCTCGGGATTCCCGCAGGTGGAAATCGTGGTGGACCGCAAGGCTATCGCCCGGCACAAGATCAACATCGCTGATATCAACGAACTCGTCGAGACGGCAGTGGGCGGGAAAGTCGCGACGACAGTGGTCGAGCAGCAGAAGCGATTTGCGGTCTTGGTTCGTTTCCCGGTCGAAATGCGGCGCGACATCCCGGAGTTGGAACGGCTACTTGTGCCTTCCCCTGGCGGCGCACGCATTCCGCTGGGAGAACTGGCGCAGATACGCGAGGTGGAAGCGCCGGCGCAAGTCAGCCGCGAAAACGGCATGCGCCGCGTGGTGGTCGAATGCAACATCCGGGGGCGCGACATGGGTAGTTTCGTGTCCGAGGTGCGTGATGCGATTCGCCCCGTGGTCAGCATGTTGCCGGAGGGGTACTTTGCGGACTACGGCGGGCAGTTTGAGAATCAGCAGCGCGCCATGCGGCGCCTCATGCTTGTGGTTCCGCTATCGGTCGGTTTGATATTCCTCATGCTGTTCATGGCGTTGCAGTCCATGCGCAATGCCCTGCTCGTGTTGAGCAATCTGCCTTTTGCCTTTGTGGGGGGCATCCTGCTGATTCTCATCCTTGGCATCAACCTGAGTGTCTCGGCGTCGGTCGGGTTTATTGCGTTGTTTGGTGTTGCCGTCCAAAATGGTGTTTTGCTGGTGACCTTCTTCACCCAACTGAGGGCGCAGGGGTTTTCCCCGCGCGAGGCGGTCATCCGCGGTTGTGAACTGCGTCTGAGACCCCTGTTGATGACGTCGCTCGCCGCCTTTCTCGGATTATGGCCGATGCTGTATGCCACGGGTAGTGGCGCCGAGATTCAGCGTCCCATTGCGGCGGTGGTGATGGGCGGCCTTGTGACCGCCCTGCTGCTTACCTTGATCGTCTTGCCGGCGCTTTACTACCTGTTGGAGGCGCGGAAAGAGAGGCTGGCGGGCCGGATTGATTAGAGTTCCATCTGCACGCCAAGTTCGATGACGCGGTTGGGCGGGATCCGGAAGAACTTTGATGCGTCATAGGCGTTGCGCGAGAGGAAGGCGAAGAGGTATTTGCGCCAGGAGTGCATGTTCCTGCCGGGGTGCAGGATCAGGGTTTCGCGGCCCAGGAAGAACGTGCATTTCATGGGGTCCAGGTTCAGGCCGGGGATGTCCAATCCGCGCAGCAGGGCGGGCAGGTCGGGATCCTCGCTGAATCCGTAGCGGGCAATGATGCGGA
>CAZHRU010000106.1:0-8226 GCA_964535015.1 uncultured Verrucomicrobiota bacterium | reverse complement strand
TATTGTGGATATGGGGAGGCGGTGGGGGGAGGGAAGCAGGCGCGGGAAGGGTTGAAGCGGGCGTTTGGGGAGGAGGGGGAGTGGAATGAGGTGTCAGGGCGATACCGTCAGTTGCTGTATGTGACGGGAGAGGCGCGGGGGGTGAGTGAGGAAGGACGGGCGATTAAGCGAGGGTTTACAGTAGAGGCGGTGGAAGAGGTGATGAAGGGGAAGGGGAAGTTGCCGTTGAATGAGGTGTTGAGGTGCCGGGTGAGGTATTTCACGGATGGTGCGATCCTGGGCGGGCGTGCGTTTGTGGATGAGGCGTTCAGGCGGCACCGGGGTCATTTTGGGGAGAAGCGAGCGGATGGGGCGCGGACGATGGTGGGTGGGGAGTGGGGGGATTTGGCGACAGCGCGTGCATTGCGGCTGTCGGTGATTGGGCGACCGGCCCCGGTATAGACGCCGCGGAGGTGGGGCCAATCTGGATTTTCATGTAAAGGTGATACACCAAGGGCGGAGCCTTGTCGTAATGGCGTCAGGGTGATGTGACAATTGTGGTGACGGCGGTCGGTTGACACGGGTTTGGTGGGAAACTGATGTCTGGTTGCCGGTTCGGGCAAAACCGGAGGACTAATCCGAGGGAAGTGGGCGTAACGTGCTGCCGGTTCCTGACTATTTGTGTGTCCCTTGGACGGGAGTTGTGCGGTCCTACACCTTCGGCATTTCCCGGCAAGTCTGGCAGTATAAAGTAATGAAAAAGGACTAGTGCATGGTATAAGTAACTGCTATACAGTGACGCAAAGGTGCGAGGAGGCAATTGATGAGCCGCGAGAAGTCACTGAAGATTGTCCTGGTTGATGACGACCCAATGGTTCTTCATGCGTTGAAAGCTTTTTTCCAACGCAATGGTCACGTGGTCACCATCTTTGAAGATCCGAGTTTATGTCCCATATTTACGCGACCGCACGGGGCGTGTTTTCAGGGTTCTGCATGCCCCGATATCATTATCACCGATTTCGATATGCCGGACGTGAGTGGGGTCAAGTTTGTTGACTTTGTTTACAGTAAGGGGTGCAAGTGCAAGCACGTTGCGTTGCTGAGCGGCATCGGGGTTCCGGATCGGGAGATGCGCCGTTTGGCGAAATATGGAACGCGGTTTTTCACCAAACCGCTGGACTTTGCCGAGGTTGAAGCATGGATGGCTGCGACCGAGTCACCGTACGATTGAACCTATAGCGAACAGTGTGCCCAGTGGGGATCGCGCAAGTGGGTCAAGTCATCCGTTTGCGGCGTTCCCTGGCCCAGAGCATCCAGATGCAGATTTCGTGCAGGGCGATCAGGGGGATGGCCAGCAGGAGCATGCTGAAGGGGTCCTGGGTGGGGGTGATCACCATGGCGATGATCAGGATGATAATGATGGCGTGACGGCGGGTCCGGCGGAGTTGAGCCGAATTGATGATGCCCAGGTGGCCGAGGATGAGCAGGACGATGGGCAGTTCAAAAGTCAGGCCGAAACTCAACAGCAGTTTCAGCACGAATCCGACGTAACTGGTGACGAGGAAGAACTCCACCTTGAACCCCATCCATTCGTTGAACCACAGCATGATTTTCAGGGCGGGGCCGATGGCGAAGTAGTAGCACATCAGAACGCCGCCGGTGAAGAGCGCGGCGGCGAACAGCAGGCCGCCGAGGACGGCACGGCGTTCGCGGCGTGTCAGGCCGGGGAAGACGAACCACCCGATGGCGGCGAGAATGACCGGCGCGCTGAGCAAGAGTCCGCCCCAGAAGACGGTTTGCATGGCGATGGATACGCCGCCGGTGATGTCGATGTTGCGGAGAAAGGTGTCGGGATTATCCACCACGCCTTGGAGTGGCGCCTTGAGGATGCGGTAGAAATCCGGAGCGAACCGGATGGCGATGAGCATGCCGATCGCCAAGGCGCCCAAGGCCCACAGCAGGGCGCGCCGCAGGTCGTTGAGATGGGCGAGCAGTGGCTTGGACTGCAGGTCGCTGGAGTCGTTATCATCCGGCAGGGTCACGGGGTGGGAACTCCTTGGGAGGGGTGGGAGGCGCCGGGAGATCGTCATGGCCTGAGGGACTTGACGGCGGGGAGGAGGTGGTTTTGTCCGGCGTCGCGTCATCGGCTCGCAGGAGTTGATCCTTGAAATCCTGCGAGGTCTTGCGCAGATCCTCCACTGTTTTGCCGATTTTACGGGCGATGTCAGGGAGTCCTTTGCCGCCGAAGAGGATGAGGATGGCGGAGAGAACCAACAGGAGTTCGCCGCCGCCAATGTCTCCGATAAGAGCGATGGGAAATGTGTTCATGACCGGCGGTTATGATAGCAGAACCGCACAAATAAAAAAGCCCCGGTTTCCCGGGGCTTGCAAGTCGTGAGTTTGGGGGCTGTTTACTTCATGATGACGAACTCGACGCGGCGGTTTACGCTCCACGCATTTTCATCATGACCCTGGTCCTTCGGTTGCTCCTCGCCGAGGCTCTTGGTCTGGACGCGGTTACCATCGACGCCGAGGCTCAGGAGGTAGGCGCGGACGGACAGGGCGCGGCGTTCACCGAGCGACATGTTGTACTCGGTGCTACCGCGTTCGTCGCAATGCCCTTCGAGGGTGACCACGCCCGCTGAATTGGCTTTCAGGTATTCCGCGACGGCCTCCACCTTGGCGCGTTCGGAGTCATCCACCTGGGCGCTGTCATAGGAGAACAGGACGGTACCGAACTGACCCGCCACGATGTTCTTGCCGGTGGTGATGCCGCGGTCCGGCAAGGTGCCGCCATTGTCAAGCAGGCCGGGGCCGCCGCCAATCATATCGGTTCCCGTACCGCCCGTCGGGGGTTTCTTGGAGAACCACTTTTTGCAGCCGGTAGACGCCATGGCCACGGAACACACGAGAAGAATCACTGCCAAATCACGCATTTTCATTAGTATTTTGCCTCGAAGCTTTTGTTACTGAGCACTCCACGAAGGGGAAAACCAATTCCCATCATTGGGCGACAAACATACGGGTGGGTCTCCCATGGTGTCAAGCAGATATATTCGGCTGGTGCGGCCATCCTGGCGGGTGCAGACGATATGGCGGCCGTCCGAAGCCCAACAGGGGTCTTCATAGTGGGTATCGTCGGGGCTGATCTGGCGTTCTTCGAGGGTGGAGGGGTGGACGATAAAGACTCCGTAGCGACCGTTCCGGCGGCTACAGAAGGTGATCCAGCCGTTGGCGCCCCAGTCGGGGGTGACGTTTTCCTTGCCGCGCGACGTGAGGCGGCGGCTGTTGCCGGAGCGGTCCATGATGTAGAGTTGGGGGGAGCCGACACCGGCGAGGTCGGAGACGTAGGCGATTTGCGAGCCATCGGGGGACCAGACGGGGCTGGCTTCGCCGGCGCGCTGGGTTTGGGTGAGGCGTGTGAGGCGACCGGAGGAGAGTTCCTTCATGTAGACTTCGGGATTGCCGTCCTTGGAGAGGATCATGAGAGCTTCTGTGCCGCGGGGGGAGATGCCGCCCGCCATATTGATGCCGGGGTAGTTGGCGATGCAGTTGCGGGCGCCGGAGCGCAGGTCCACGAGATAGATGTCGGGAAAGCCGCGGCGGAAGGAGGTATAGGCGATGTGGGTTCCGGAAGGGGCCCAGAAGGGGGAGAGGCTGATGGAGCGGTCGGAGGTGATTTGGCGCAGGTTGCCGCCGTCGAAATCGCAGGTGTAGAGTTCCTTGCTGCCAGTGCGGTTGCCGACCATGACGATGCGGCCGGAGCAGATACCCTTGAATCCCTTGACGGCCATGATGATGTCGTCGGCGACCTTGTGGGCGAGACGGCGGGCGTTTTCCGGGGATTCGGTGTAGCCTTTGTTCAGGATCACCTCGGATTTCAGGAGATTGGCGACCTGGCATTGTGCCGAGAGGGATCCACCTTTGTCGGCGCAGGCGCCGGAGACGCTGTAGGAAGCGGGACGGGAGAAGGTGAACCAGCCGGATCGGCGCAGGTCGGATTCGAGGGTTTGCCGGACGATGGTGCCAGAGGCGCCAGAGGCGCTGATGCCGGAGAGGTCGAGACTGATCTTGGTGCCGCCGGATTTAGTAACCACAATGACTTCCTGGGCGGAGAGGTGGCGGGGGGGCAGAAGGGCGACAAGGGAAAATGCAAGGCCGAGCAGTAAGGCGTGGCGGTGAAATTTCTGATGCTTCATGACGTTTCCTTCTTCGTTCGTAATTCTGGATTCTGGATTGCGCATTGTGCGGATCAGTCGCCGCCTGTCAACTCAAACGCGACGGTGATGCGGCGGTGGGAGGCGAAGAAGGTGATGGGTATTCCGTTGATGCGGGGGACGGATTTGGCGGCGCGCATGACGGACTCATCCATGGTGGCGTTGCCTGAGGGGGCGGTCAGGCGGCGGCCGGAAATGGAACCGTCGGCACTGAAGGAGAATTCAACCTTGGCCACCAGCCCGGCGATGCCCAGGGAGGTGGGTTGATCCCAGGCGCGGTACATTGTTTGTTTGATGGCGTCCAGATAGACGGCATCCTGGGTCATGGACTTGCCGTCGCCGAAGCGTGTGTCGGAGTTCAGCAGGCGGCGGAGATCCGTTTCCGAGAGGGTGGACTTGCCGATCTTGGCGCCACGGTCGAGCAGGCGCTGGACTTCCGCGGCGGTCAGTTTGGATTTCCCGGAGCCGCTTCGTTTGACGAGTTTCTTGCTGATCTCGATCTTCTTTGGGGCGGTGTCTGTTTTTTTGACTTCAGGTTTCTTCTTGGGAGGGGGAGTTTTCCTGGGTTCGGCGTCCTTATCGGGGGCGGGGACATCGTCCTTATCCGGGGGCGGTTCGGGTTTCTTTGCGTCCTCCTTTTTCGGCGGGGAGGAAAGGTCGTGGAGTTCCTTGATGTTGGGATCCTTGGAGTCATCCTGGGGCAGATCGACCATCAACTCCATGGGCATATCGGTTGGAGAGTCATCGAGGCAACCTCGGGACAGGGATACGGCGACCAGGGTCCCGATGAGCAGGCCATGGGCGATGATGCTAAGCAGCAACATGCCGCTGTTGATTCCATTGCGGCGGGTGCTCATTGGGCAAAGGGGTATACAAAGGCTTGCGACATCACGGTGGGGACATTAACGTACAGGGAGGCGGGCGGTCAAAAAGAATACGGGATGGAGGGACGGCGGGAAGGCGGGAGTCAAAAATCAGAATCCAGAATTCAGAATTCCGAATCCAGAAGGGGGGGGGATTCGGGGACGCGATGGGCGGGGGTAGAATTCAGAACGGGGACGGGATGGGGGTGGATAGGCAGGAAAAGGGAGAGGGGACAAGCGGGCTGGAGATAATACATATTGACATATAGAGATGTTTGAATATATTAGCGGGTATTGAATGGATGGAAGGAGGTTCGGAATGAGAGGGATTAAGAATAGCGGTTGGTGGGGAGGGTTGGCGGGTGTCATGATGGCGGGTGTCATGATGGCGGGGGTGGTGATTGCCGGCGAAGGGGGAATGGTCCGGCTGGATCACTGTATCCGGGCGGCGTTGGAGGCGAGTCCGGATCTCCAGGGGGCCGAAGCGAGGGTGGATGCGGCGCGCGCCGCCATACGGGAGGCCCGGTCCGCCTATTATCCGCAGTTGACGATAGGCGCCAACTGGACGAGGACGGACAATCCGCCGCAGGCGTTCTTCATGCAACTCAACCAGCGAACGGCGTCGTTACAGCGGGACTTCAATCAGCCGGATGACACGGAGAATGTCCGCGGCAGTGTGGGCGCCCGGTGGCGGTTGTTTGACAGCGGGCGGCGCGAAGCGGATGGGCGGGTGGCGCGGTTGACCGGTGAGGCGGCGGCCCGGATGAGTGAGGCGGTTCGCAATGAACTGATCTACCAGGTGATTCGGGCGTACTACGGAGTTCTGCAGTCAACCTCATTCCTGGAGGTGCAACGGGAGGCGGTGGCGAGCATCGAAGAGAGTTTACGGGTGGCGAATGAGCGTCTGAAAGCGGGTGCGGCGATCCGGACGGATGTTCTTAATCTGGAGGTGCAGTTGTCGCAGGTCCGTGAGGATCTGATCCGCGGGGTCAACGGGCGCAAACTGGCGGTGGCGGCGTTGAATACGGCGGTGGGTCGTGAAATTCTGGCGGAGACGGTGGAGATTCCCGTGAACGGCGCGTTGGAGCCGTTGAAACGTCTGCCGGCGGGTGAGCGGGGCGTGGAGCGGCGTCCGGAACTGGCGGGAGTGCAACTGCAGGAGCGGGCGGCAGAGGCAATGGCGCAGCGGGCCCGGCGCGAGTACTACCCCGTGGTCAATGCCTTCGGGTCGGCGGACTGGGACAGTGGGGCGCTTGACCATTTTGAGCAGAGTTATATGGTGGGGGCGGCGGCCGAAGTGAATGTGTTCGACGGGTTCCGGACGCGGTCGGCGGTGGCGGGGGCCAGGGCGGCGCTTCGGGCGGCGCAGGCCATGAGCGAGAAGGTGCGTAACCAGTTGAAGCTCGATCTGAAGCAGGCGACACTGAGGGAAGAGGAGTCCTGGGAGCGGATGGCCGTGGTGGAGAAGAGCGTCCAGAGCGCCGAGGAGGCGTTACGGATCACGAGGGAGCGGTATCAGCAAGGGGCGGCAGATATCACGGAGTTGATGACCGTCCAGGTGGGTTGTACGGGCACGCGGACGCGGCGACTGGCGGCCTATTATGATTACAAGGTGGCGCAATCGGATGTGGATCGCGCCTGCGGAAGACTGGAACTGGAGTGGCGAAAGGAGAAACAATGAACATGATGCGATGGACGAAGATGCTATGGAAACCGGTGGCGGGGGTGGCAGGGTTGGCCGCTCTGGTGATCTGGTCGGCGGGTGTTTTGGAATCAAAGGTGAAACCCGGGCGGGTGGCGCATGAGCCGGGGATGCCGGTGCCGGCGGGGGTGACCCCGGTGGTGGTGCGGATGGCGCCGGTGGCGTCGCGCGTGGAGGTGGTGGGGATGGTGGCCTCGGAACAGCGGATCAATCTCAGTGCGCGGCTTGGTGCGACGATTCAGGAGGTGCGGGTGGCGGCCGGGGATGCGGTGACGAACGGGCAGTTGCTGGTGGTGTTGGATGACCGCGAGTTGCGTGAGCAGGTTGTTGCGGCCGAGGCGCAGGCCGGGCAGGCGGAGGCGGAGTTTGCCCGTGCGACCCTGTTATTCGGGAAAGGGGCGGCGACGGAGCAGGCCCGCCTGGCGGCGGAGTCGGGGGCCCGGGCGGCGAAGGCGCGGTTGGAGCAGGGCCGGGTCATGCTGGGGTACACGCGGATCAGTTCGCCGATTGACGGCGTGGTGTCGGACCGGCGCATTGAGCCGGGCGATCTGGCGGGGCCGGGGCAGGTCCTGGTATCGGTGTACGATCCACGCCGGATGCGGTTGGAGGTTCCGGTGCCGGTGCGGTTGGTGTCGCGGTTCGCGCTCAACCAGGAGGTGGAACTTCGCCTTGAGGGTGTTGGGCGGGCGGTGACGGGCGTGGTGAAGGAGATTGTGGGTGAGGTGGATCCGTTGACCCGCACCCAGAAACTCAAAGTGGGCATTAGCGAGGTGGTGCCAAGGTTAGTACCGGGTGGGTATGGCAGTTTGTGGGTGGAGGGCGATGTGCGCGAGACGCTTTGGGCGCCGGTTGCTGCGGTGTATCGCGTGGGGCAGCAGGAATTCGTGCAGGTGGTGGAGGGCGGGCGGGCCATCCAGCGGGCTGTCAAGACGGGTGTGGTGCGTGGCGGACAGGTGGAAATACTGTCCGGTCTGGACGATAGCGAGGCGGTATTGCCGGTGGCGGTGATGAAGGAGGGGTGAGGTATGGACGAGCAAACATCCTGGATGTCGCGGTTGATTGACGGGTTCCTGAAGGGGAATCTTGCCATTCTGCTGATGGTGATCACTTTGGTGGCCGGCGGGGTGGTCCTGCTGGTGACACCGCGTGAGGAGGAGCCGCAGATTGTTGTTCCGCTGGCTGATGTGATGGTCTCCTATCCCGGGGGTAGTGCCGAGGAGGTTGAGCGACTGGTGTCGGCGCGACTGGAGCGGATGCTCTCGCAGATTGACGGTGTGGAATACGTCTATTCGATGTCACGGCCCGGCATGGCCGTGGTGACGGTCCGGTTCTACGTGGGGGAGGATCGGGAGGCGAGTCTGATCAAACTCTACAACAAGGTGTTCCAGAACATCGACAAGACCACGCCGGGGATTGCCGGATGGATCATCAAGCCGGTGGAGATTGACGATGTGCCGATCATCAG
>CAZHRU010000105.1:0-8238 GCA_964535015.1 uncultured Verrucomicrobiota bacterium | reverse complement strand
GCTCGTACGGGTCTGTGAGGGGGGCAGGATGAAAGTCCTGTCTCTACTCGGAGTCCCGACCTCTGGCGAGTCGGGACTAGAGGCTCAGAGGCGCCGAGAATTCCCTGCTGCCTCGAAAATGGTGCGGGTATTCCGACTGCCGGAGTACCCGCCTTCGCCAAGGCTACGGCGGGCATGCCGCAGTCATAATCCCCGCAACCCTTCTGGGAGGAAGATGGGGCGGAAGAGGAGAAGTAGTGTTTGTGGTTCCATCTTCTCTTGCCTGATAGGTCAGGGCACGGATATTACTGCTTCAGTGTTATTTGCTATTTCAGGGGGTGGTGCCCCTTTGGCCGCCGCGAGGCGGAAGAGTCGTTGCATTTCCACCAGGCCTTCTGCAAAGCGTGGGCGACCGAAGCGAGAACCGATTTCAAGGAGGCCATCCACTGTCGTCCAGTCGTAAGGGCGTGTGCGGAGTTCTTCGTCACGTTGTCGTTCAAGTGCCGGGCCGGCGGCCATCCACTGCTTGACGATGAGCCGTTCCTGATCATGCGTTGGGTGGTTCATCCATTTCCTCTCAGTAATCGGCGGGCGTGATCAACGATCTCGGGAGATTCCTTCAAGGCGGCCAAAGGCGAAAGATGCTTGAAAATATAGGATTGATCCAACGCCTTGCCCTGCCGTATGGCGATACCCTTGGCGTCGATCCAGTCTTGGGGTCGTGAAGCGAAGGTTTTCATGACAAACAGATCCTCCGCCGAACACGTTGGCAGAAGTACGCCGGGTGCGAACTCGAAAACGGTGACCCTTCCGATCATTTCGATTTCGAAGCCTAGTGCGCCAAACGAGATATCAACATCCTTGCCGTTGGATGCCTTGATCAGGAGCACGCGATTGGTTAATGAAAACTCCAGAGCGTTAGGGAGGCGTCCCTGGAAGTGACTTAGAAGGTCTCTTGCAAATCGTTCTTCCTGTCCAAATCCGGTCAATAACGTCAGATCGGCATCCTGGGTTGAGCGTGATTCACCCCATCTTTGGACAGCCAAGCCGCCAATAAGGCAATATTTCCAGTTCTTGCTGGCCATAAAGTCACAGACTTCCTTTGCCGCGACAAACAATGCATTCATGGTAACGACGGTAACAAATCAAGACGCTTGGGTGAATACAAATCGGGACGCTGGGTATGAGCGAAGAGCGTGGAGTGCCGAGAGGGGCAGGAGGGGGGGGGAATTGTGAATAGTCAATTGTGAATGGTGGAATGGGAGACGGGGGGCAGTAGCGAAGAGCGTGGAGTGCCGAGAGGGGCAGGAGGGGGGGGGGATAGCTAAGAGTGAAGAGCGTGGAGTGCCGAGGGAGGCGGGGATAGCGAAGAGCACCGAGTGCCGAGTGCCGAGAGGGGCGGGAGGGGGGTGGGATAGCGAAGAGTGAAGAGCGTGGAGTGCCGAGAGGGGCGGGAGGGGGGGGGAATGGTTGATGGTTCATGGTTGATGAGGGAGGTGGGCAATGGAGGGATGTGTGAATGGTGAATGGTGATTGGCGAGGGGCGACTAGTTTCGCTGCCTGGGGCATAACTCGTTGAGCGATAACGTATAACATGCAAAATGACTTCCTGTCAGAATACAGTGATAGATTGTATGTCTCTAAGCGACTTATCTGAGAAGAGTTCATTGTGCCTTTATAGGCGAAACGATTTCGTCAAGAAAGGTTTGCCAGGGCAATGCCGTCACGTGGTCGCTGATCTTTGTTTTCCGGGGGACTCGGCAAACCACGTAACCCTGCCCATACGTCTGATACTCCGCCATGAAGCAGTTGAGATGGCGTGCATCGCGCGCATCGGGTGAATCCGTCCATTTGACCTCGATTGGCACGTAAATACCATCGCAGTCTACTACCCAATCCACTTCGGGCCCATCAGGATCACGCCAGAAACGCAACTTCAAGGAGCGCCGTTGTGTGCGGATGAACCGGAGCAGTTCGAGTCCGACGAACTGCTCAAAAAGCACTCCCCATTGAGATCGTGGCGGCTGACGGCCTTCACGTGCGGCGAGACGGCGCACCCCCATGTCGAAAAAGAGAAACCGGTCTGAGCGCGTGAGTTTCTTTCGCGTTGCGCTTGCACTCAGGGGTTCAATGCGCTCGGCGATCAGGCAGTCTTCCAGAATCTGGTAATAACTGCCGATGGTGGTGTGGGCAACGCCTATCTCGGAGGCAAGTTTGCGCAGGTTCACGATTCCACCGGACTCCGATGCGGCCAATTCAACAAACCGGGCAAAGGTTCCCAAATGGCGGACTGCCGCCTCCGCCCTGATCTCCTCCTCCAGATACGTTGTGACATAGGCGGCCAAATCCTGCTCCCGGTCCTCTGGATCACGCACGCTCACGATTCCCGGCAGTGCCCCGTCCAGCAGGCGTTCTTCCAGGTTTTCGCCCGGCCACTCTTTGATCCCGAAAGGATCCAGATGCAGGACGGTGACACGCCCCGGCAGTAGATTGGTTCGCGCATGACGCCGCAATTTCCGGGCACTTGAGCCGGTCAACAGGAACAGGGCCAAGCCCCGGTCAATCAGGTCCTGCACCACATCCATGATTTCTGGAACCTTCTGCACCTCGTCCAGCACGACGAGGGGTAATTTTCCGGACGATAGCGGTGATAACGCCTCCACTTCGCCGCGAAGCAGGGCAGGAGATTTTTCATAACGCAACCGGACGTCCGGGCGGACAAAAGAAACAGTCATCTGAGGGTCCAACCGGTTGACCAACGTGGTCTTGCCGGTTTGCCTTGGTCCAAAGAGGAGAATGCTTTTCCCGCGTTCAAGTGTAGTCCTGATAAGCGGATCAAGGGTTCTTTCAATGTATTTCATGTCATCCATATTTGCCGAAATTGGAGCGCATGTCAACCATGTTCCGTGGGAGGCCGAATGGGGGGTGGGGGGGGGATTGTGAAGGGTGAATTGTGAAGGGTGAATGGAGACGGAGGGCGGGGAGATGGCGGGGAGTAGTTAGACCACAGACTGCGGACTACAGACTGTGAGTGGAATCCAGAATTCAGAATCCAGAATCCAGAATGGGGTGCGGGAGGGGACGGGGAATTGTGAATGGTGAATTGTGAATGGTGCGCGCTCGTTCTATTTGATGTATGGAGATTTGTTGGGCGGTCTAAAAACGAACGCAGTGCGTTCGTTTTCTGGAGAGCCCGTGAAGTCGAACGCACTGCGTTCGACTTCACCGATGCAACTCAGCACGATAATTTACGCATCGCGTAAAGAATCGTGGAGTCCCGGAAGACTGCATCCCAAAGTGATAGATTGTGTGTCCCTAAGCGACAGGGGACGCACAATCTATTGAACCTGCGGAGATTGGCGAGGAGCGACTAGTTTCGCTGCCTGGGGCATAACTCGTTGAGCGATAACGTATAACATTCAAAACGACTCTCTGTCAGAATAAAGTGATAGATTGTGTGTCCCTAAGCGACTCAAGAAATCCACTGGCTACGCAATTGCTTTCAGAATAGTATCCCCTCCGACTTCAAAGAGTTTCGCGCGACTGTGCGGTTCACGCTCGGCCGTGATTTTGGTGGTCCGTGTTGAGGTGCAAGTGTCTTCAGCCGCCAACGAAGGAGAACTGTTATGAGTGACGCTCTCGACATTCTAGCGCAGGCCATTGCTGCCGGAAAAGACACCACAGATACGCAGATCCTTGCGGCCATGAAGGGACTGTTTGGCACTCGCTATCACAAGCGCTCTGCGGTTGCACTGGACCAAGAACGCCCACCGTTCATTCGCAACGCCTATGGGAAGGGCGGCAGCGAAGCCGAACACGTTGAATATGCCGGGTTTGTCAATCCGGAGAATCCGCCCAGTGGCCCCTACGGCGGCACCAGTCTTGTTTGGTTCCCTCGAGAGGAAGGGTGTCTGATCGACTTTGGAATCGGGACGCGTGGCCTCAGTCCTGACGAAGGCATTCTGACACGCCCTGGCCATCGCCGTAGAATCAGCAGCCTGCGGCAGTACCTTTCGAAACTGGGTGTCGAAGTCGCTTGGGCCAGACAGGATCCTGCGACCGTTGGCAGTCCGGTGCCCGAAGTGATTGTCAGTCGCCTCCAACCGTGGGCCTCAGTTTTTAAGCGATATAGTAACGAACTCTACTGTCTTGCGACAGTGCCCACGGGAGACGCGGCAAAGGCCCGTCAGGTCGTTCAGTGCTTCCTGGACCTCTACGCCTATGAACGCGGCTGGGAGGTCCTTAAAGAGTCGAAGGATGAGTTCCTCGCCTTCATCCATCAATTGAACGCCAATTGGTTTGCCACTCCATCGGAAGAGGAAATCACGCGTCTCGTCAGAGACCGCCGTTTCGTTGTTCTCGAAGGGCCACCTGGAACCGGAAAGTCGCGGCAAGCACAACTCATCCTCAAGAACGCATTCGCCGGCAATGGGCTCGTGACCCAGTTTCATCCGTCCACAACGTACGAGGATTTTGTTGCGGGTTTGTCACCAGACGTGTCCAAAGACGATCTGCAGTTTCGTGCACGCGCCGGGCATCTCCTCGAGGCGGCCAAACTCGCGAAAAGTCGCCCAGCGCTTCTTGTTGTTGACGAGATCAACCGTGCCGATCTTGGGCGGGTCTTGGGTGAGGCCATCTACTTATTCGAGGTCGAGGACGGCGCCGACGACCGTGTGGTCCGTCTGCCCCATTCTGTAGAAGGAGAGCAGAGTTTCAGTCTCACAAAGAACCTACACATGGTCGCCACCATGAACACTGCTGATCGCAGTGTGGCTCGCATGGACTTGGCTATCCGCCGCCGGTTCGCTTTTGTCACAATGATGCCTGACCGCAACGTGGTGGAAAAGTTCAGCACCGCAAAGGGTTTGTCGCTCTTCGATGCCTTGTCCGATGTCTTCTTGGAGTTCGCTCCTGATGACGCGCTCGCCCTGCTCCCAGGTCATTCCTACTTCATTGCGAAAGCCGACGACGCCCTTCAATGTCGCATGCGTTATGAATTGCTGCCCCTGATAGACGACTACATACGAGAAGGTTACCTGGGGCCGGCCACCGCAGCACTCTACGCGGTTCGCAACCAGATCGCCGATTTCGCCACCAGCACAGTCGTCTAATCATGGCGAAAACGTCCAAGATGGCCCGTGCACGGCGATTTCGGCATGTTAGGTCGCCAACCGTCCACGTTGGCGATGTCCCGCAATCCTGTCCGTTGCTCCATGGCGTCGACCACGGCACACCCATCGTCGTGGAACCCATCCCTTATGTCGCGGCAAGTCGAGAACACGGTTGGGGGCCGCACCTTGATGGTTTCCTGGCACGCAATCGTTTGTCGTTTCACGCCCTAGGAATCGAACCCACCGTTGCTACCGGGCGCGACGGCGTCAGATTGGAACTCCGTCCCGGTCAACGCGCAGGTGCCATTCCTCTGTTGTCGGCCGTCACAGGACAGGTCGCGGGCGGCGTCGTCATTTCACCCCGATTCGGCTGGCCAAGTGTCGGGCGCGTTCTCGCCGCAACAGGTTGGGGAAGTGGGCCTGAGTTTTTGAATGCCCCCCTCGTCCCCGGGAGTGGCAGAGAGGTTCCTCCATGGGTGCTTGCCGGTCCAGTCCTGCAGCGCCTCGCGACGCTCTTGGCAAATCTTCGCCCAGGATACCGTGATCGCTGCGAGGTGCGTCCTCACCCCCGTGGCCAGATTCAGTGGTCCACTTATGTTGCTCGCCAGTTACCCACTGGAAAATGGCACCATCTCCCTTGTCGTTTCAGCGAACTTGACACAGATTCCCGCGTTCGGCAGGCCGTTCGATGGACTCTTGAACGTCTCCATGGCGATCTAGCCACGTCGGCTGGCCGTGACCCCGTGGCCGTCCAACTTACCGCTCAAATCCTGCTGCTTCTTGAACAAGTGTGCGATGTGCCGGCTCGTCGTCCAACGCGTGTCGAATGTGAACGCGATCTCAACGCTGGGCCAGTCGCGTCACTCGCGTTACGCGAAGGGTTGCGAGCCATGGGGTGGATTGTCGATGAACGCGGTTTGGGTGGCGGCCGTACATCTGACGGTTTGTCATGGTCATTGCCACTGGAGCAACTCTGGGAACGGCAGGTTGAGAGTGTCGTGCGTCACGAGGCGGCCATCACGGGCGGTCAGGTGCGGACCGGCCGTCTCAGGGAAACCACCATACCTTTGCCCTGGGATCATGCATCTCACCGTTCACTGGGTCACCTGGTCCCGGACTTCGTTATCCAACGCACGGAGACATTGGAGGTCGTTGACGCAAAATACAAGGCGCACTTTGCCGATCTGGATGTCACTCGGTGGACCGACTTTGCCGAGGAGTCAAAGGAGTCTCTCCGCGCAGACGTGCATCAGGTTCTGGCTTATGCGGCGCTATTCCCTCCGGTCGAGACGGTACTTGCAACCCTGATGTATCCCATAAGCCAAGAACTGTATGCGGACCTTCACGTTTCGCGCCGAGACGTAGTAACCGCCACGATTCCAGTTGGATCTCGTTCAATGAAACTCTCCTTGCGCGCTCTACCGTTCGGGGGCCCTCACACGCATTGCAGTACCAGAGCAACTTGGATATCTGGAGGGGCGGGCCACCGCGTACGACGATGATACCGCGGCGATCTGGATCCCGGACAGTGATGATGAAGTGACACACCCTAAACGACAGGAGTGGAATAATGGCCCGCAGGAAAGAACTTGGAATATTTGAGAGCGACTAGCGACACACAATCTATGGAGACTGCGGAAATTGGCGAGGGGCGACTGGTTTCGCTGCCGGGGCATAACTCGTTGAGCGAAAACGTATAACATGCTAAACGACTCCCTGTCAGAATATAGTGATAGATTGTGTGTCCCTGAGCGACTTGTAAATATATCTCAACAAGGAGTAAACAAGAACGCTTGACCGTGTCGTGCGGGGAATCGTACAAAGGATCATTCCAATTTTGGGTAGTAGGAATAAACACTGGAGGGAATGACGAGAATAGATGTCTTGGGGGAGCGACTCCGGAGCAACGTTCTTCGGCGGTTGTCTCGGTTGATTCAATTCAACCCGTGACCGTAAAGGTCGAGAAAGGAGATGAGCCTATGAAGACAACAAACAATACGGACGCTTCCAAGTGGGTAATCCACTGGGATCGTCTTAGCTTGGTGTTATTGCATCTGATTGTGTTCGTGTGGTCAGCGATAAGCGAACCTGTGTTCACAACTGAGATGGTCGCCAAGACGTTGCCCCAAGACATCTGTTCCGATTCAGTCTGAATTGTCACCAATGAGAAACCCGGACAAGAGTTCCCTGGAACACTGGTTCCTGACGCGGTTCCTCGATGCAATGGGTGATGCTTCTCCCGGTAAGATCTCAGATTTCATAAAGAGCGAGAGTCCTGACTGGCTTCTCGTCAGGGACGACACACCTCAAATTGGGATTGAGTTGACCGAACTTCACAACGAACAGAATGGAACATCAGGACTGCCTCCCAGACAGGAGGAAGGCATCAAGGACCGCATATGCCGATCAGTTGAGAAGACTTGGGTTGATTCTGGGAAGCCCCATGCTGACATCAGACTCCTCTTCATTGGTCAGCAGTTCCCGTCCAAGAATGAAGAGGCGGTTTTAGTTCGGGCTGTTGTTGACCTACTTGCTGAACGGTTGCCACCGCAAGACGGTACCGTGACCATCGCCGAGGATCAACTATGGGATCACCCCGTTCTGGGCAATATCATTCATTACATACGGATATGCCGCTGGGAGGGGTGTACCGAGACGTCTGTCTTGTCAGCAGGGTCAATCTTCCCTCCGACCCTGGCACACGACCTGATTCAAACTGTCATCACGAGAAAGAACGGGCGTGTTGATAATTACCGGCTGAAATGCCAAACCGTCTGGTTCGTGATTGTTCACAACACTCATTCAATAGCCACATTGTTCGTCCCTCCGAATACTCATTCGCCAGACCCTTATGTCACTGGGTTTGATCGTATCTTCCTTTTAGACAGTCTCAAAGGAAGCATTACCGAGTTGAACAGACGGGACCCGTAGGGGGTTCCTGACGGCAGGGTCACGTCTTCACTTTTGATTCCGCTGAAAAACCCCTGCGTCCTTTGACCCCCCCAGTGTCGTCTATTTCTACTTCCGCCGCAATTTCTTCTTCCTTGCTGGCGAGTGCGTGTCAGCAACCGGTGTTGGCGTGATCCGCCGCATGGCCAGCGTGTCCCGGTCGGTCAGCGACCACTGAACTTCCTCCCCGGCCTCCAGG
>CAZHRU010000104.1:0-8323 GCA_964535015.1 uncultured Verrucomicrobiota bacterium | reverse complement strand
GGTGCCGGGCCATGGCATCGGAAAGGTTGGTCCCCTGGACGATCTGATCACGGAGGTCGCGGATAATGTCGTCGCCTGCGGCGCCGGTGCGGCGCTTGCTTAACGTAGTGAGGGCATGACCGAGGGTCATGCCGGAGGCCAGCAGGTCGCTCAGTTCCGTCGAGAAGTTAAGGATTTCGCCGGTTCCCATGCGTGGTTGGCGCTGGAAGGTCAGTTTAAACTGTCCGCGGGGAGCGGTTTTGGCGGAGGAGGCGGACTCGGAGGCGGCAATGGAGACCGGGGTGCAGCCGAGTTTCTCAATTTGTTTCAACGCGGAAAGCCGGTCATTGGCCTCGAGGGTGCCGGTTACAGTTTGGCCGGCCTTGTCCTTGGCTTTATAGGTGAAGATCAATCTGATTCCTCCGAAACGCGCAGGACTTCCTCGATGGTCGTCTGACCTTCGAGGACCTTCATCCATCCATCCTCGCGCAGGGTTTGCATGCCCTGTTCGGTGGCTTTCTGTTTGATGGCGTGGGAGGAGGATCGTTGAAGGATCAGGGGTTCGATTTCCTCGGTGACCTGCAGGACTTCATAAAGGCCGGTGCGGCCCTTGAAGCCGGTCGTCCGGCATTTCTCGCAACCGGCGGCCTCTAGGATGGGGTTGCTTTCCAGTCGTTCGATGGGGAAGCCGATGCTTTTCAGGAAGGTCATGTCGGGCTTGGAGGGGCGCTTGCAGAAGGGGCAAAGCCGCCGGATCAGGCGCTGGGCCACCACCGCCTCGAGGGAGGAGGCGACCAGGAAGGGTTCAACCCCCATATCGAGGAGGCGGGTGACGGCGCCGGCGGCATCGTTGGTGTGCAAGGTGCTGAAGACGAGGTGACCGGTCAGGGAGGCTCGGATGGCGATTTCGGCGGTTTCGAAGTCGCGGATTTCGCCGATCATGATGATGTCGGGGTCCTGGCGGAGGATATGGCGCAGGGCGGTGGCGAAGGTGAGGCCGATTTCCGATTTGACGCTGATCTGGTTGATGCCGGCCATTTCGTATTCGATGGGGTCCTCGACGGTGATGATGCGCTGGTCGATGGTGTTGATTTCGTGCAGGTAGGCATAGAGGGATGTGGATTTTCCGGAACCGGTGGGGCCGGTGACGAGGGTGATGCCGTTTGGGCGTTCGATCAGTTTGCGCATGATGCGTTCGTCGTGGGCGCGCATGCCGAGTTGCTGGAAACCGATGAATTCCTTGCCCCGCATGAGCAGGCGGAGGCTGACGCTCTCGCCATAGACGGTGGGCATGGTGGAGACGCGGATATCGATATCTTCGCCCTGGATACGCATGCCGATGCGGCCGTCCTGGGGGAGTCGCTTCTCGGCGATATCCATGTTGGCCATGACCTTGATACGCGAAAGGATGGCGGCCTGGAAGCGGGTCAGTTGGGGAGGGAGAGGGGTTTGGTGGAGGACGCCGTCCACGCGATAGCGGATGCGGAGTTGGTTTTCCATGGGTTCCAGGTGGATATCCGTGGAACGCTCCTGGTAGGCTTCCCAGATGATCTGGTTCACGAAACGGACGATGGAGGCTTCCTGGTCCAGTTCGCCCAGGTCGGTTTTGAGGAGGGTTTCCTCGGGGGCGACTTCGATGCGTTCGCCGTCCTGCATCAGTCTTTCCACGGTATCGGCGCCGACGCCGTAGAATTTTTTAATGGCGGCGGCGATTTCGTTCTGCATTGAGAGGGCGAGTTTGACCCGCATGTTGGAGGCGAGGCGGAGGGCATCGACGAGGCTGGCGTCGAGCGGGTCGTTGGTGGCGACCATCAGGGCGCCATTTTCGACGGCGTAGGGGATGACGCCATATTGGAACACAGCGCGGGTTGGCAACTTGGCGAGGACATCGGCTTCGATGGTCATGGGGCCAAGGCGGATAAACGGCAGGTGGAGCGCCATGGCCAGGGACTCCAAAAAGGCATCCTCTGCGGCATGGCCCAGGCTGACGACGGCGCGGGTGATGGAGGTTTCCGTTTGTTGTGCATGCTGGAGGACTGCCGTGGTTTGCGATTCGGACAGCAATCCGGTCCGCTTCAGCAGGCCAGTCAGACTGGTTGGCAAGGGTGTTGTCATAAGTCAATTAACAGTCCTGGAATCTTTGTAAGATGCCATCAAACAGTGGAATACAATAAGCGAGGGAGTCCGTGATGTCAAAGGGGGATTGAGTGATGTCGCATCAGTGCATCAGTGAGTCGCATCAGCGAGGAGGGAAGGATTTGAGCTTGTTTTGTTTAGCGGGAGTGTGGAACCTGTCGCTGTTGTAATAATCCGAGGGCGTCACGATCCATGCTTATCATTGTTGAATCACCGACCAAGGCGAAGAAGATTCAGGCTTTGCTCCGCACGAAGACTCTGTCCACCGTGGGGCATTTCAAGGATCTGCCGTTATCGGCCATTGGGGTTGATCTGAAGACGTATGAGCCGGTATTCGTATTGCACGAGAAGAAGGCAAACCTGCCGGAGCAACTGCGAGTGGCGGCCAAGGGGGAGACGGTGATGTTGGCGGGTGATCCGGATCGGGAGGGGTATGCCATCAGCCGGCATATCTACGAGGAGGTCAAGACGGTGGCCAAGGAATGTCTCCGGATGGAGATTTACGAGGTCACCGAAAAAGGGCTCAAGGAGGCGCTGGCGAAGGCCGTGCCGTTTGAGCAGACCAATGAAGGGCTCTATCATGCGTTCCTGGGGCGGAGAGTGGGGGATCGTTTGGTGGGGTATGTCATGTCGCCCATGGCTAGTCGGCGTCTACAAGGGACGTTTAGTGTCGGGCGGGTGCAGTCACCGGCGGTTCGGTTGGTGGTGGACCGTGAGCGTGAGATCCGGGCGTTCAGTACGTCGTTGTATTGGGTGCTGAACATCCAACTCAACAAGGATGGGGCGGTGTTTCAGGCCACGCATGTCAAAGGGAAGTTCGAGCAGAAGCCGGTGGCGGAGGCGGTGGTGGAGGCGATTCGGGCCCAGTCTCACGCGGTGGCTGAGAAGGTTGAGCAGAAAGAGACGCGGCAGATGCCGAAGCCGCCGTTCACGACGGTGGACCTGCAGGCGGCGGCCGCTGCCCAGTTGAAGTTCACGCCGGAACAGACGATGAAGTTGGCGCAGGCGTTGTTTGATCATGGATTGACGACCTATCACCGGACCGATTCCGTGCGGATGGATGAGGTCTTTGTTGGCAAGATCCGGGAGTTTGCCGGGGTGGCGTTTGGGGCGGCGTATGTGCCGCCGAAGCCCAACGTGTTCAAGTCGAAGAATTCACAGGCTGAGGCCCATGAGGGTATCCGCCCGACGCATATGCATCCGGCGGCGGAGACGGCGGGGGTGATCGGGAAAGAGCAACTGACGGCGGAGCATGCCCGGCTTTATGAGTTGATCTACCGGCGTGCGGTGGCGAGTCAGATGGCGCCGGCGCTTTACGATGCCACGGTGCTGGTTTTTGATGTGGCGGGCGAGAAATTCAAGGCCAATGGGCGGGTGCTGAAGTTTGATGGGTTCCTGAAGGTGTATGCCGAGGCAGATGAGGAGAAGGAGCGCAAGGGGGAGGAAGAGAAAGTTCAGACGCTCCCGGCGATTGCCATGGGGGAGCGGGTGCCCAAGGAGAAGGAGATTCTTGAGGAGAAGAAGACCAAACCGCCGGGGCGGTTCACGCTGGGGTCGTTGGTGAAGGAATTGGAGCGGCTGGGGATTGGGCGTCCATCCACCTATGCAAGCATCACGAAGAATATTACGGATCGGGGATACGTGAAGGAGGAGAAGGGGAAGGTGGTGCCATTACCGCCCGGGGAGGCATTGGTGGATTACTTGAAAGCGCAGCATCCCTGGGTGATTGACTACGAGTTGACCCGTAAGATGGAAGAGATCCTGGACCAGGTGGTGGAGCACAAGGAGACATGGCAGCGGTTCTGCAAGGCGGTACACAACAAGATGGGGTATGCGGTTCCGCCGACGCGGGGCGTCAATGGCGGTCCGAGTGAGGCCCAGTTGAAGTATGCAGCCTATCTGGCGGGCCGGGACAACGTGGTGATTCCCGACGACATCCTGAAGAGCGGCAAGGCGCTTTCGGCGTGGATCTCGGAGCGGGCGAGGAAAGGGGAGCGAACCCAGAATCCCGAAGTCTGAATCCGGAACAAAGGCTAAATTGGCTTTCGTTTCCGAGGCGCTTGGCATAAGGTTAGAGGCAATCAAAGGAGAGCTATGAAGGTATCAGGAAAGTTGGTTGAAATTTTTGAGACGGTGAAGATCAAGGATTCGTTCCAGAAGCGCGAGTTTGTGATCGAGTATGCGACGAACCCGAAATATCCGGAGTTGGTCAAGTTTGAGATGGTGCAGGATAAATGTGCCTTGCTCGACGGGTTCAAGGTGGGGCAGGGCGTGGACGTGGATTTTGATCTACGGGGGCGCAAGTGGGCGGACCCGAAGGGAGGGGTAAAATATTTCACCACATTGCAGGCGTGGCGGCTGGGGCCAGCCAGTGGCGCCGGCGGGGATGAAGAGGCTCCTCCAGACGTGGATACGGAGGATTACGGTGCGGATAAGGGCGGCGACATGCCGTTTTGATTCTTCTGGAAACAACCAACACCAAGGGGGCGCACCATGGCAACGATTACGTTAAAAGGGACACCGATTCAGACGGCGGGGACGCTTCCCAAGGTGGGGACGGTGGCGCCTGAGTTCAAACTGACGCAGGCTGATTTGAGCGACGTGGGGCTGGAGGCTTTTGCCGGCAAGAAGAAGGTTCTGAACATTGTGCCAAGTCTGGATACGGCGGTTTGCGCGTTGTCAGCCGAGCGGTTCAATCGCGAGGCGGGGGCATTGGCGGACACGGTGATCATCAATATTTCCGCCGATTTGCCGTTTGCGCAAAAACGGTTCTGCGAGAGTCAGTCGCTGAAGCAGGTGGTCAATTTATCCACGATGCGGTCATCGTCGTTCGGGAAAGACTATGGCGTGGTGATTGTGACTGGACCCTTGACCGGATTGATGAGTCGGGCCGTTCTGGTGCTGGACCGGGACAACAAGGTGGTGTACGCGGAGCAGGTGCCGGAGATCGCGCAGGAGCCCAATTACGAGATGGCGTTGTTTGCGCTGAAGAAAGTTGCCTGAATGACGCGTTACCATCTTATTGCCTGTCAGGTTCTATGGCGGGAACTGTGTCATTACGTGGCGCTTTCGGGGCCTTTTTTTACCTTTGATTTTCTCAAGCAGGGGCTGCACAACACGCCCGAGTTGTTGAAGGAGCAAGTGCAGGCGGCGGTGGACAAGGCGGATGAGGTGACCTGCGATGCCGTGTTGCTCGGGTATGGGTTGTGCAGCAACGGGTTAGCGGGGGTCAAGGCCCGCAAGCACCGACTGGTGGTTCCCAAGGCGCATGACTGCATTACATTCTTTCTGGGGACCAAGGAGCGCTACCGGGAGTATTTTGACCGGAATCCGGGGACCTACTGGTACACACCAGGTTGGATTGAATGTTCACTGCAACCCGGAAAAGACAGGTATGATTTGCTGTTACGTCAGTATATTGAGAAGTACGGGGAGGAGAACGGCCAGTATCTGATGGAGATGGAGCAGGGATGGCTCAAGGAGTACAGCAATGCGGCCTATGTGGATCTGGGGTTTGGTGACAATTCCAGGCACAAGGACTATACGCGTGAATGTGCCGAGTGGCTGGGGTGGAAGACGGACGAACTTCAGGGCGACCCGCGACTGGTGGTGGATTTCCTTGCCGGGCGGTGGGATTCGGAGCGGTTCCTGATTGCCGAGGCTGGCCAGATGATTGTGCCATCGCACGATGATCAGGTTCTCAAAGTGGTGCCCGCCGGATGATGTGCGCCGACCGCAAGAGCGGCAGGCATCAGGGAAACTATGGCGTTGATTGCGGTCGGGTTTTTGGGGAGATGGGGTTGAGTTCACGGAGGTGGTCTTTTATCCGGCAGAAGCGCTGAATTGGTTGCGCCAGTGCCACGACGTTCGGTCCGGCGACGCGGATGCCTCCGCCGGAGGGGATGCCATAGCCAACAAGTTCTTCCGGAAGCAGTTTCAGCAACGTCTTCAACTCCTGCCAGTCGTCATCCTCGGCATGGGTGTCGCAGAGCAAAGGTGCGAGTCCAAGGCATGGGAAGGGTGAGGCGGTTGAGTCATCCTCAGGGTTCACCCAATCAACCCAGCACTGGGCCAGCATGATACTGCCTGCCGAAAGGCCAACGAGTGGTTTTCCTGTTTTGTGCAATTGGCGGAGCAGGGGTGGGATCTTGTGATGTTTCAAGCAGTGCATGCCGGCCTTCACATCGCCGCCGCTTATGAAGATCAGGTCTGCGGCCATGAGGAGTTGCCGGGCGGTATCCGTATCGGAGTCGGCGTGAGCAAGAGGGGCCAGATGCACGGTGCCGGCGCCGGCATCCTTGAAGGCGGAGGCAAGGCGGCGGAAGAAACCGGGATCGTCCCCACTGGCTGCGCCTATGTAGGCGATGGAGGGTAACTTCACTCCCGCTTGTGATACGCATTCACGCAGGAGTGGATCCGGGGTTCCCCGGGGAAGCCCACGGCCTCCGGCAAGCAAGGTGAGGCATTGGGGTGGCAGGGGCAGGGAGGATGTTGTGGCCGAAGTCACGCGCCGGTACTCCACAGCGAGGCGTGATTGACGGGGATGGAAGCGCGGGCGAAGCGAAACTTTCCGGAGTGTTCGTGCTCCAGTTGTTGGCAGGGGCGCACGTTGACCGAGATGTTGCCGCCATAGAGTTCCTGAAGCCGGTCGTGGCATTCCTGCAGGGTGGCCTGGGCCGTTGGATTATTCGTGAGAATTCGCAACATGAATGCATCTTGCTTTTCCACATCCAGTTGCCAGCCTTCGATGCCTGTGACCATTGCCAGTGTGGCGTCAACATCGTCCACGGTGATGGCTTGTCCGGAAGGCGAGAACGTCACGTCCTTGGTGCGCCCATCGATGGATGCCAAGGTGAGTCCTTCATGGCGGCCGCAAGGGCAGGGGCCCCGGGTATCGAGAAGGGCGACGTCGCCTATATCGAACCGGAGGACGGCGAACCAGGGATTGTGGAAGACCGAAACCAGGAG
The DNA here is from genome assembly GCA_964535015.1 of uncultured Verrucomicrobiota bacterium. GTDB lineage: Bacteria > Verrucomicrobiota > Kiritimatiellia > CAIKKV01 > CAITUY01 > CAZDUS01. The sequence continues at coordinate 1,240 of CAZHRU010000104.1, read as the reverse complement.
GCGCCCGCGCGGGGCAGGGCCATGGCGGGGGTGCCAAGGGTCGAAATCGACCCTGCACTGGGAGACATTCTGGTGGAATCGGCCGGCCTCGCATTCCAGAAACACATGGCCAGTTTCGGTGGATCCGTAGGAACTGGTTTGAGGGGCGGTGAACGCTGACCGGATTTGTCGTCGATAGAGGCGCGAGGGGTAGGAGTAGGTCAGGAAGATGAGGCGGGGTTGAAAGAGCGAGAGGTTGAGGAGGGTGGCGCGGCGGGCAAAGGCGGCGAGATAGGCGGGATCGCCTTCCATGGTCAGGGGTTCATAGGCGGCGAGTTCGTCGGCCATGCGGCGGACGTCGTCATCGGTCCAAGAGGCCGGGTTGATTTTCTGATTCAGGTACAGATGGCGGCCGAGGGTGCGTGCAGACTGAGGCAGATGAGCGGGAGAGTATCCTGGGCCGACGCAGCGAGGAGAGGCGATGACGACCTCGCGGTGCGATCCTGTGGCGATCTGTTTGGCGTGGGTATTCAGTTGCCAGGCGGCGCATTCTGAAGCCTCCCACCAAGGGGGGTGGAAGACGATTGTGACCATATCGTCCGTGCTACCGCTGGTTTGGGCCAGTTCGATCTCTCCGGAGGCCATTCCCTGTTGAAAATCGAGGCTTTTTGGGATAAAACCGCTTGGAAAGTTATCCCGGAGGTGTTGCTTAGTCAGTGTGGGAAGTGCGGCGTACCGTTGATCGACGGGGGTGTTTGGTCCGGGGTCAATGGTTTGCCAGTTTGAATAACCTGGCACTGAGGAGAGTGCAGTTTCGAGGCAGGACAGGCTGAGTTTGGCATAGTTTGGTGACGTTTGCATTAGTCAGGATTGTAGAGAACGGTCATGGATATATCCAGTGCGTAATCCGAGGGCAAAAGGGAAGGATACGAGGAGGGTTGTAGTGCGGGTTCGTGCATTGTCTGCCACGACAAACACGGTTATTTCATAGCAAAAACGAATTTCAATAGAAAAACGTAAAATTGTTGATCGAGTTACTTGACTTCTGAGAGGTGGCGTCGTATAACTTCACCAGAAATCGAGACATTGGGTCTCTGAAATTGACACAAGAGCGAGCCGATAGCTGGTCGGCTTTACGAAGTAAGGCGACCGGTGGTGGGCTTGTATTGTGTCTTGATCTTTGATAACGGAATAGTCTGCACAAATAACACTTCGATTCGGAAGTGGTGTGATTTGTTAAGCACATGTTCTAGCCTGATTC
>CAZHRU010000103.1:0-8540 GCA_964535015.1 uncultured Verrucomicrobiota bacterium | reverse complement strand
TCCAAACCGGCTTCCGCTACGCCCTCGCCCGCGGCTACCGCTACGTCCTGCGCTGTGACGGCGACGGCCAGCACCCCCCCTCGGAAATCCCGAAACTGCTCGCCGCCATGCAGACAGACCAACATGACCTGATCATCGGCTCGCGCTTTATCTCCGAGAACAACAACTCCTACACCAGCACCGCTTGGCGCAGTGCCGGCATCCGCGGACTGGCCACCATGCTCTCCCATATCTGCCAGGCACGCGTCACGGATCCCACCTCGGGCTTCCAGATGCTGAACCGCCCGCTCCTCCACTGCTTCGCCAACTCCTACCCCGTGGATTACCCTGAACCTGAATCGCTGGCCCTCCTGCGGCGGCAGGGTTACTCCTTCACGGAAGTCGCCTGCACCTTCCGCGCCCGGCAGGGTGGCCGCTCCTCCATCCGATCCTGGGGCGCCTTCTACTACCTGCTGAAAGTCAGCCTGGCCCTGCTCGTGGACCGCGCCCGCACCATCGACCCGCGTTTCGCCCGCCATAACACCATCACGGAGGACCTATGACCTTCCCATCCCTTGTCCTCGCCACCCTGAGCATCGGCGCCATCGGACTCGGAACCGGCATGTTGATCCGCAAACGCTCGCGCCGCTTCCTCGGCCTCGCCTGGATCACCGTCGGCATAGCCATGGCGATCGCCCTCCTGAACCCCGCCCATCTCCAGAGCAACACCCCCGCCTCACTGCTGCTCCGCATGCGGATCGTTCTGGGATTCCTCAGTTTCGTCGTCCTGATGATCACCCTGGAGGCCGTGCGGCGTTTCGCCATGGAGGAACGTTACGCCCTGCTCTGGGTCTTTACCGGAATCATCCTGGTCGGATTCGCCGTCTACCCCGACGCCGTCGGCTGGCTGGCCAAAACCACCGGCATGCACTACGTCAGCGCCATCACCGTCGTGGTCTTCGCCTTCCTCCTGATGGTGGCCTTCCATTTCTCCCTTGCCCTCTCCGGCCTGCGCGAAAACCAGAAGAAACTCAGCCAGAAAACCGCCGAACTGGAACTGCGCCTTTCGGAACTTGAAACAAGACGGAACGGCAAGCCGCCGGCATGAGAAGTAATGCTTGCTCCCTTAAAGAACGAACCTCCCGCCTATTCACGCATTTTGAAGGGCGGAACTCCTGCGACGCCGCAGGCAGGATGAAGGAGAGTCCATGGTTTCATTCGTAGGCCTTCTTTTCTGGATCCTGGCCCTGCTGGCCTTCGTCCGGATCATCACACCCCGCCTCCGCGCCGGCACACCCCGCCCCACCCACATCGCCGGCTGGGCGCTCCTACTGCTCCTGGCCTCCCTCTTGCTCCTGCGTCCGCACGAGGATATCTTCGGCGGCGAGGACCCCGGCGCCTACCTCAATGCCGCCGCCTCCTTCTCACGACACAATGCCCTTTTCCATTCCGATCCACTCCTGTCCCGCCTCGCTCCCGCCGACCGCACCAGTTTCTTCTATGGCCATTCCGGCTTCGCCAACACCAAGGACGCCTGCCTCTGGATGCGGAGCCGACACAACGCCCTTGTCGGCCCCTGGTTCCAACCGGCCTTTTCCGTCATGCTAGGCACCCTGACCCGCCTCACCCCGCCCGCCACCCTCTACGGTCCTCCCCTCCTCGGCCTCATGACGGCCATCATCCTCGCCTGCCTGGCCGCACGCCTGATTACCCGCCCCTGGGCCGCCCCCATCACCTTTCTCCTCTACACCCTGAGTCCCGTCGTCGTCTGGAATGCCCGCGCCCCACGCGCCGAAATGGGCGCCGTCTTCTTCCTCTTCTCTGCCTGGGCGCTTCTGCTTTCCGTTCGCGACCGCTCCCGCGACCGCGTTTCGTTCGATCTGATCCTTGCCCTCGCGTGCCTCACCATCGCACCCCTGTTCCACATCACCGCCTACTACGGGGTGCTCGCCACCTTCGCCGCGCTACTGGTGCTGGCCCTGCGCGGCCGACGCGACTTCCTGCTGGCAATCCCCGCCGCCCTATTCTCCATCGCCGCCATGGCGGCCCAGTCGCACCACCTCACCGACTGTTACGGCCTCAAACCCTACTTCCACCTCCTGCTGCGCCACGCCTGGACACTCGCACCTGTGGCCGCCATCGGGACCGGCATCTGCGTCTGGCTTTCTTTCCGGAAAGGCAGCCCCGCCTTCAATTCGAAATCGCAACGTCCCCAGCCCCCATCCCCCCTTCACCACACGCCACTCACAATTCTCCATTCACCATCCCCTCCCCCCCTCCCCCGGCACTGGCCCGCCCTACTGCTGGCCTTCGGCGTCCCGCTACTCGCCATCGCCGTCGCCATCCTCCGCGACGATGCCGGCCACGTCCCGCTCCTTCCCGCCTGGGTCAACCGCTACTTCATCCTCACCGATATCAGGGGTCTCGTCCGACTCTTCTCCCTCCCCGCCGCCCTCGCCGCCCTTGCCGGCTGGATCCTGCTGGCCTGGCCATCACCCTCATCACCAACCCAGTCCTCCCGATGGACCTTCCTCGCCGCCATGACCCCCGGCATCCTGATGACCGGTTGGATGGATAACTACATGATGGAAACCCGCCGCCTGATGATCGTCCCGGCCCCGATGATGGCCCTCTGTATGACCGCCTTCATCACCGCCTGCGCCTCGGCCACCCAACGCTTCCGCTGGAAACCCGCCGCCCCCATCATCACCATCCTCCTGGCCGCCGCCCTTCTCGGCTCCATGGCCGCGCCCCGCACCATCCTCTATCGCACCACGGAGTATCGCGGATTCTTCCACTACCTGAAACCGTTCGCCGAAGACATTCGCCGCCAGAACGGCATCCTGCTCGGGGAATATTCCCGCGTGGCCGCGCCCTTTGAACACTTCTTCGGCATCACCCTCCTCGCTCTGGACAGCGACCGCCGTACGGACTATCACTTGGCCGAAAAATCCTGGCTGGATATCACCCGTCAACTCCCCGACCGCCCCGCCTATTTCCTCTCCCCCTATGCCAACCCGGTCAGCGCTTTCTTCGACTTCACGCCCGTCATGGAGAAACCGTACTCCGGCGACAAACTGCCCGGCTCGAAAAAGGCCATCCCTGAAACCGCGCGCCACTTTGAAATTACTCTCCACCTATTCCGCATGACCCCCAAGGGAACCGTCCCGCCACCAGCCGCGTTCATCCGCACCTTTGACGGCGGCAACATGGGCCTGACCCGTTTCGCCAACCTGACCACCAAGCCGGTGACCCTAAAAGGCTATCCCGTGCCGCAAACCCACGATATCAATCTATCCCTTCCGACAAACACAAACATCAAGTCTGTCCTGCTGTTTGCCCATGCCCCGACCCAGCCCGCCCTGACCCTGCGAACTCCGGACTTCGCCGCCATCGCCCTCACATGCTCCCCCTTGCAGAACGGCTGGTGGGTGGCGGAATCCAGTGCCCTCCCGGCGCAAATCACTACGCTTCTCCTCCGCTCCGCCACCAAAGAAGCGTTTCTCTCCACCGTTCTCGCCCGTCAGAGTGATCAGTTTTACCCCGTCACTCCAACACCTTCCACCCCCACAACCACCCGGACCCTGCCGTCAGTAACCGCCCGCTGGGCAAGGGATAATGCCACACTACTGGTACCCGTTCTCAAGGAAACCTCGTCCATGGCCTACTGTCTTATGACCTTGAATCCCAACCAGCCGGCCGGCCACTACCATATGGAGTCGGACGTTGAAACAGGAGAGGGCGAACGCAGGCAACAGGATCTTAATCTAGTCCCGGGCGAATGGACTTGGCGCGCCATCCCCGTCACCGGCGGATCCAATAACCTCGCCCGGCTTTCCTTCCACGCCGCCACTCCATGGGACCCAACCCTGCGAGGCTTCCCGAATGATCTAACCGTCCAAGTCGGCACCGTCATCCGCAGTCCTTAACTCACGGGTAGACACCGGACCCTCAGGACAGTTCGCGGTTTCCTCCTTGAACTAAACCGCTCTTTATTGCACTTTGCCAACTATGAATAAAGTATCCCGCACGAATGAACGTAACAGAGCAAGAAAAGTCATCGTCGTCGGCGCAGGACCGGGCGGCCTGACTGCCGCCATGTTGCTCGCCGGACAGGGCGTTGATGTCACAGTCTACGAAAAAGAACCCCGCGTGGGAGGGCGCAACGCCCCCTTGTTCCTGGGCAAGAACAACGAGTACACCTTCGACACCGGCCCCACCTTCCTGATGCTGACCGACTTCCTCAGGGAAATGTTCCAGACTGTCGGGCGCAAACTGGAGGACTACTGCAAAGTGGTCCCCTTAGACCCAATGTACCGCCTCAGTTTTCCTGATGGAAAAGCAATCGACATCACCCCGAATGCCGATCGAATGGAAGCCCAGATCCGGAATTGCTTTCCTGGAAATGAAGGATCCTTGAAGCGATTCATGGACCGCGAGGCAATCCGCTACCGCAAGATGTACCCATGCCTCAAAAAGGACTATTCATCCTGGCGGTCAATGCTTTCGCCGACTTTTCTCAAAGCCATCCCCCACCTGTCGTTGACCCGAACCCTGTTCGAAAATCTTGGATCTTACTTCAAGGATGAATACCTGAAGATCAGTTTTACCTTTCAAGCCAAGTACCTCGGCATGTCACCCTGGGAGTGCCCGGGAGCGTTCACCATCATTCCCTACATCGAACACCACTTCGGCATTGACCATGTTCAGGGAGGATTGAGCGCCATCTCCGAGGCCATGGCCAAGGTGATCAACGAACTGGGCGGAAAGATCGAACTTGGAAAAACCGTCAGGAAGGTTGTCACCCGGACAGGACAGGCGACGGGCGTCGTGCTCGCGGACGGGACCGAGGTGCCCGCCGACGCCGTGGTTCTGAACGCCGATTTCGGCCACGCCATGACCACCCTGTTTGACGAGGGAGTGATTCGGAAATACAGCGCCGCCCGATTGCAGCAGAAGAAATTCTCCTGCTCAACGTTCATGCTCTACCTGGCGGTGGATAAACTTTATCCCGAACCCCACCACCATATCGTTTTCGCCGATGATTACAGGGCCAACATCGAGGACATCACCGTACACAAACGCCTATCCCGGGACATGTCGATCTACGTCCGGAACGCCAGCGTCACGGACCCCACACTGGCCCCCGCCGGTCACTCGTCACTGTATGTGCTTGTCCCAGTGGCCAACCAGTTTTCCGGCTTGGCCTGGGACGAGGCCATGGTATCGCAAGTCCGTGCCGCCATCATCGCCAAACTGGAAGAAAAAACCTCGATGAAAGACTTGTCCAAACACATCGTGGCCGAAACCATCATTACACCCAAGGACTGGGAAAACCGGGGCGTGTACATGGGCGCAACTTTCAATCTGGGCCACCACCTGAACCAGATGCTCTACCTTCGTCCGAGAAACCGGTTCGAGGAGTTGAAGAACTGCTATCTGGTGGGCGGCGGAACCCATCCCGGCTCGGGACTGCCCACAATTTATGAGTCCGCTCGAATTTCCACAGACCTCCTCCGACAAGACCTTCAGAAGTAAACCCGGATGAGGGCATTCGCCATAATCCTCTTCTTGCTGCTGGTCATTCCCACTCCATCCCGCGCGGCAAACCTGACAGTGGTGATTGAAGGATTACGGTCACACAACGGCATCCTCCAAGTGGCCCTGTTCGAAAATGGAAAAGGGTTTCCCCATGATTCCGACCGGGCCGTGGCCCGCCGATCAATCGACCTGAGAAAACAACCCGAAGGCCAATCTCCATCGGTGACATTTGAAAGTCTGCCCCCCGGCACTTTCGCCGTCAGTGTCCTTCATGACGAGGACGGGGATGGAAAACTCAGAACCTCTTGGTTGGGCAAACCAAAGGAGGGAATCGGCACATCCAACAACCCACCCCTCCTCAAGGGGCCGCCAAAGTTTGAGAGCGCGGCTTTCCACGTTGAGCAAGACCTGCGGATTGCCCTGAGGATTGCCTACCTGTTTTAGGCATCCGGTTTGCCAACCCCTTCACCCCTTCAACAGCCACTCCTGTCCGCCACCCGCCAGAATATCAGCGATACGCTGGCACGCCTGCCCGTCCCCGTAGGGATTCGGCGTATTCGCCATCCGCTCATACATGGCCCGGTCGGACAACAACCGTTCCAAAGCCGACTCGATGCGGTCACGATGGGGCCCCACCAGCAGGCAGGTGCCCGCCTCCACCCCTTCCGGCCGCTCCGTCACATCCCGCAACACCAGCACCGGTTTCTTCAACGCCGGCGCCTCCTCCTGCACCCCGCCCGAATCCGACACCATCAGCAACGCCCCGTTCATGGCATGCAGAAACGCCACGTAATCCAGCGGCTCCGTCAATAACACGTTCGGCGTCCCGCCAAGAATCGCCCGCGCCGGTTCAAGAACATTGGGATTGGGATGCACGGGATACCACACGTACAACTCCGGATGCCGGACCGCAAAATCACGCACCGTCTCAAAGACCTCGCGAATGCCGACCCCGAAAATCTCGCGGCGATGGCAGGTCATCAACACATACGGCGCCCCTGCCGGCACTGGCGTCTTGGGAGGCTGGGTCCGCCCCAGCACATACTGCAACGCATCAATCACGGTATTCCCGGTCACATAAATGGTCGCCGGATCCATGCCTTCCCGTTTGACGTTCATGGCCGAACCGCGGGTGGGCGCAAAGTGATACCGCGCCACCAGCCCGGCCACCCGGCGATTGAACTCCTCGGGGAACGGTGCCCAGCAATCTCCGGTCCGCAATCCCGCCTCGATATGACCGAACGCCGTATGCCTGTAAAAGCAGGCCATAGCCGTGGCCATGACCGTGGTGGTGTCCCCCTGGGCCAGCACCACATCCGGCTGCCGGGCCTTCAAATAGGTATCCATCCCCCGAAGCACACGGTGGGTCACGTCACTCAGCGTCTGGTTCGCCTGCATGATGTCCAGATCCGTGTCCGGCATAACATCAAACACCGCCAGCATCTGGTCCAGCATCTGCCGGTGCTGGGCGGTAACAAGCACATGGGTTTCAAAAAGGTCCGGCCGGCGCCGCAACTCGAGAATGACCGGCGCCACCTTGACGGCTTCCGGCCGGGTCCCGATCACACAAACGATTTTCTTCCTGACCATGAGCCCATTCTTCTATCAGGAATGCCCCGCGACCGCAAGTGACGACGGCACCATGCGTAGCGGAATCCCTTCGGATTCCGACCATGCCCGTAGCGGAATCCTTTCGGATTCCGCCACAGTGCGTCATTCGAAGGAATGCCGCTACAGCAATGCTCTCGGATTCGCCCTTTATCACCTTCCCGATGGAGGCCACCGTTGAACATCCACGGCGAACCTGCCACTCATCACCCCAACTTACTCCACCGTCACACAGTCCCGCACCACGCGCCGCAACCCCTCAACCACCACGGCGAAGCGCTCATAGTCCAGCTTCTCAGGCGTGTCCCCCGCCGTGTGATAGTGGGCATATCGGAACGGTGCCGTGTCCGTCACCATTACCCCACCATACCCCTCCCACCAGAATGACCAATGATCGGACCACCCCACCCCGCTGATCAACCCAGGCAAGGCCGCACCCTCGGAAGGAAACGACACCTGCCTGCGGAACGACGTCAACGTCTGCCCCACCAGGGCCCGCGACCGCACGTTCCCGATAAAAGAGATGAAATTCCCCGTGGTGGGATAGAACCAGCCAAACAACCGCGACGGATAGTTCTGGCTCCCGGGCACATCCGTGTAACACCCTAGCGTCTCGAGGCTGACCATCGCCACAATGTTCTCGTTTCGCTTCCGGCAGGCGGCGGCATACACCCTGCTCCCCATGTTGGCCGTCCAAAAGAACGGTGGCTCCTCGTTGGCAAACGCCACAAAGCGCAACGTCCGCCCGCAGGCTTGCCCCTTGGATATCCGGGCCAACGCCAGCAACGCCGCCACCCCGGACCCGTTGTCATTTGCACCGGGACAACTCATTTCCGTGTCATAGTGGGCCCCAATCACCACGATCTCTTCAGGCCGCACCGTCCCCTTGATTTCCACTTCGAGATTCCAGCACGGCCGCTTCTTCATCGCCCAGTGATCCGGCAGGAACGATTGCCGCCGCACCTCATACCCCATTCCCGCCAAGGACTGTTCAATGAAGTCCGCCGCCCGGCATAGGTTGGTGTACTCGGTAACCGCACTCCTCGCGCCAATCTCCCCGGCCAGTACAGTCACATCGCGACGGAGCGCCTCACGCAGCGCCTCATGCCCCGGCCCTGATTCCTGGCTCATCCCCGTTCCGGACACCCCGCCCCCACGGCCTACCGCACAGAAGGTGCTGAAAACAAACAACCCGATGGCCAACCCCACCGGAATGCACGCCACGACAACCAACCAGAGCGCCATGCGCCGATCCTGACGGCGTATAAGCGCCGCCACGGCCCGCGGCAGTGCAAGTACCGAGAACAACACCCAGGCCAACGTCAACGCAAAGGCCGCCACCGACAGGACCGTCCGAACCATGTGGGTCGGCCCCTCCATCCGAAAGGGAATCACCGCCACAATCCCCGACA
>CAZHRU010000102.1:0-8626 GCA_964535015.1 uncultured Verrucomicrobiota bacterium | reverse complement strand
GGCGGTGCAGGCCGGCGACGCCGACATCGAAGACGCGGCGGACGCGGGCGCCCATCTTTTCGGCGACGATGGCGGCTTCCTCGGCGACGGGGATATCGGTGGTGCCGGCGCAGAGGATGGCGACGAGGCCGGTGGGTGGGACAAGGGGGGAGACGTCAAGGGCGATGATCCGGGCGGCCTCGTGGTAGACGGCTTTCGGGAAGGTTTGGCGCACAGCCTCGTACTGGGCCGGGGTGGCGCGGGTGGCCAGTACATTCTGGCCGGACTCGGCGAGGGCGGCCATGATCTTGACGACATGGTCGGGTGTTTTACCCTGGGAGAAGATCACTTCCGGGAAGCCGCGGCGGCGCAGGCGGTCGGTATCGACCCGGGCGAAGCCGAGGTTCTTCTCGCGGGTGGTATCGATATGGCGGGCGGCGGCGGCGGGTGTCAGCCGGCCCTTGGCGACCTGATTGAGTATCTGACGAAGGGTCATGGGGGGGCGTCACTTGCTGGCGGGTGCCGGGGGTTTGGGCAGATCCAACAGCAGGATGTGTGCGTCAAGTTGCCCCTGGCACTGGCCCTGCAGTGGTTTGATGACCGGTGAGGGGGTGGGCGCGGGGGCGCCGTCACTTCCCGTCGAATTGCTGACGACGATGAGGCCGCGCCGGCAGGGGGCGATGGCGACGTTCATGCAGCCGGGGAGATAACTGGAATACAGCAGGTCGGTCATGGAACCGGTTATCACGGCCACATACGCGCCGCCGTATTTCGAGCCGTCTGCCGGAAGGGTCACGAACGCATGGGGGGTCTGGATCAGACCGGTGCCGGCGCCGCCGCAGAATCCGATGGAGCCATCCTTAAGCCTGCAGACGGTCTCGATGGTCGAGGCGTTTGGGGCGCCCCGCAACCTGGGTGTGGCAAACGTATCCGGTATGTAGGTGAGCCAGAGGGTGTAGGTTTTCTGTTGCAGGGTCTGGGCATCGAGCAGTATCAGGTAGGACAGGCTGTTGGCGTTCTTCATTCCCCAGGATTCCATGCCGAGGGCGCTTTTGCCAGCCATCTCGCGCCAGTTTTTGGGTTGGCGGGTGAAGACTGAATTGCCCCCATCGGACCAACCGTTCACCAGCAAATCGCCATTGGGCGTCCACGACAGGCCTCGCACAGACGAGTCGGAACACAAGCCGTTGCCGTTGCCGCCGCAGGCGCATTCGGACGGGACTGGTTCCCAGAGTGTCCAGAGTTTATCGCCCTTGGTGTTGAACTTGTACAAGTAGGGTTGACGGTAGGGTTGGTAACCGGTGTTGGTGTTGCGGTCGCCGCCGAAGTACAGGCCGCCGTCAGCATCCACCGCCCGCCATCCGGCCGTGCCGGTGCTCATTCTTGAATTGATCAGTTCCGCTTTCTGTCCATCGGCGCTGATGCGGCGCAGGCCCCGCACGTCGCAGTAGAGGGCGCCCTGCTTGTCTGTCCAGAGGCGTCCGGGCGGTTGCCGCAGTCCCTCGAACACCCAGATCCATAGAATCTTGTCGCCGTTCGCATTGAGGCGGGCCACAAACACATCGCCGGGTGCCGTCACCCCTTCGTAGGTATACGGGCCGACGGATGGGGGTGCCGCCTTCTTCACTTTCTTCTTCTTTTTTTCAGCGGGATCGGTGGTGGGCGGCGTTTCCGGTTCGACGGGGGCGACATAGGGTTCGACCTTGAATGAGGCGGCCGATTTAGACAGGGTGCGCAGTGCCTCCGTGCAGCGTCCGGCGATGAATAGTGAGTTGCCGTCCACTCCGACCGTTCCGAGGGTCAGTGAGGCCACGCCCCAGTCGAACCTGACGACGCGCAGCACCTTGGACAAGGTTTCATCGTAGAACACGATCATGCCGGCGAGATCGGGGTTCTCCGGGACGATCACCATCCGGTTGTGTTTGTTGGGCACCAGGGCCTTTAAGGCGCGGTGTTGGCCGGTTCCGAGGATCACCGGTTTCGGCGCGGTTGGAAATTCCGGACCTGTGGCGTTGCCGAACGCCACGATCGTGCCGTCGGTCAGTTGTCCGGCATCCACGAACTCCTCATTACCGGGACCGCCGAAATAGGTGGCGGCCACGGGCGTCATTTTATCGCCCTTGGCGAATCGCTGGGTGAGACTTTCAAAACGCCCGGCATTGGCGAGGGTGGCGAAGCCCAGGATGGAGATGATGAACAGTTGTTGTGCGCGCATGGTCTGCAGTCCTTTTTGCCAAAACGGTTGCGACATGGGGATCGTTTATAGAGCGGAACTATAGGAGGTCGCCGGTGGCAACGCAAGCGTCTAATCCCCGGGCAAAACCCTCGCCTGGCAGATGGAAGGGCGAAGCCTCTGGCTGAGGCGGAGGGTTTTCAACAGGTTGTTAGGCGAGGATTTCGGAGGGGGCGTGGTGCTATTGACTGCCCGCGCGCGACCGGCCATTGCAACAGCAGTGATATGAAAAGGTCACGCGGTAAGTTAAACGCTTCGGTTGCAAGACACGAGGAGCAACATGACTTACAAGCGCGTGACCAAGGAAGAACGTAGTCTGATCTTCCGGTGGCGTCAAGAAGGCTTTGGAATTAGAGAATCGGCTCGTCGCCTGGGGCGGGCGGCGAGCAGTTGCGGCGGTGAAGGGAACCTAGCTCCGTCGGATGACGTCATGTCGCTGAGTTGCGTGTTGCGATGCGCCGGTTGCGCCAGGCCAGTGGTGTCATGCCGAACCGTTTGCGGAACGTGCGCGTGAAATGGGTGTGACTCTTGAAACCGCAACCATGTCTGCGCTAGCGCCTTTACGTTGACTCGGGGGAGTTACGGAGGCAGTCAGGTCGATCAGGTATTGGACTTCCCCGGCTTTGTCGCGCGATATATACGATTCGACATTAGTAGTGGGTTCAATATCGGGGGTAATGGATACTATCAATTGAGTGAGGTGGAGTTTGTCCAGTCAACTCAGAAGAACTTAGGTTCGGTGTTCATTATCAAGTGACGGGGTTCTATTGTAGGACAGGTTTCCCGGCTTGTCCTCCGTAGCCATCAGTCTGCGATGGCGAAGGAGGAAGGGAGCCTGTGGAATTCGAAGGGAGCCCGTGGGGTGAGGGGGGGGGGGGGGACACGCGCTCCCCTACGGGGAAGCGCGTCCTACAACGGGATCAAGACGGGTTGGCGGGGTTGTACCTGTTGCACGTTATCACTCAACTTTCTTCACCCGTGACGCGAGGTCACGGGGATCGGGGAAGGACTTTCGCCGTTGACAGTGGATCACGGGGAGTGGGGAAGGACTTTCACCGTTGACAATGGATCACGGGGAGTGGGGCAAGTGGGACTTTTTTGGGTTTTGCTTCGTGGTTTTGCTGTTTGCTGTTGACCCCGCAGTTTTCTGGCATTACGTTGAGAAAAAGAGGAGAGAAGACCATGCGTAACTGGTGCGTTGTTGTGATGCTGGCGATGGGGTTGCAGGCGGGAACTGGCTGGGCGGCGGGCTCGGACTATGACCTGATCCTGCGGGGTGCCGTCACGACGAAAAAGGCGGGGTCGTCGTCCGGCGGGGGGGCGATTGTCCTGGACCTGCGGCGCGACGGGGAGGGCTGGTCACGGGTCTGGGGCATTGCCGGGCGTTTCAACACCTCGTGGCACTACGGGTTTGTGACGGGGTTCCGGGAGCAGGGGGATGGGATCAGCATTGACCTGCGGTTGCGGATCCTGCCGGACAGTTTCATTCGCGATGTTGGTCCGGGGACGTACCATGTGACGTTGAAGAAGACGGGGGCCGGAGTCTATGAGGGCGACTTCACCGGGACCTGTGCGGGGAACTCGGTGAGCGGCAAGGCGCGGGCGACGGCGCGCCCTTCGTCGGTTCCGATTCCGGGCATGGCGGCGGTTCAATCGGGCGAGCATCCGCGGTTGTTGTTCCGGAAAGGCGATGTGCCGGGTCTCAAGGCAAAGTTAGCGACGCCGTTCGGGCAGGCCATGGTGAAGCAGATGGCGCCTGATGCGATCAAACTCGGGGTGCTTTACCAGTTGACGGGCGAGGCGAGGTATGCCGATGAGGCGTGGGGGGTCATGCAGCGCCTGATGGCCGGAAAGGAACCCGCCCAGATCCAGGATTCGCACCATCAGAGTCCGCAGTTTGGCTGGTATTATGAGCAGGCGTCGCAGGCGTATGACCTGTGTTACGATGCCTGGACGAGGGAGCAGCGCGCGGCGGCGGAGAACTACCTCGGCGCGTGGGCCATGCGCCTGGTGTATCATCATTCCATGTACAACATGCAGGTTCCGCGCACGGTCGGGAATGGCGAGTACATGAACATGGTCTTTGGCGCCGGACTGGGCATGTTGGCTCGTTTGGGCGAAAAGGCGCCTGCGCCGGAGAAACCGATGGCGCCCGATCCCGCGGGCGACCTTCCGGCCGCGAAGGGGTTTACGCCGGCCGCCGGGGTTCCGGTGAATCTTCTGGAGCCCGGGCAGTTCCCGGCGCAGTGGCTGACGTTGCCGGCGACGCCCGGTTACGTGCGTCGCGAGGCGTTCGCCGATCTGGCGTCGGGCAAGGTGAATCCGGCGCCGGGCACGACGGTGACCCTGGGTGGAAAGGCCGTCGCCTTTGCGCCGTTGGGGTCGGATTATCTGCGGGCAAAGGGCGGGTTTGTGATCAACGTCGGCAATGGGCAGCAACCTGAGCATATCAAGCGTGCGGAGGGGCCCGAATGGCCGGGGATCACGGACGGACCGGTGACGTTTGTCTGGTATAGCGTGCTGGACAACCGGCAGGCGCGCGCGGTGAAGGTGGAGGCGGGTTCGACCCTGATGGGCAAGCCGGACGTCTTTGTGGCGGGGCATGCCCTCACGCACGGTCAGGTCGTGAAACTGGAGCCGGGCCTTTACCCGATGCTCATCGTGGCGCGAATCACGGCGCGGTGGGACACCTTGAACATCCGCCTGGTGCCGGCGACGGATGCCGACGCGGTCGCCAGTGCGGCGGTGATGGAGGAGGCGGCGCAGACGTATCAGGATGATCTGAAGGAATGGGAGTATGACCAGGCGCAGTGGGAACGAACCGGCGGATGGAACGCCGAGTACACGAAGATGTTCGAACTCTACCGCAGTTATGTCTACCGGCATATCCAGGAAGGCACGGGGCTGGGGGGGGCGCAACCGGAGTTCAGGAGCGATCGGGAGTATGGGTCGGGGCGTTTCGCCTCGGCCTATCGGAATGCGCTGGGATACGATCTGTCGCCGTTCGATGATTTGAACGTCTTTTTGGCGCGCAAGGTGTTCCAGCGTTCGTATGGTGAAAAGGAGATCCTGGTGCAGGAACCGAGTGGCGAAACGTCGGCGTTGCCGGGGGCCTACTTTGCCTTTCACTGGCCGATCATTCCCGAACGCTGGAAGGCCACGATGGTGTGGGCGTGGAACCGGGAGTTTGGCATCCATGACCCGGCGGCCAGTGTCGCGGCCGTGGGGGGTGGGCATCCGGACGGGGCGGTCTATGCGTTCGTCAACTATCCGTTGGAAATGAAGCCGGTTCCGCCGGCGGCGACGATGCCGTTGACGTGGGCGGCACCGACCTTCGGTTACTACGGGTTCCGGAACGGATGGAAGGGTGATGACATGGTTGTGCAGATCTATGCGAAATCAGGAAACGGCAAGGGGTATACCCGTCCCAATGCCGGGGCGTTTCGCATTGCGGGACTTGGCCAGATCTGGGCCGACGGCCTGCCTTCGTTGCGATTATACAATCAGCGTATCTTTGATCCCGTGGTCGAACTGCCGGACGATGACATCAACGACGGCGCGTTGGGTCGCGTGACTCACACCTCGTTCGAGTCCGATGGATCGGGAACGGTGACGGTTGATCTGGACGATGTTTATGCCAGTCTCAGGAAGGATTCCAAGGGCAATCCCCTGTCGTTGTACGAACCTTACGGGGGCATTCGCAATGCGGATGCCCTTGCCGACAGCGGCATTCATGGACTTCGCGCGTTTGGTGTTGATTACAGCGGGTTATCGGGGGCGCCGTGCCTGTTCGTTGTTGTGGATAAGATTTCCGGCGGAAAGCAGAAACTCTGGACCTGGCACCTGAAGGGGCCCGGGAAGGACGCCAAGGAGGGTGATCAATCGGTGGCGTCAAACGTGGTGTCGCGGGCCGAGGTGATCGGTAATACGGTCCTGGTGAAGCAGGGTGATGCCACGATGAAACTGTCGGCCGTGGCGCCGGCGGGAGGGCATCTCACGGCGGAGGTGCGCGACATTACCTACACCAGGACCTATAACCGCGGGAAGGGCGGTTTCAAACTGCCGGGGATCTTCCTGCGGGGGGCAAAGCCCGACGACGGCCAGTTCTTTGTGGTCGCCACGTTCCAGCCCAAGGGGGTGGCCGCGCCCGAGGTGACGGTCAAGGGGCAGGGGTTGGATGCCGTGGTCACGGTGGGGAAACGGACGGTCCGTTTCGATGGTGAGAAGGTTGTGTTCGGGGACAGGTAACTCACGCCCACTGAAAACGTGTTGGCCATAGTGGTGTCATGACCCTGTTGTAGTAGATGGCATTGCCTTACGGATTGAGGCGTGCCGGCGTGCTTTGGCCCGGTCCTGAAGGAATCGGGCCATCGTGCACATATTCTCGACCGCCCGGAGTTTATCAACAAACGGAAGCGCCCGGAAATAGCGCAGTTGGAATGCCTCATTCGCCTTCCAGGAACACTCCCAATCAGCGCTCTCTTCCCGTATGGTCCAGTCAGGTTTCATTCTGAAGCATCTCGAGGTGGCGGATATCGTCGAGATCCCTTTCCCGCCCGGCGGCGCGTTTCATTTCAATGAGTGTCGGAATATCAACAAACCGGAACGTGGTCCCATTCGTCAGTTTTTCAACAGGCGCGTTTCGATACACGTTATCGAAGTCGAAAGGTTCCGACACAAAGATGTCGATCGGGGTGTCTTGATGCTGGTCCGACCACATATTCAGAACGACCATGCCTTTGTCCCGGATCCAACTCTCGCGAATCTCTTTGTTGGCAAACTGTTCGGCCGTCACTGGAACACGCGGACGATACCCCTCCGTTGCCAATGCGGCGAAAGCCCGTGCGATATTGTCGGAGTCAAGTTGAACCACGAGGTCAATATCGAACGTCATGCGACCGTATCCGTGTGCCACCACGGCGAGGCCCCCAGCCAGCAGATAGCGGACCTTGGATTGCTCCAACGAATGGACGATACGTTCAAATGCACTCAGTTCCATGGCCATGGATTCTACTGGGGGACCGCTTGCATGGCAACAGGCATTTGGACGGGTTTGTCGCCTTCAAAGTTTCATCCTGGATTTTGCGCCGACTTAGTGCAAAATCCACTTTGCGACAGCAGTCTGGGCGTCTGCAGTCGCAAAGACGTGACGTTTTGTGGATAACCAAACAGGTTATTCACAAAACGAACGTGGTTAACCCCGTTTACGCCCGTGGGAACGGGCGTACCACGGCCCTTCGGGTGAATTTTGCGCTAACCCGCGCAAAATTCAGGTTCATAGTCATTTGACGCTCCGGGGGCAAGAAAGTTCCCGTTATGGTTTGTGTGGGTCCAGTTTGGGCTTGAGGGTGAAGGGGTGGATTGATAGACATACGGGACGTTTATTCAGGGGATTAACAGGATTATCAGGTAATATGAAGGAATCTGACATCGTCTTCATCGGTCACATGTGTCTTGACCGGATTTATCCGTATGGAAAAGAGGCGCAGGTGGCGCCGGGCAGTGCCGTCTTGTGTGGCGCCATGGCGGCGGCGCGGGTTGGGGGGCGGGCGGCGGCGATTACCCGCATGCACCCTGATGACAGCGCCTTCATGGATCCGATGCGGGCGGCGGGCGTGGAATGCGTCCTTATTCCGGCCCCGGCCACGACCGAGATGGTGGTGACCCATCCGACGCCCGACGTGGATGTGCGCGAGATGCGCCAGATCAAGAATGCGGGTTTCATGCGGGCGGATGAACTGCCGCCCTTCAAGGCGCGCTTTGTCCATCTGGCCGGGATCACGGACCGCGAGTTCAACCTGGACTTCATGCGTGAACTCAAGCGGCGGGGTCACAGCGTTTCCGTGGACATGCAGTCCTTTGTGCGGCAGGTGGACGAGACCACCCGGGTGATCACGTTCGCGGACGTGCCGGACAAGCGGGAGATCGTTTCGCTGATGGACCGGGTCAAACTGGATGTGGTGGAGGCCGAACTGTTGACTGGCGAACGCGATCTTGCCAAGGCGGCGGGGGTTGTGGCGTCCTGGGGATGCCCGGAGGTGGTCATTACCCGTGCGGAGGGGGTGCAGGCGCGGGTGAATGGGAAGGACTACTACGAACCGTTCAGCAACAAGAGTGTGGTGGGGCGGACCGGCCGCGGGGATACGACCTTTGCCGGTTACATGGTCCGGCGGTTGGATCATGGGCCCGCCGAGTCGCTCAAGTTCGCGGCGGCCCTGGTGTCGATCAAGATGGAAACGCCCGGCCCGTTCAAGGGGACGCTGGCGGATGTGCTGGCCCGCATGGCTGGACGTTAATGTAATGTCCCGCAAATGGTTGGGGTTATGAACATGTCTATTTGTGGCGGAAGGAAAGGATTTACCACCCTCGCGACAGGATAAGCCTGTGAATGAAGGAAAGGAAGGGAAACTGACC
>CAZHRU010000101.1:0-8820 GCA_964535015.1 uncultured Verrucomicrobiota bacterium | reverse complement strand
GTCAGTTTTGGGACAACGAGAGAGGCCAACCAGAAAATCCACGGTACGGCTTGCGTCGCCCGTGATTTCCGCCGTTGGCCAGAGAAACACCTTGCCGGCTTGGCCGTCTGGATGTATCTTCTTTGTAGATACAGGAGAACAATCATGCAAACGACGATTCAGAAGTGGGGAAACAGTTTGGCGGTGCGCATTCCAAAGGCATTCGTGAAGGAGGCGCGCGTTGCATGCGGTACGCCGGTTGATCTGTCTGTTGACGATGGGAAGATCGTGATCGATCCACACGTGGAGCTTGAATACAGGTTGGAAGACCTGCTCAAGGGAGTCACTAAGCATAACATTCATGCGGAAGTTGCTACGGGGCAGGCCGTTGGACGGGAGGTGTGGTGATGTCGACCACGTACTGTCCGAAACGGGGAGATGTGGTCTGGATTTCCTTCAACCCGCAAGCGGGACATGAGCAGGCCGGCCACAGGCCAGCGCTGGTTCTCTCGCCAGAATCGTACAACCGCAAGGTGGGGTTATCGCTCCTCTGCCCCATCACGAACCAGGTCAAGGGTTACCCGTTCGAGGTCAGTGTGCCAGATGGCCTCAAGGCGTCTGGTGTCGTTCTGTCCGATCAGGTGAAGAGCATGGACTGGAAGGCGCGCGGGGCATCGTTTCTCTGTTCCCTTCCGGAATCCACCGTGAACCATGTGTTGAACAAGGTCGGCACATTGCTGGATGCGTGAACAGACAGCAGAACAGGGTGAACTGGACAAGGAAGAGCAGGATGTTCTGGACGGTATACGACAGGCGTTCGTCGTGTCGAATTCCTGTGATGGGTCTTCAGGTCATTTAACCACAATCTTCTGCGGAAGTTCGAGGGTGGTTCGGCGGGCGGGGATGAGGCTGTCGGTAATCCGGAGGCGGTCGCGGGAGGTTGGAACGTATACTCCAAGTTCTACCCGGTACTCGCCCGGCGGAACGGACAGGTTCAGGTCTATTTCTGTGAAATAGGGTTGGGCATAGTGGGTTGAGCGGGTGAGGTTGAGATCGTGGGTGAGATCATGATCGCCCTGGAAAATGGTTTTGCCTTTTGCGTCGAGGAAGTGGATCCAGACGATCTTGTTGGCGAGCTCCGTCTTCGGTTTCTCCACGTCCCAGTACAGGTTCAATCCCAACTTGCCGCCGGGGGCGACGACCGTCTCGCGAAAGAGGGCGGATTCGAGCAGTAACCCGTTCTGAAAGCGTGCGTTGATCTTGATTTCGCGTTGGATGGGTCTAGCCGTGTAGGGAGCAAGCAGGTCTGCCGCCATTTGCAGGCCTTGTGGGAACCGGGTGGCCATGGCGGTGATGCGGGAGGCGGGCAGGAACGTCTCGGGTCGGGCGCGGGCCGCTGTCCTGTAGAAATCAAGCGCGGCAGTGTAGTCATTGGCTGTCGCCGCCTGGTCGCCCTTGGACATGAGCAGATCGAAGGCCATGGGTTGTGTTGTGGCGGTGGCGGCGGGGGCCCCATCGAGCAGGTCGAGGAGGGTCCTCCATCCCTGCACTGTGGCGGGGATATCCGGCGAGACCTCCATACGGTCGACGGTCAGGCCGGCGACGTGTTCCGGTTTGACCATGAGTTTGACGGTGGGGACATCGCCGGGAACATGCACGGCGAATTTGCGGTCCAAGGGTTGATAAGGAGCGCAGGCGGTGAGGTCCACGGGGGTCTGGCTGAGCGGGGTTCCATCAGGAAGGGCGACGATGAAGTTCAGGATGGGGGTTTGTTCGGGGAGCGGGGCATAGGTGAAACGAATCGAGCAGGTGTAGTGTCCGGCATCGAGCAAGAGGGGTGTTGTCGAAATGGATTGCTCCTTGACGGGATCCAGTTCAGGAAGGGTCAGGTCGGCTTCGTCATCGTCGTCCAGGGATATCTGGAGTTTGGATCGTTTCTTGAATCCCTTGCAGATAAGGGTGTCGCCCGGGATGGAGAGGAAGTCCAGTTTGTCGAGGTAACGCGGGCCGATGCCATAGGTGGATTCGATGGAGGTGGCGTCGATGGCCTGTCGGATGCGGGCGGCGGTGGCTTTGACGTCGTCAGGGATTGCCGTGGCGGGTTGGCGGGTAAGTTGGCGGCAGGCAAGGGCCTGGACGGCCAGGGTGGGGTTCGACTGTTCGATGGCGGCCCGATCCAGCCAGGGAGCGGCATCGGAGTAACGGCGGGCGTCGAAGAGGGCCGAGCCGATTTCGTCGGTGCGGGTGGCAAGACGGATGAGGGCGGGTCCGGCGGAGGTGGAGGCGGAGAGGGGGTAGAAGAACAGGCCGCGTTCACGGGGGAATCCACGTTGGGGTTGATGGATGCGGATGATATCCGAGGCGCCGGGGGCGAGGCGGAGGGTTTGGGTTTTGCCGCCGAAGGTGAGGGAGACGAAGTTCGGAACGGGACCGTTCCGGATGGTCAGGACGGCGTCGGTGAGGGCGGTTTCCGTGACCAGGCGCCGGGTGACGGGGCGTCCGGCCTCCAGGGGGATACGTTTGCCGTCGCGCAGGAAGGTCATTCCGTTGTCGAAGATGAACTGGTTGCCGGTTTCGGAGTGCCAGCGTTGGGTGATTGGCATGGCGGCGGGACCGTTGATCCAGAGGGTATTGCCGATGTGGGTGGTGACGTCCGGATTGCGGAACATCATCAGGGAGTCGCGTTCGAGGGCGAACGTCTTCAAGGGGCGGAACGATCCGGAGGGCGATTCGGGGTAGATGCTACTGCGGACGAAGACGGTGCCATCGGGGCGGGCGGGTGGGGGATTGGGTAGTTGGAAGGTGTAGAGACCGCGGTTCAGGCGGAAGGAGGAGGGGACGTTTTCGGCGACCCAGCGGCCGGCCATACGGCGTGTATCCATGTGCCACTGGAAGAAGGTTTCCTTGATGGAGATGCGTCCGAGGTAGCCGAGGGAGAGGAGGATGGCGAGGGTGGCGGTGATGGTCCAAAGGCGGCGGATGGGAGCGGTGGTGTTGAGGCGGCGGGAGAGGAAGATGGCGGCGAGGATGAAGACCATGGGGGTCATGAGGGTGTGGTAGACCGGGGGGGCGATGGGGCGGAAACTGACGCCGACCAGGAAGTAGACGATGGGGAGGGAGGCGCTGATGAGGATACGGACGTCGCGCCGGGCAAGGCGGACCAGAGCGAGGAGGGAGGCGGTGGCGGCCACGGGGCCAAGCAGGTAGAGGAGGATGGGGCCATTGCGCGTCATGGAGAACAGGAACTTGCCGGTGATGCCGGCGCTGCGGATTTCCTCGGGGAGGCGACGTCCTTTGGAGACATGGGTGAAGAAGACGACGATATCCTGGACGACCTGGTTGGTGTGGCCGATCAGGGTTGGGATGGTGATGAACAGGGTGGCGATTCCGGCGAGGGCGCAGGCCAGCAGGCGGGCCCAGGATGAGCGGCTGAAGAAGGCGCGGGGTGAGGGATAGCGGGCGGCATGGGCGATGAGGATCGGCAGGGCGGCGAGACCGGCGTGATACTTGGCGGCGAAGCCGCAGGCGGCGAAGATGACGGCGAGCAGGTAGTCGCGCCAGAGGCCGTCGCGGGCGATTCGCAAGGCGAAGAGGAGGGAGAGGGTGGCGAAGAAGGCGGCGGTGGTGTCGCCGTTGGCGTAATGGCAGGCGGTGATATCGACGGGGGAGAGGGCGATGAAGGCGGCGGCCACCAGGGCGGGTCCGGTACCGTAGTGTTCGAGGACCAGGCGATAGATGAGCCACACGAGGAGAGTGGCCAGTGTCGCGTTAAAGAGAAGGGTGATCCAGAACAGGACCATGATATCGGGGATTTGCGGTTCGGCGGGGACGCCCAGCAGGTTGAGGGCGGCGACACGGATGGGGTCCCCGGCGCGGCAGAGGTATTCCACCAGATGGGAGTTGAAGTAGGGGTAGCCATCGTAGTCGGCGATGCCGGTATGCTGGTAATAGACGTTATCGAGGAAGCGTTGGGTGGCGCGGACCTGTTTCGGGGTGTCGGGGTGATAGATCTTGCCCTCGTGCAGGTCGTGGGAAAGTCCGCCGAAGCGGAGCAGGGCGGCGGCGGCGACGATGAGAATGATCACAAGTTTGTGCATCATAAAACGTCCCTTGTCGGCGCAAGAGTATAAGAAGCGCACTTAGTGCTCGAGAGAAATTGGGCAGGGTTTCAGGTTCCAGATGTCGCGGGCGTATTCGAGAATCGTACGGTCCGAACTGAACTGGCCCATATTGGCGATGTTCAACAGGCACATGCGCGACCAGGCGTCCCGGTCCCGGTAGACCTCATCCACGCGCTTCTGGGTTTCGAGGTAGGACGGGAAGTCCGCCAGGTGCAGGTAGTAGTCGCCGAATTCCAGCAACGCCTCCCGGATGGGGCGGTAGAGACCCGGTTGTTCCAGGTTAAGGAAATCCCCGGACAGGCAGTCCAGGATGTGGCGGATTTCCGGGGAGTTATTGTAGTAGTCCCAGGGGTTATGCGAGCCGGCGGCGCGGATGGCCTTGACCTCCTCAATGGTCTTGCCGAACGTGAAGAAGTTCTCCTCGCCGACTGCTTCGCGGATTTCGATATTGGCGCCATCGAGGGTGCCGATGGTCAGGGCGCCGTTCAGGGCGAACTTCATATTGCCGGTGCCGCTGGCTTCGGTGCCGGCGGTGCTGATCTGTTCGCTCAGGTCGCTGGCGGGGATGATCCGTTCGGCGAGCGAGACGCGGTAATCGCCGAGGAAGACCATTTTCAGGCGGCCGCGGACATCCGGATCGGCGTTGATGACGCCGCCGACATCGTTGATCAGTTTGATGATCAACTTGGCCATGGCATAACCGGGGGCGGCCTTGCCGCCGAAGATGAAGGTGCGCGGGGGCACATCCATGGCGGGGTTCGCCTTGATCTGGTTATAGCGGTAGAGGATGTGCAGGACATTCAGCAGTTGCCGCTTGTATTCGTGCATGCGTTTGACCTGCACGTCAAACAGCGAGTGGGGATCCACCTCGACGCCGTTGGTCACCTGGATGTATTCGGCGAGGCGCTTCTTGTTTTCCAGTTTGATGGCGCGCAGTTGGGCCATCAATTCGGCGTCGTTGGCGAATTTTTCCAATTTCTTGAGTTGGAAGAGGTTCTTGATCCAGCCGTCGCCGATGCGTTTGGTGATCAGCGTGGCGAGGGAGGGGTTGCTCTTCAGGAGCCAGCGGCGCTGGGTGATGCCGTTGGTCTTGTTGTTGAATTTGGCGGGCCAGAGTTCGTAGAAATCCTTGAAGAGGGTTTCCTTGAGCAATTCCGAGTGGAGGTGGGCCACGCCGTTGATGCTATGGCTTCCGACCACGGCCAGATGGGCCATGCGGACTTGTTTCTCCGCGCCTTCCTCGACCAGCGACATGCGGCGCAGGCGGTCATGGTCGTCCGGGAACTTGTTCATCACGGTGCGGAGGAACCGGCGGTTGATCTCGTAGATGATGATGAGGTGGCGAGGCAGGAGTTCCTCGAACATGCGGATGGGCCATCGTTCCAGGGCTTCGGGCATGATGGTGTGGTTGGTGTAGCCGAAGACGCGGACGGTCAGGTCCCAGGCGTGATCCCAATCGAGACCGTATTCGTCGAGGAGGAGGCGCATCAGTTCAGGGATGGCCATGGCGGGATGGGTATCGTTCAGTTGGATGCCGACCTTATCCGGCAGGACGTTCCAATTCTGGTTGGAGAGGCGGAAGCGGCGCAGGATATCCTGCAGGGAGCAGGAGACGAAGAAGAACTGCTGTTTGAAGCGCAGTTCGCGGCCCTTCTCGATGCGGTCGTTCGGGTAGAGGATTTTGGTGATGTTTTCGCGGAGCAGTTTCTGTTCGTAAGCGCCGATGTAGTCGCCGTTATTGAAGAAGGCGAGGTCAAACTCCTCGGAGGCCTTGGCGGCCCAGAGGCGGAGGTTGTTCACGGTGTTGTTGCCGTACCCCGCGATAGGCATATCATGGGGGACGCCGAGGACGGTGTCGTAGTTCATCCAGCGGGTGACGAGGCGTCCCTGGGCGTCGCGTTCCTCCTTGATTTCGCCGCCGAAATGGACGGGGAACTGGTATTCCGGGCGCTCGATTTCCCAGGGGTTGCCGTCGCGGAGCCAGTTATCGGGTTCCTCGACCTGTTGTCCGTCCCGGATGACCTGGCGGAAGATGCCGTAGTCGTAGCGGATGCCATAGCCGTAACCGGGCAGTTCATGGGTGGCGAGGGAGTCGAGGAAGCAGGCGGCGAGGCGGCCGAGGCCGCCATTGCCGAGGGCGGCATCGCGCTCCAGTTCCCGCATGTAGTTCCAATCCAGGCCGATGTCGCTCATGGCCTTGGCGACGATCTGGTCCAGGCCGAGATTGATGACGTTATTACCCATGGCGCGGCCCATGAGGTATTCGAGCGATAGGTAGTAGACGCGCTTGACGTTGCGGGAGACATAGGTCTGGTTGGTTTGGATCCAGCGGCCCACGAGGCGGTCGCGGATGGCCATGGCGAGGGCGATATAGCGGTCGTGGTCGGTGGCCGAATACTGGTCACGGGCGAGGGTGTAGCGCAGGTGGTTCTCGAAGTTGACCTTCAGGGCGGCCACGGTGTCGAGGGTGCGGAAGGTGCGCATATCGCCACAGGGGGCGTCCTTGCCCTTGGCTTTGGATTTCGATGTTGACCGGGACGCGGGGCGTGCCGGTTTCTTAACTTTGGGCGATGATGTTTTCATTTGGAAACTCCGGATTAAGGGAGGGATCATAGCGGAGAAGGCGGGGGGATGGCAAGGAGGGATGGGTCAGCGTGCCAGGGCCGGGTTTTCGACGTTGCGATCCAAGACGGTTCCGTCCTTGATTTCCAGGAGCCGCGTGGCCAGCGAACCGATCAGGCGGTGGTCATGGGAGACGAAGATGACGGTGCCGTGGGTGGTGGCCAGGGCGAAATTGAGGGCTTCGATGGATTCGAGGTCGAGGTGGTTGGTAGGTTCATCCAGGATGGCCACATTGCCGCCTTCCAGCATCATTTTGGCCAGGATCAGGCGGGCCTTTTCGCCGCCGCTCAGAACCCGGGTGGATTTGAAGACATCGTCCTTGCTGAACAGCATGCGGCCCATGAAGGAGCGGAGTTCTGTCTCGGTGATCTCCTGATCCTCGGAGAATTGACGCAACCAGGTGATGGCTTGGGCATCCGGGTCCAGTGCTTCGCCGGGATCCTGGGGGAAGAGGGAAAGTTGGACGGTGTCGCCATGGATGACGGAGCCGGAATCCGGCGGGAGCAAGCCGCAGAGGATTTTAAGGAGAGTTGTTTTTCCGGCGCCGTTCTTGCCGATGATCGCGATTTTCTCGCCCGGATCGATTTTGCAGGAAAAGTCCCTGAAGAGTGGGCGGTCGTAGGATTTGGAGATGCCCTGGACTTCAATGACCTTATTCCCGAGTCTCCGTTTGGGTTGGAACCGGATGTAGGGGGATACGCGCGAACTGGGTTTGACTTCTTCCAGTTCGATTTTGCCCAACAGTTTTTGGCGGGAGGTTGCCTGTTTGGCCTTGGAGGCGTTGGCGCTGAACCGGCTGATGAAGGTCTTGAGGTCGTGAATCTGTTTTTCCAATTTCTTGTTGGTTTTTTCACGCAGTTCACGGGCTTCCAGACTGGCGATGGTGAAGTCATCGTAGTTCCCGGTGAACATGCGGATCTCGTGGTAGTCCAGATCGGCGATGTGGGTGCAAACCTGGTTCAGGAAATAGCGGTCATGGGAGATGACGATGACGGTGCCCTCATACCGTTTCAGGAGTTCCACCAGCCACTCGATGGATTCGAGGTCCAAATGGTTGGTGGGTTCGTCCAGGAGGAGGACGTGGGGGTGGGCGAACAGAACCTGGGCCAGGAGGACCCTGAGTTTGAAGCCGCCCTGCAAGGTGCTCATTTCCCGAGAGAAGACATCCTCGGTGAATCCGAGACCTGCCAGCAACTTGGCGGCGTCGGTTTCCATGGTGTAGCCGCCAGCCTGGCCGAATTCCTCCTCCACCAGGCCGCTGCGTTCATGTTCGGCATCGGTTAGGTCCGTCTTGGAGTACAGGGCCTCGCGTTCCTGGTGAAGGTCCCAGAGTTTCCTGTTGCCCATGTAGACGGTGTCCAGGATGGAGATGTTGTCGAACTCGGCGTGGTCCTGACGCAGATACCCAAGGGTGCAGTCGCGTCCGATGGTGATTTCGCCCTGGCTGGCGGGGATGAGGCCGGCCAGGATTTTGATGAAGGTGGATTTTCCGGACCCATTGGCACCGATCAGGCCATAGCAGTTTCCTGGAGTGAACTGGACGCTAACGTCCTCGAACAAGACATCCGGTCCGAATCGTTTGGTCAGTTTCGAGGTGGCAATCATGTGGTTATTTTCGTTTCAAGTGCTGTGGTGTTTTCGGGGAAAGGCGGGGGATACTGCCTGAGTGACGGGTTCTGTGCAAGCCCGGATGATGAGATTGTTCAAGGCGTCGCGCCGCGATAGGGAGGTGAGTTGGGCGAGGGCGTTATAGTTCGATGGGCCGACGCACGATGTATCGTCCCTCGTGCACTGCGCCTTCTATTCTACTATTTACACTCCGCCCCAGACATCGTCGCTGACCGCAAGTCCGGTGGTGTGGGAGCGGGGAGTTAATCACTCCCGTGACCCGCTTCGGAATTGTTCAATGACTCAAGCGACTACTTGGGGTCCCGGGAACGAAATGATCATTCTGTTCACGGGACATTCGAGAGAGTCTAGTAAGCGCTCGATCCATGACTTTTTATATCATTCTTCATCGGCGGCGCGATCAACGGCGTACGGTGGACTTGGTGGTTCGGCGATTATCCGTGATCGGATCGATCGTGTCCAGGAAAGG
>CAZHRU010000100.1:0-8920 GCA_964535015.1 uncultured Verrucomicrobiota bacterium | reverse complement strand
CTTGACGTCGCCCGCCGTTCGATACCCCATCTCGGTATCAAGATCCATATCGCGCAAATACAAGTCGGCCGACCAATGCCGGGTCAGGCGCACGTCCAGTCCGGCCACAACCACAACCCCGTTGGCACTGTCCTTGGGCAACATCTCCCGGGTCTTCCCGCGCGAAACCGCCGGACGGCCCAAGGCCTCGTAGTCCTGCGGACTGGCATACCCCAGTGCCCACCAAGGTTCCTCATCAAACGATACGGACATGAACGCCATTCCAACCCCCACATGCGGCGTCACACGGGTCGTGTTCGGATAACGGAGCATCAACGTAACAATCGGCCCCCGGGCAATCATGTTGCCATCGCTGATTCCTTCCGGATCTTCATTATGCGTCCTGGCTTTCACCTGGTCCCACGTCAACTCCATGCCGGAATAACGGCAGAACCACCAGTCGGCATACAACTTCGTAGGGGCGTGATCCTGTAACGCCTCCATTTCATTAATGTGACCAAGGAACGTATCCTTGTGGTCCGTCTTCAGTTCATAGTGCGTAATGCGCGTGCCAATGCTGAACCGCTCCAAGGAGAACACCGCCTCATCTACGCCGGCAATGGGTCCGGCAGGTTCCGCCGGGATGGGTTCGATCACCGGAACCGGCGCGGGAGTAACGACAACCTCCTGGCTGGCACCGTTCGTCCCGGCCGCCGCCTTGTCGTCAACCACTGGCTCCGCCTTCGCAACCCATGCACCCGCCAACACCAAGGCCACCATCCAGCGACTTGTTATCATTGTTTGTCTCCTATAAAGAACGAGCAGACACGGCGGCAATATCTACCACGGAACCATCCCCGCTTCAATGCCCTTCTGTCTAAACATAGATCATCTTGCGCGTCATGCCGCCATCCACCACCATGTTGGCCCCCGAAACAAACCCGCTCTTGTCCCCCGCCAGATAGACCGCTAGATGCGCAATATCGTCCGGTTGCCCAACCCGCCCAACCCAATGTTGTGCCTGATCGGCCGGACTATGTACGGGCTGGCGCCGCGATTCCGCTTTCTGCCATTCCCCGGTCTCAATCCACCCCGGACTGATACAGTTGACCCTGACCTCCGGCGCCAAACTCGCCGCCAACGCATGGGTCAGGGCCACAACCCCTCCCTTGGTCGCCGAATACGCCTCCGTGTTGGGTTCCGACATCAGGGCGCGGGTGGAGGCAATATTGATGATGACCCCGCGGTTGCGGCGCAAGGAGGGCGCAAAATGCTTCGCACAAAGAAACGGCCCCGTCAGGTTGACGCCCACCACACGGTTCCAGTCATCCAGTCCCAGTTCGCCCAGCGGACGATTGCAGGCGATGGCGGCATTATTGATCAACCCGTGAATCCCGCCGGGAAAGACACCCTGCGTCTCGGCAACCAGACGCTCCACATCCGCTTCATCCGCCACATTGGCCCGAACAAAGTGGATCGGCCCGAACGCCGCGTATTCTGCCGCGGTTTCCGTGCCGGCTGTGCCGTCAATATCGGCAATCACCACCGCACAGTCATCCAACAGGAACCGGTACGCCACCGCCTTGCCAATCCCCTGCGCCCCACCGGTCACCACCATAACTCGCTTGCTCATTCGTGCGTTATCCTTTCCCGCTCAGGACTCAAATCGTAGATCCTGAGCCCGGCGATCTGCCCGCCGGTCACTTCCGGAAACGACTGGAACCGCGTTAGGCTGGCGCCCGGAGCATCCCAAACAAAATAGTAACCCACTCCCGCCCGCTTGAGAGCAGGAATCACCTCGTCAGCCGGCAAATCACCCTGCACGCCAAAATACGGCGAACCAAGATGGTGGGCAACATACAGGGTCTTTGCCCAATGGCGATTGGCGGCTATACTACCCTTCAGTTTTGCCTGTTGACTCAGAAACTCTCTTAGCCCCTTGGCCTCCCGCCCATCCCGACTGCCATACAATATAACTGTCTTCCGCGCCGGATAGACGGCTATCGACAGGGCCAGCACCAACCAGACCGCCGTCCTCCTCCACCCGAACAAGAAACCGCTTTTCTCCAACCGCTGGACCAACTGCCACCCCATCAACGCCACCAGGATCAGACAGACAAATAGATAGCGATCCTTGACCATGATCAAAACGTAACCCGCAGAGTAAAGCAACACGGTCAACAGGGGTAGCGCCTCCCCGTCAGGCCGCAGGCATCGCCGCCACGATCGAACGCCTAACACCAGAAAGGACACGAGGATGACGAGAGACAACGGCGAATATACACTGTAGATGCGCATGCTCTCTTTCATATTGCCGATAAGCATCCGGATTTGATGCTCCATCATCTTCGCCGATTCCAAGGGACTCCACTTCAGCACAGGCAGACGCGAGGGGTCCTCCCACATGCTGATCGCCGCCGCATCCAGAGGCGCCATGAAACCCCGGTTCCGCATCGGCGGCTCACCGCGAAACTCCGGCGACGATAAGGCCCGGGTGTAGGCCCCAGCGGTACCCACCGTCAACCTGCCGTACTTGCCGGATATCGCCGCAATCCACCCACCCGCAAACAAGGCAAAAACGACCATACCCAGCACATAGTTTCGCAACACCGCACGCC
Organism: uncultured Verrucomicrobiota bacterium; assembly: GCA_964535015.1. Lineage (GTDB taxonomy): Bacteria > Verrucomicrobiota > Kiritimatiellia > CAIKKV01 > CAITUY01 > CAZDUS01. The sequence continues at coordinate 6,323 of CAZHRU010000100.1, read as the reverse complement.
GCTGATCCCTTTGTTCCGGATCAGCCCAAAATAAAACCGTCACCAGCGTGAAATGCGCAAGGAAGAAGAAAAAGGCGTACGCCTTGGTGAAATAGGCCAGCGTACCCCCCACACCACAAAGAATCCCGTTGCGACTGCGATTGCGATACCCGGGATCAAAAATAGCGACGAAATACCACACCAGCACACAGACCATCAGGAAATCAGGCGTCAGTTTGTGGAAGGTAAAGTACCATAGCGCCGGCAACAACCCCACCAGTGCCACTGTCCGCAACCGACCGGTTAGGCCGAACCGCAAGGCCAGCACATTCAGCCCGGGAATCGTTATCAGCCCGATCAGGATCGAAAGCAACTTCCCGGCCAGGATCGCGTCCACCCGTAGCGCCAGAAACGGCACAAGCGCCCATGACAAGAGTGGCCCCCAGTAGCCGTTGACGGCAACGGACCAGTCGCCGGCAAGATACCGACGGGCAACGGCGATGTAGGAAAGCCCATCCGCATTAATCGCCCAACGAAACCCGGGCAGCAAGGCCAACGCCACCCCCAAGTAGACCATCGAGAGGCCGATAACAACGGCCCCATTCGACAAAGCAGACGGGGGCCCGGTCACCCGCCCCCCATCACCCCCTGTACGGAATGCCGAAAACAGACTTTTTCTTGGGATTGGCATGAAGATCAGAACCTACCCATTCGACACCAACGGGGCAAGCAAAACAGTCCTTAGATTGAATTCACTCACGAAAAGGTGGACGCCGCCGTCCCGGCGACGTTGAGCGAGGGAAGTGGCAGAAAGGCGCCTGACGCCGCCGGGACGTCGGCGTCCACCAATCGAACATTAAGAGCACTCAATCGTTTTGGATTGGATGGAAGACCGCACGGCGTGCGGTCGAATTCTGTAACCTCGGAGATGCGCCCCCGTGGGTCAATCTTACCCATTGAACTTTATCAACTATGGACACTGTGCGACAATAATGGACAATGAAAGCAAAGATCGTCATCACGGCCTTGCTCTGCATCCTGACACTCGCTGTGACGATCCCGGCCTTGGCCGCCACCACCTACACGGGCGATGGCGTCCTCCCTGCCCGGATGGAGCAGCAACGATGGCTGATCAACCGCGCCCGCTTTGCCCCGGAACGGGAAGCCGATCGGCTGGGCCTTACCAACAACCTCCCCGCGGGACATCCGGAGTATGATGTGGCCGAGGACAACCTCGGAGACAATGATTTCGGCGCCACCACCAATGAATGGGCCCGGTGGACAGTGCCACGCCCCCCTCTTGCCCCCAATGCCAGACTGACGACCGCCGCCAGCAAACACTCAAGAGACATGGCCGAAAACTACGTCAGTCACTACAGCCCCTCATCAAACTACTACCCGCTCGGTAGCAGCCCCGCCCAGCGCGCAGCCCGGGAAGGTTACACTAACGAGATCGTCGGGTATTACGAGAACATCGTGAACGGCGCCTCCGGTTACAGCGAACTTCCCTACCCTGAAGAAGGATATTCGTCGACCTACGCGCATGAGGCCTTGTTCATCGATGTGGGCGTCAGCAACCGCGGACATCGCCAGGCCATTCTGAACAGCTCGGCACGGGAAATCGGGATCGGGTCTTTCCGCACCAACTATTTTGGCAGTTCTTACTACTGGACCAGAGACTTCACGACCCAGGATTTTGGAACGTCATCCACTAACCACTTCTTCACCGAAACCATTTTCTACGATGCCAACACTAATGGCGTCTATGATGAAACAGAAGGCGTTGCTGGTATCGAAGTCCGCTTGTGGGATGGCACCAATCAGGCAACCTGGTATGACGTTTCAACCGCCAGCGGCAACTTTGCGGTTCCAATTAACGGTCTGCCCGACGGCGGGCCAATCCGGGTTGAACTTACCAACACGAACCCCGCGGACCGCGCCATAACCTTCCCGCTCGGTTACACCACCCTTGCCGAATGCGCCCTGTCAAACCGGGAAACCATTGTCGCAGGCTACTACACACAACCGGCGGGCACCACCAACGTCGGGTTCCGCGACCTAGTCGTCACCCCCCAATGCACCACGATCACCGTCGGCGCCACAAACACCGTCATCAAGTTCACGACCTTCGGCCGAATCCAGTACCGACTTGAATCCACCACTGACCTGATGACCACCAACTGGACGGAGACCGCCACCGGCGTCAGTACCGGACGAACCAGCCAACTCACCGCCCCCGTACTCACGAATACCCAGGCTTTCTACCGTATCTTACTCCTGCGGGACTGATGGTCATCTTGCTTCGTCCAGTTAACAGGAGTACAGTGGGGCCCTAATGGAGGAGCAAGAATGAACACAGAACGTTACGTCAGAATGGTGGCAGGACTTTTCGTGATGGGCAGTGTGGCCTTGGGATACTGGGTCCACCCCGGTTGGTTTTGTTTCACCGCGTTTGTGGGGTTCAACCTCTTCCAGTCGTCATTGACCGGCTTTTGCCCCCTGGAGATAATTCTGCGGCGCTGCGGGGTCCCCTCCGCCGGCACCTGCTGTTCGAAGACCGAGTCCTGACGCCGATCCCCGTGACCTCGCGTCACGGGTGAAGAAAGTTCAACGATAACGCGGAACGGTGAGCCGTTGGAGCTGTTGAGTGGCTGATTTGATCCATCGAACCGCATTGAGTGCCGCAGTTTGGGCCGCAAAGGTCCTTGACGGAGTCGCTTCTTTTCCCTAACGTTCGCGCTTGTTGTTGGCAGAGCAGGCAGGCACCATTCGCATTTGACCCATACGATAGGGTGGCCCGTGAAACGACAACACGTCCCTAAATCACGGAGAGGTGGCTGAGTGGTCGAAAGCAACGGTTTGCTAAACCGTCGTACTGGCTTAAACCGGTACCGAGGGTTCAAATCCCTCCCTCTCCGCCAACTCGCTGAGCGAGTTGCCGCGCCGAAGCTTCCGAGTGAAGGCGGCCCCCCCCTGCCGAATCCGGCTACGACCGACTAGGGGGCCGGGAACCCAATATGTAACACGTGACCGACTGACCGCCATGTCCGACCGAAAAGAACCGACCCGCAAAACCCCGACCGAAATCCTCGATGACCTGATTCATGGTCACAATGAGGCTCTCTACGGCGGGGCTGAGAAGGGGAAGAAGTACCTGCTGACCATCGTCGAGCGGCACAACTCGATCCCCAACGCGGTGAAGTTCTTCCTCTACGATCTGCTTTCCGAGGATGCCTGCCATGCCGGTGACCTCGCAACCTGCCGCTCCGCCGTGGACAGGGCTTCGGACTACCTGCCCGTGGCTCAGGCGGAAATGCTTCAATCTTTTCGCATGTACTGCCCCTCAATCCGCCATTTCGAGCGGGGGATCGCTCTGGCGATCGACGAGGGGGAGTTCGAACGGGCGCTGTCTCTGTGCGACCGGGCGATCGCGTCACTACACTGGGGTGACGGATGATCTAGCGGAGCGCCTGCGCCATCATAACTCCGGTGCCAGTCCCCACACAGCCAAATACCGTCCCTGTCGTATTGAGACGGCCATCGCCTTTTCTTCGCCTGAAAAGGCCACCGCCTTCGAAGTCTACCTCAAGTCCGGATCCGGCCGCGAGTTCGCCCAAAAGGCGATCACCGAGAACACCGCCGGAAAGAGGGCCGGAAAACCCACCAGACATCCGATTGGCGTGGGCGTGTCGGGAAATCTTGCGATCATCATTTCACTTCCTCAGGCGAACGTTTCCGCCAGCCGGCACGGGTAATCGCGGGTTGGAAGGGGATTATGCCGTTTGAAACTGGAAATTCGCCAATTCTTCTGGTGTGGCTCTGGTCGAAATCCCTAGAAACTCCACTCCCACGACGCGATCATTGGCGTCAAAATCCAATACGACACCAGGGCGAACTTCTTCAGACTCCACGACGCGTCCTTCATCCAGCCGGAAGTAAAGGGCATCACTGTCTTTGTCGATTTTAATTCTCATTGTATTCTCCTCAGTCGTCGGTCAAAAAAGCGGTCACGCGCCGATTCGGGAACGCCACAATATTCACAACTACTCGCAACCATCTCCCATCGTTCTCTGGAATTTGCTTGATGAAATGTCGAGTCCCATCATCATGGTCTTCAACCTTATCTGGGTCATCTTCTGCTCGTTGTGCCCAATCCCTCAAAATGTTGCGTTCACGCAACATATCCCCGAAATGATTCGTTTCATCCATTTCGTTATATTACCAACGGTCCTATCTGGCGTCATTCATCATTTTTGCCTTCCAACGTCAGTTCTAACCGGACATTGACCCGGCAGGGTCAACGGGTACGGTTGCGATCTATTTCCTTTCACCCAGCGCCCCGCCTCATGATTTCGAGCGGAGCGAGAATATCATGCAGGCGGTTGTTGGGTGCTGCGTGTGAATTGTGATCGGTAAATGTTCTCACAGAGTCGCATCATTCCAGCGACAATTGCACCCCACAGATATGCGTTGGCAATCACAAGACCGCAAGTCATCCCGAGTTTCAACAAGGTGAGATGCTCGACCCAGTATGAACATCGGCATCGAGTGACTGCGAAGATGGACATTGGCCACCAGAGCCACGTCGTATTGCCTGGGTGAACCGCGAATGCGAAGATGCTCTTGCCTCGAATGCCGTGCTCCACGACGAGATACATGCCAATGGTGATCAAGTATGTGGAGGCCACTTTACCGACGCGAGTCATCTTCCTTGCCGTGAAGTTCATTCTCGTGCACCCAACTTGTTATTCTGACGCACTGCCAGGAGTAACGCGACCAGTCCGCGCGACAAAGAGTTCCATCACGCAACCGGTATCCCCCATGTCGGTCAATACCACATCAGCACCCGCATCCCTCAACTCATCGGGACTGTACTTCCCCGTCGCCACAGCAATGGAGACGGCATCAATGGATTTCGCCGCCGTTATGTCACTGGGAGTATCACCCACTAGGAACAGGCCCCCCATGGAATCGCCTTTGGACAGCCGCTCCCAAACCCGCCCGAGCGCAAGACGCGCAATTTCATTGCGATCGGCATGCTCATCACCAAAGGCGCCAAGAACAAAGTGATGGTGCAGGTCGAATTGACGCAACTTGATCTGCGCGCAGGCGGCAATGTTTCCGGTCACCAACCCAAGAATGACGTCGTTCCGCCCGGAAAGCGCTTCGAGCAGGCGCCGCACCCCGGGATACAATACCAAATCGCTGTCCGCCGATGCCTGCTCCAGTTCGCAAGGCATGTGCTCAAAGAACCTCCTGCAATCCGCCGACGTCAACGGCAGTCCGTGGTGGTCCATAACCTTTCGCAACACGGCCAAGTCAGTGCTACCCGCAAAACTCAGATAGGAAAGGTCGTCATCAAGTCCAAACACCGCCTTGATCGTACGCACGAATGCCCGGCGCCCGGCCCCTTTCATGTCAAGCAACGTCCCGTCAATATCGAAAAGAACTGCGGTGACGTTCATCGGGTTACAGATGGCTCAGCGGCTTTTTCCCGATCGGGCACACATTGTATCCGATGTCAAAAAGTCTGCGGTGGTCCAGGCAGTTCCGCCCGTCGAACACGAAGGCCGGCTTGCTCATTCGCTCGTAAATCCGCACATAATCGAGCGCCTTGTACTCCTTCCAGTCGGTCATGATGGCAAGGGCATGCGCCCCTTCCGCCGCCTTGTAGGGGTCCGGCTCGAAGGTCACGCGGTCCAGGCAATCGGCCAGATCCCGACGGGCGTTGTCCATGGCCTTGGGATCGGTGATGACCACTTGGGCGCGCTCCTCAATCAGGGACCGGCACACGCGAATGGCCGGACTTTCCCGGGTATCGCCCGTGTCCGCCTTGAAGGCAAACCCCAACACGGCTATCCGCTTGCCCGCCACGGTGTTGAACATCGAGGCGATCATCTGCTCGACAAACCGGTCCTCCTGGTATTCGTTGATCGTGACCACCTGCTGCCAGTAGTTGGCGACTTCCGTGAGCCCGTAATGGCGGCACAGATACACCAGGTTGAGAATGTCCTTCTTGAAACAAGATCCACCGAACCCGACGCTGGCATTGAGGAATTTCGACCCGATCCGGCTATCCATCCCAATGGCGCGGGCCACCTCGGTCACATCCGCCTCGGTTCGTTCGCAAAGCGCCGAGAGACTGTTGATGGAGCTGATCCGCTGTGCCAGAAAGGCATTGGCCGCCAGTTTGGACAGTTCGCTGGACCACACGTTTGAAGTCAAAATGCGATCCCGCGGAATCCACTGCGCGTAGATCTTGACCAGTTCCGCCACCGCACGCTGACCGGACTCCGTGCCGTGCCCCCCAATCAGGACCCGGTCCGGATTCTCAAGGTCCTTGA
>CAZHRU010000099.1:0-9012 GCA_964535015.1 uncultured Verrucomicrobiota bacterium | reverse complement strand
CGAACTTGCCGGTCTTGAGTTCGGTGATGATCTCCGCCACCGTCGTGGCCGTGGAGTCCACCGGCTTCGTGCAGGGCATACACCCCAGCGACCGGTACCGACGCCCTGTACCTTGGTCGAAATAGAGCGACGTCACCGGAATGTTCTCACGCCCGATGTACTCCCAGATGTCCAACTCCGTCCAGTCCAGCAACGGATGCACCCGGATATGCGTCCCCGGCGCAAAGTGCGTCTTGTACTGGTTCCACAATTCCGGCGGCTGCTCGCCCGTGTTCCAGTCACTGTCCCGGTCCCGGGGCGAGAAATACCGTTCCTTGGAACGACTCCCTTCCTCGTCCGCCCGCACCCCGACAATCACCCCGGCAAACGGTTCACCCCGCGCCTCCTCGACATACCGGCCCGCCGCATGATCGAACCGCAACCGCGGCCACTCCCCGGACAGCGTGCATTTCAACGCCTCGGTCTTGAGCGTCTTGCAGCAGTCCAGCCGCGACAGCCGGCCATCCGGAAACGTCCGCTTCTCCTCCAGTGCACGCACGTTCTGCCCCACAATCATGTTCAACTTCCACTCGCGAACAATGTCGTCACGGTACCGGATCATCTCCGGAATCTTGTGACCCGTGTCAACGTGCATCAGCGGAATCGGCACGTGCCCGAAAAACGCCTTGCGGGCCAGCCATAACAGCACCGTGCTGTCCTTGCCAATGGACCACAGCATCACCAGGCTCTTAAACTCCCGGTAGGCCTCCCGAAGAATATGCACACTCTGCGCCTCAAGGCGGTCCAAGGTCGAAACATTCGTATCTGTCGTAGTCACATTCATCCTTCCACCATTTTCTCCGCATTCTGGACGGCGAACTTCATGTGAGCCGCTTCCAAATTGTTTTCTGACTCCTGCCTCCTGAACCCTGCCTTGTCAGCCTCGGCGAAGGGGCCACGGCCTGATTTCCGTTCGACACTTCTTCTTTGCGCCTTCGCGCCTTCGCGTGAACCAACTCTCCTGCCTTCTGAATTCTGGATTCTGGATCCTGAATTCTGAATTCCCTTCCCCTACTTCCCCCTCACATGCAATCCGCATTCCTTGTGCTCGGGGCTCTCCCACCACCACCGCCCTGCCCGCGGATCCTCACCCGGGCCCACGGCGCGCGTACAGCATCCGCACCCGATGGATGTATACCCGCGGTCATAAAGACTGTTGTAGGGCAACCGGTACCAGTCCGTATACTCGCGCACCTGCTTGCCGGTCCAGTGGACCAACGGGTTGATCTTGACGATCCCCCCATGGGCCTCGTCCACTTCGATCATCGGCAGATCACGCCGGCTCGCCGCCTCCTCACGGCGCAACCCCGTGATCCACGCCCGCCGTCCGCTCAAGGCCCGCCCCAGCGGCTCCACCTTGCGGATATGACAGCACTCCCGACGCGCCTCCAGACTCTCCTTGAACGAGTAAACACCCTTGCTCCTCACCAGAACCTCCACCCGCCCCGCCTCCGGAAAATACCATTCCGTCCGGAAACCAAACCGCCGCTCCGCCTCCGCCGCACACCGGAACGTCTCCTCTGGCAACCGCCCGGTATCCAGCGAGAACACCCGGACATCTGCACAGATCGCCTGTAGCATGTGCAACAGCACCGTATGCTCAAAACTGGCCGACACCGCCAGCGCCGGATGAAACGTCGCCACCGCCCACTTCAACACCGCCTCCGGCTCCTCCGGCCCGCTGTATATCCTTCGATCTTGATCCCCGCTTTTCATTTCCCTTTTACCGCCTGTTCCAAATCCGCCAGCAAATCCTCCGCCGCTTCCAATCCCACCGACAACCGCAACAGTCCGTCGGCAATCCCGCGGGCATGCCGCTCCGCCACCGGCATCGCCGCATGCGACATCATCGCCGGATACGACAAAATGCTGTCCACCCCGCCCAGACTCACCGCCGGCAATATCAACCGAACCCCCTTCAATGCCCGCAATGCCGCCGCACGATCCTTCAACTCAAATGACAACACCGCACCCCCGCCACTGGACTGCCGCCGGTGAATCGCCCGCCCGGGATGCCCCGCCAGTCCCGGATAATGCACCGCACGGACACCCCGCCACGTCTGGAGTTCGCGCGCCACCAGCGCCGCCGTCGCCTGCTGACGGTCCATCCGCACCCCGAGGGTCTTGCTCCCCCTCAGCACCAGCCAGGAGTCCTGGGGCCCCAAAATCGTCCCCGCTGAGTTCTGGACCGCCTTCAACATCCGCCCCAGTTCCGCGTCGCGCGTCACAGCCAACCCGGCAATCACATCGCTATGCCCGCCAATGAATTTCGTGGCGCTGTGCAGAACGATGTCGAAACCAAACTCCAACGGACGCTGTAGCCACGGCGTCTGGAATGTGTTGTCGATGATCGCCAGGAGCCCGTGCGCCTTGGCCATCTTCGCCGTCGCCTTCAAATCCGTGATCTTGAGCAACGGGTTCGATGGAGTTTCCACAAACAAGGCCCGCGTCGAAGGCAGGATCGCCCGCTCCACGGCCTCAAGATCTGCCATGTCGACAAAGGTCGTTTGCAACCCCCACTGCGTGAATAGTTTCGTCAGGACACGATACGTTCCGCCATAAATGTCCTCGGAGGCCACCAGATGATCGCCCGGCTTGAACAGGAGCAGGGCCGAGGTGATCGCCGCCATGCCGGACGCAAAGGCCAGTCCGACCGCCCCGCCCTCCAACTCGGCAATCGCCAACTCCAACGCTTCCCGCGTCGGGTTCCCGCTCCGCGCATAGTCATAGGCGCCCGGATGCTCCGGATCCGGTTGCGCAAAGGTGGAGGCCTGGTAAATGGGAATGCTCGACCCGCCCGTGTAGGGATCACGATCCCGTCCGGCATGGATAAAAGCGGTGTGCGACTTGAGCAACTTGGTTTTCATGAATTCACCCCAACGCCTGGTTCAAATCATCAATCAGATCATTGCCATCCTCGATCCCGACCGACAGACGGAGCAACCGGCTGTTGATCCCCAGCCGATCCAGGGTGGCCGCCGGAATATCCGCATGCGTCTGCACCGCCGGGTACGTGATCAGCGACTCAACCCCACCCAGACTCTCGGCAAACAGGAAAACGCGCACCGCGGCCAGTACCCGCTTCACGCGCGCGACGTCATCCACCTCGAACGAGACAATCCCGCTGGCACCCGCGTTCTGCCGGCGGAGAAGTTCATGACCCGGATGACTGGCCAACCCCGGATAGTAGACCTTGCGTACCGCCGGATGCGGGGTCAACCACTCGGCGATCCGCTGCGCATTGGACTCCTGCGCCCTCAGCCGGAGCGCCAGCGTCTTGAGCCCGCGCAACAATAACCAAGCATCCTGGGGCCCCAACACCGCCCCAATGGCATTCTGGTAAAAGGCCAGCCGTTCGGCGAGATCCTGCCGGCGCGTCACCACCGCCCCCGCCAGCACATCGTTGTGCCCCGCCAAGTACTTCGTCGCACTGTAGATGACAAGGTCCGCCCCCAGCGCCAGCGCCTGCAGGTTGACCGGCGTCAGAAACGTGTTGTCCACGATCAACAGCCAACCCCGCTCCTTCGCCAGCGCTGCCAACGCCGCAATGTCCGCCACGCGCAACAGCGGGTTGGTCAGCGATTCCACAAACAATCCCTTCACGGCGGGCGTCGCGGCACGGCGGACCGCTTCCACATCGGATGTGTCCACCGCCGTGAAATCCAGACCCTGCGGACGGAATACCTGCTCAAAAAGCCGGTGCGTCCCGCCATACAGGTCTTCCGTCACCAAGAGGCGATCGCCCGGTTTGAACAGGTGCAAGACCGTATCTATCGCGGCCAGTCCGGAGGAAAAGGCCAACCCTTTCACCCCGCCGTCAATCGTCGCCAGCGTCTCTTCCAGAACCGCGCGCGTCGGATTCGACGTCCGCGAGTAGTCAAATCCCGTGCTTCGCCCCAACTCGGGATGACTGAAACTCGCCGTCTGATAGATGGGAACCGAGATGGCGCCCGTCCGCGTGTCCCACCGCGATCCAGCCTGCGCAAGAATAGTTGCTATTGATGTGTTCATATCACGTAGTTTGTGGTTCCAGGACTCTTCGATTCCCGCTCCAACTGCACCAGTTCTTCAAAGTTAGATGAGTCCATCGCATGATCAATGGCGTTCTGGACTTTGTGCCAGGTCGGCAAGAACACGCAATTCTCCCTCATCGGGCAATCTGTGGCCTTGGTCTCCTCCACGCACGTCACCGCCCGGATGGGACCATCTATCACGCGAACCACGTCGCCAACCGTGATCTCCTTGGGGGATCTGGCCAGTCTGTAGCCCCCATGCCGCCCCCGCTGGGCTTCCAGGACCTCCCCCTTCCGGAGTTGGTTCATAATCCCTTCCAGATAACGCTGCGGCACATGCTGCGCCTTGGCCACATCCCCGATCGTCACCACGGTACTCGAGTCGGCCCGGGCAATCTCATAGACCGCCCTCAACGCATATTGACACTTGGTAGAAATGATCATGCGCAGACAATACCCAATATACTACACCATGTCAATCGAGATTATGCTAATTTATTTCAGACGTGTGTATCTCCTAGTTTTGGCGATCCCTGCGGCCTCGCGCCGCAGGTGAAGAAAGTTGGTCAAAAGGTAAAGGGCTACCGCGCCCCTTCAAAGCCACCCGGTGGCTTTGGCCAGCAACTTGACGTAATATACGTAATTCGGCCAGGAGACGTCCGAGGGCACCCCATGATCGCAACTCGGAATGTATCCGCCATCCCGAATCACCGGCAACAAGCGCTCAATCTCCGCCTCAATATGCCGCCCCCCTTTGGCCATCAACCGCTTGTCCACCCCGCCCCGGTAGGCAATGTTCCGCCCGAACCTCTTCCTGAACGCCACAATATCGTTGCCCGCCGCCACCTCGATCGGATCACAAACATTGATCCCCGCCTCAATCCAGATCGGAATCAGTTCCCCGATATGCCCATCGGAATCCATCGCATAAACCGGCACCCCATGCCGACGGATGATCTCACCCCACCGCTGATAAACCGGGAGCAGGAACTCCCGCGTCATGGCCGGCGATATCATGGAATGTTCCTTGTAGGCCATGTCTTCCGATAGATACACCTCATCCGGCGTCACATACCGCAACCCCTCCTCCAACAACCCCGCCACATATTCCTGCCAGAAATAGATCATGTCCCGAATCCAGTCGGGATCGTCATGAAACATCATGCACAGGGACTCGAACCCCAACCACTCGCGCAACTGCCAGAACGGACCCGAAAAGCGCCATTCCACAGGCCACGTCCGGCTAACAAGCCGACGCCCCAACGCCTCGGCATCCGCAGGATAACGCGCGGGATCCGTCACCCGGTACCGCCGCTTCATATCCTCCCAATCAGCCCGGGATTCCACCGGACACTTGATCCACCGCCGGGTCACAAAATCAATCGCTTCCCGGAGATGCGCCGTCGTGAACTCGCTCCCAATCTCGCAAATGTTCCCCTTCCAGTCCTGCACCACCTGGGAATCCGCCTTGCGCTCGATGACCTTCTCCTCGAACTGCGGAATCATCCGCTCCCGAATCCCAAACCCCTCGCCACCCGAAACCCAAGGCAGGGCACCCCCCGCCTGTCGATAGGCATACTCATTGATGTTCTTTACCTCACGAGGCAGTCCCTCGGTGTACCAGCGCTCGCGGGTTGACTTCCGCCCCCCCCGGCATGAGCGGGATCCGGTCCGGGCATCCAAATAGAAGGGTCGCCAAATAACGTTCGCGTTCTGTCATCACCGGTCTCCTCGTGCGCGGATTATCACTGCCTCATAACTATGACCATAACGTACCACCGTGTTTCATCTTTACAATGGACAAAGGGATCATGGTTATGTACATATCGCTCACCATGAAAGCGGCACGCATCTACAACGAGGATCGCTTCCGAACCCCCCTGGCGCCGGAACGGGCACTGGGAGTCTGGGTGGATCGCACCGGATGGCGGCAAGCGGACAAGACGAAACCCTCTCGCTTCCGCCTGCTGGGACAATATGCCGCCGTCGCCGTGGAGGACGGAACCGGGGTTCTGGAACTCGTCGGCGGCACCCACCATAAGGTCGAACCGGGCGATGTGATCCTGTTGTCCCCCCGAATCGCCACCCGCTACTATCCCAGGGAACGGTGGGACACGCGCTGGGTTGTCTGGAACGGCCCGGAAGCAAACGCATTGGCCAGGTTGAGCGGCTTGGGTTCAACCGTGCTGGTCGTGCGCGGCGGGGCCCCCGCCGTTCAAACCGCCTGGCGCCGGCTCGACCCCCTGATGAACCGACAGGACTTCGACGCCATCCTCGACCGCAAACTGGCCCTGCTCGATCTGATCCGCCAATTGTCACCCCACCAGAAGACCGAAACCGGAAACCCTCGCTTCCTCGGAGCGGCCTTGCGTGAACTCACCCGCGACGACCACTCTCCCGAACCTGTGACCGCCGTGGCGCGGCGCCTGCATGTAAGCCCCGCTCACTTCCGCCGCCTGTTCAAATCACTGACCGGGTCCTCGCCAAAGGCGTTCCAGATGGCCCAACGTATTAACCGCGCCAAAGCCTTGCTGATGGAAGGCCGCTCGATCAAGGAGACGGCCGACACCTTGGAGTTCAAGGACGTGTTTCACTTCATGCGTCAGTTCCGCAAGATAACCGGCCAGACCGCCGGCCAGTTCGCCGCCGCCTTCTCAAACAAACCTGGAACCGATCCCGTGACCTCTTGTCCGCCGAAGTTTCAACGGCGGAGGACGTGTCACGGGTGAAGAAATTGGAACCGATCCCCGTGACCTCGTGTCACGGGTGAAGAAAGTTGAACGGCAGTGCGGCACCAACACCACCAGACAAACCCTGAACCCTGCCCCGTCCCGGATCCTCCACCTCCTTTCCTTGACAAATCAAACTTCGGGAGGAGAATCTTAACCGTCAACAAGGAGGCACAGGATGAAAACATTGACATTTCTCGCCATACTGGTCTGGTCTTACGGAGGAATCAGCCTCGCCGATGAACCCCTTGCCGCCCCCCAGGAGAACACCATGCCTCAATCCACCAACGGGAACTTCGTCCTCTACGTCAGCAACCAGAGTCACGCCATGTCCCCCGTCGATATCACCATCTGCATAGACGGCAAACAGGCGGTATCGTCCAATTTCGATTTCGGCAACGCCCATAACCTGATCAAACACACCTTCCCTCTGGCCCCCGGCAAACACACCCTCACGGCCGTCACCAAGAAAGGCGAAACCCAGTTCGAACAGGAAATTGAAATCACGGACAAACACTGGGCCGTCATCATGTTCTGGTTCAACAGCAAAACCGGACAAAAGAAACTATCCTTCAAGATTCAAGATAAACCGCTGGCCTTCATGTAACACCCAATGAATGATCCTCAAAACAAACCTTGCCCGTTCTGCGGCGAACTGATCAAACCTGAAGCCCTCAAATGCCGCTTCTGCGGGGAATTCCTGACTGACGCCACTGTAACACCCCCTTCATGCACCACCTCCACCGACCCCGGCGTGTTCTTTTCAGGATGCATCTCGCGTCTCGTCCTCGTGGGACCGACGCTGACCGCCATGTTCTGGATCGCAATGGCCTGCCTGCTCATTTTCGTCGGCGGACCGGCCATCAAGAACCCAACCCTCGCCAAACTCCCCCTTCCCATTGGCATCGGAATCGCCGTCATCGCCCTGATCAACTGTCTTATCCGCTGGCTTGACGTCATGAGCCGGATCTACCACGTCACAAGGGATCGGATTGAATACGAGCACGGAATCTTCAGCAAGACGGTGCACAACGTCGACTTGTGGAGGGTTCTGGATATCTCCTTCACCGCCAGCTTTATCCAGCGCCTCTTCAGGCTCGGATGCGTGCGCGTCACAACCTCTGACAAGGATACACCGTTTATCAATATCGGCCCCGTCCCCAACGCCCGCCCCCTTTACGACAACCTCAAAAAAGCCCAGTTAACCGCCGACCGCCGGCGCGGGGTTCTCCACGTTGAACCATGACACTAGGTCGTCCGCTTCCGCGCCATGTGCCCGTAGATCGTGACAATGCCCCAGCGCACACCCCGGTGCAAAAGCGCCTGCAAGGAATACCGCCCCGCATCCGTCATCGCCGCCTGCAGTTCCTCCTCAAACTGCCGCACAAACCCACGCCCGCTGAGCGAGCCGGGATGCCAGCGGAACGCCGCCAACGCCGGACCCGGCACATGCACAGCACCGCCCTGCCGCCAGAGCCGTAAAATAAACTCGTAGTCCCACGCACACGACCAATCCTCACGCAGGGGCCCCGCCGCCAAGTAGGCCGACCGGCGGAAAAACATCGCCGGCTGCGAAATGTAGTTGATCGACTGGATGACAAAACGGGATGAGACTGGAAAGAACATCTCCTTGAACCGCGTGATGCCTCGCCGGATCTCAACCCCCTCCTCGTTGATGATCGGACAATGCCCGAAACAAAGCGCCTTCCCCGGGTGCGCCTGCATCGTCTCAGCCACACGCCGCAGAGTGCCGGGTTGGTACAAGTCATCCGCATTCAACCAAGCCACCACCTCGCCTGTCGCCAGCCGCAACCCCTTGTTGATCGCCGACGCCGGCCCATCGTCCGGCTCACAAATCAGGTGCGCCAGTCCTCCCCTGAACCGCTCAAAAATGGCCGCCGACCCATCGGTGCTACCCCCATCCACCACAATATGCTCAACCTCTACGCCGGAACATACCTGCTCCTGAACACTCCGAAGGGACGACTCCAGGAACCGCGCCCCATTGAAATTTGGTGTAATCACCGAAATCTTCATTCCATGGTTTCCCATCACATCAACCGCCCACCGACCTCACCCTTCACACCCGCCACCCACCGGACTTGCCCTTCACATCCGCCGCCCACCGGACTTGCCCTTCAGATCAACCGCCCACCGGGCTTGCCCTTCACACCATCCGCCCACCGGGCTTGCCCTTCACACCATCCGCCCACCGGGCTTGCCCTTCACAC
>CAZHRU010000098.1:6500-9142 GCA_964535015.1 uncultured Verrucomicrobiota bacterium | reverse complement strand
CTATTCAGACCCGGATCGAGCGGCACGAGCAGATTCTGCGCGTGTTGCTGTGGGCGCTCTCGATCATCGTGGGAACGGTCCTGACCTCGGCGGTCATGGGATTGATCCTGTTGTTCAAGTGGGCCGTCGGCCATGGGGCGGCACTATGAGCGGGCGTTGCGGGGTCATGGGGCTTGGGAAGGGCACCAGCGGCGGCCTGGATCGGCGAGTTGAGTATCACCGGATCATTGAGTCCTTCGACGTTCTGAACGTTCCTGCGGACATCCAGGCCCTGGTGCGGGAGGCGCTGGACTCCGACCAGTGGGACTGGTTCACGGACTGCGACGGTTGCACCGGCGTCTCTGAAATGTACTGGCCCACGATCTACTTCCCGCCGTGCCTCCGGCATGATTACGACTGGGCCACCGGCCGTGGGGGCTGGGCGGCGAACGTCCGGTTCTACCGGATCCAGCGCGCCTACAGGATGTCGGTCCTGCAGGCCGGCACGCGGTTCCTGGGCGTGACGGTGTCCTGGTTTGCCTGGTTTAAGTGGCGGGGTGCATTGGCTGTTGCCAGCGGGGACCCCCTGCCCTGACTGACAGGCAACAAGGTGCCCCGCAAAAGGGCTGCGGTCACATCCCTTCCACCAACGCCACGATCCGCGCCACATCCTTCTTCCACGTCTTCGCCGTGACAGTCTGGCAGATTTCCAGAACCTGTTCCTTCGGAGCCTTCTGCCCGTTCATCAGTAACTTCGGCATGGCCGCCTGCAGCGTCTTCCGGAAATCTTCACGCCCCGGCTGGAAGTAGTGCTTCAGGACAATATCCGTGGTCTTGTGCCCGGTCACTCTCTGGACCAGTTCCAGCGGCACACCGGCCGTCAATGCCAAGGTGACCCATGTGACTCGGAAACTGTGAAAGTCCCGCACCGACGCTCGCCGCGAGCTTCCTTCCCGGTTCGTGCGAAGGACGCTCGTGTCTGCCCGCAGCGCCGAAGCCGTGCTTACGCTGTTGCCGTGCCGACCGCGAATGATCCGGCACTTTGAAGCCGCCTCAATCTCCCTCAGGTCGTGGTACACTTGGGTTTTGTAACTCCCCAACTCCTGCGCGACCTTCCCGAGTTTGTTCCCGTCCATGTACAACTCGAACTCCCGTTTCATCCGCGCAGCCTTCGATGTCTCCCCCAGTGAGGCGACATAGTTCAGCCCTCGCGCACGTATCTCGTCCGCCGACACTTCCGGAAGTGCCAACACCGGCTTCTCCTGGCCTTCCCCGCTCTCCTTCTCGTTTTCCGCCTTGAACGCCTCGAAAAGCACGGCCTTCACCCGATAGGTGATGCCGTCCGGGTTCTCCTGATACATCTTCGCCTGTTCCGGGAAGACAAACCCGGCGCCGGCAGGCCGGGCCGCCAACTCATCGAAGAGCATTGGGAAGATCGGAATGCTGACCGTGACTCCCGTCTTGGCCGTCTTGACCGTGATGAACCGCTTCTTGAGGTCAACGTCCTTCCACTTAAGCAGGCAGCAGTCGCCGCGCCGCATGGCCGTGCACAAACCGGTCACGATGATCGGGCGTGCGAAATCATCCCCATGCGCGGCTTTGATGATCGCCTCAAGTTCCTTGGGGGTAAAAGGCTTTCGGAAGATCGTCTCTGTCTCACGCGTGGGGGCGCTCGTGAAAGGATTGATGCTGCCGGCAGGGAGAAGGTATTTGCACGTCGCCCGCAATAGCTTGAGGGTGTCATTCCACGTCTTAGCCGTGACATCCCGGTCCGACTCCTTTTCCAGGAACGCCTGTGCCACCTGCCGGGACACTTGGCCCAGTTCCTCAACCTTCGGGAACTCTTCCCGGACAAACTTCACGAACCGTTCGAGCACCGCTTTACACTGCTCCGCATAGCGATCGTTCGGCTTCCGGCGGCGCGGGATACGGACCCACTCATCGGCCAACCCCATCAGACCGACGGACTTCACCTTCTCGCCGGTCTTGATTTCGTAGATACGCTCAACCAGGTGTGCGGCGTCCTGCTTCCCGCGGGTCCTCTCGATGAACGCCTCCAGACTGTCCTTTGCCTTCTGTCGGGAGATTTCGAAAGCCTCATCGCCTTTGTCGCGGATTGACAGCGACGCGGGGGGCACTCCGGCGATCTTCACCTCCAGATCAACCGTGTGACGTTTCCCGCCGACCATGCAGCGTCCGTACCACTTCGGGATCAGTTCACCGTCGCGTCCATACCGAAATTCCAGAGCCATACCCGCCTCCTTCCGAGCGCCGGAACCACCTCCGCGCTACGGTTAGAAAGCTATCGAAAATCGCGGACGCCCTCAAGCGAAAAAACCCAAACATACGCCCAAACAAAGAGGCAGAATGTCCATATTGCCTAGTAATATCAGCAATATGACGGTTCACCTTAAGGCTCATAACCTGAAGGTCGTTGGTTCAAATCCAACCCCCGCTACCAGCCTTCGCAAACGGCCCAGCCATTCGGCTGGGCCGTTTTGCTTCGGCTGGCGCAGCCAGACGAAGATGCGAAGGCTGCCCGCCGAAGCTTTAGCGCAGGAGGGCCTGGCGCAGCCAGACGAAGATGCGAAGGCTGCCCGCCGAAGCGTTAGCGCAGGAGGGCCTGGCGCAGCCAGACGAAGATGCGAAGGCTGCCCGCCGAA
>CAZHRU010000098.1:0-6400 GCA_964535015.1 uncultured Verrucomicrobiota bacterium | reverse complement strand
GCGCAGCCAGACGAAGATGCGAAGGCTGCCCGCCGAAGCGTTAGCGCAGGAGGGCACGGCCCAGTCGCCTGCGTCAGAGAGACTATGACGGACACGCAAGTGACGACCGAAGCGGCGACGACGGACTTGTGGACGAGGAGTGTTTCCTCTATCTTCCCGCCTCATGTTCCACGTCTACATACTTCGCAGCCTTGCGCACCCCGGTCAAATCTACATCGGATTTTCCGCAGTCGACATGGCAGTGCGCCTTGAACGCCACAACGCCGGAACAACACCTGCCACTGCCCGACATGTGCCATGGGAGATCGCATGGCACTGCTCCTTCCCAGACAAACAGAAAGCCATGGATTTCGAAGCCTATCTCAAAAGCGGATCCGGTCGAGCATTCCTGCACAAAAGGCTAATCGCTTGAACCGTGCCACCATGGCAACGCAGGCTTCCTCATCCACGACCTGGATCACCCCGGCCTTCGCATCGGGGAACTCGCCAAGCGGCGCGAGTTGATTTCCCCCTAGGCATGGTTTCGGAGCTTGAGTTCGATCGGATGCGGCCTCAAGTAGTACTGGTCCTTGAGATACTCGATGCCGTGTTTTTCCACGTAGTGCCTCAGCATCGTCACCGGAACGATCAACGGCACGAATTCCCGGTGGTAGTCCTCGATGGTGCCGGCCATCTCCTTCCGATCCGCGTCGTCCACGACATCGCGCAGGTATCCCAGCATGTGCTGGAGGATGTTCGTATGCTTGCGGACCGTGGCGAGAGTCTTGAGCGCCCGCATCAGTTTGGCCTCGTACTGCGGAATGTGCGCGCGCGCCTCCCGGGCCTTTAACCCGGCCAACTCGCGCCCCATCTCCCGCACAAGCGTCTCGTGGTGCGACTGGATGAGCAGCTTGTTCCGGGCGTGGAATGTCATCAGCGTCGCAAGCGTCGGGCTGGCTCGCAAGGCCCGGCGGAAGCGCCAAAGAGTGAAAACCCGTTCGATGAAGTTTTCACGCAGGTCCGGATCGTTCAACCGCCCTTCGTCCTCGCAAGGCAGTGTCGGAAAATGCGCCATGAAGGCCTTCGCGAACATGCCCGGCGCCTTACCGGAGAAACCGCCCTTGTCGTTATAAACCTTGATGTTCTCCATGCCGCTGCTCGGGGAGCGCGACTTGAAGATGAAACCGTTTAACTCCTCCTGCTCCAGATCCGCGACACGCCGCGCCGCCCAGGTCTGCATTCGCTCCGTGTGGTCAATGCCAGATCGCGTGGTCACGAGCCGCGGATTGGCAGGGTCGCCGATCAGCCGCATGGACTCGCGCGGAACGCCGAGCCCGCACTCCACCTCGGGGCAGACGCCAACAAATTCAAAATACCGCCCCAGTGTGTCGGTGATGAAGTGATCGTGCTTATGCTGCCCATCATAGCGGACCGGTTCACCGAGAAGGCATTTGCTGACACCGAGCCGGATCTTGTCCATAGCGCACCTTAGTTTGAAACGTTGAGGGCTTGATCTGCCGCCTCGACGAGTTCCTTATCATCGGGTTGGGTGCGGCTGCCGAACCGCCCCACGATCACCCCGTCCCGCCCGATCAGGAACTTGTTGAAGTTCCAGGAGATCGCGCCGCCGAACTTGGGATTGGTCTCCTTCGAGGTAAGAAACGCATAGAGCGGGTGGATGTCCTTGCCCTTCACCGGAATCTTCGCAAACATCGGGAAGGTCACGCCGTAGGTCAGCGTGCAGAAGCGTTTGATTTCGGCCTCCGTCCCCGGCTCCTGACCCAGGAAGTCGTTGGAGGGAAAACCGAGGACCACAAGGCCCTGGTCCTTGTGCGCTTTATAAAGTTTCTCCAATCCCTCGTACTGCCCCGTGAAGCCGCACTTGCTGGCCACGTTGACAATCAGCAGCACCTTGCCCTTGAAGGCCGACAAACCCACATCTTTCCCGTCAATATCCTTCATCGTGAAGTCATAGACATTCGTCATAGCCGCCTCCCCGGACACGCAAAGCCCCGTCGCCATCAACCCGACTGTTATCCCGATCGCCAGCAACGCCTTCATGGCCAGATCTCCTGAATCTCCATCCATCCTGGAATACGTGTCATTTCAAAGCTATCTCATCATGGATCGTGATGACAGCTTTTCTTGCATCCGCGAACTCTCTTTTCCTCGACATCCCCCCCGCCCGATTGCTAAAAACGATCCCGTGGGGAGACATCAATCGTCAGAGAGTCTACCCGCCTTCGCGAGTACGCTTCGGCGTGGCACGGCAACCATGAATAAATGATTTGTCGCAAAAATTACCCAAAGGGCCTAGCGAAAGGAGGTCTTGATGAATGCGCATTCACCCATGCGCCGGTTCAGAATGATCGGCCCCGCGTACCCCGCCTTTAACATCTATTCCCGGATCGCCCGCAAAACAACCGCCTTGGGCCCCCTCCATGTCGCCACCATGGTCAGCCGCCTCCCCAACTGGGACGTCGAGGTCACCGACGAAAACAACTACCGCCAGCCCGGCCCCCGCGATGTCGAGGGACATCCCGACCACTCCACCCTCCAGCAGATCCGCCATGCCGATGTCATCGGCCTCTACGGCGGACTCTCCAGCACCATCCCGCGCCTGTATCAACTCGCCGATTTCTACCGCCGCCAGGGCGCCATCACGATCGCCGGCGGCCAGCATTTCGTCGGCGACAACATCCGGGAAGCCCTGACCCACGGCGTGGATTATGTGGTGATCGGCGAAGGCGAACTCACCATTCAAGCCTTGCTGGAGGTGATCGAGACCGGCAAGGATCCCGCCTCCGTGGCCGGCATCGCCTATCTGAAAGACGGCGTGCCTTGCCTGACCCCGCCGCGCCCCCCCATCACGGACTTCGATGCCCTGCCCCTCCCCGACTTCCACCTCCTGCGCTATGCCAAACTCACACTCTATCCCATCAACTGGATCCGCGGCTGCGGGATGAACTGCGAGTTCTGCACCGTCAAGGGGCGCCCCCGCGCCGCCTCCCCCGAACGCATCATCCGCCAGATCGCCAACCTGCTCGAATCCCATAATGCCCGTCATTTCTTCATCGTCGACGACTTGTTCGGACACAACCGCGATGACACACTCACACTCTGCCGCCTGATGGCCGACTACCAGCGGGCGACCGGCGTCCGACTGGACTTCACCGTCCAAATCCGGCTCGACCGCGGACGGGACCGTGAAATGCTCTCGGCCATGCGAAATGCGGGCGTCAACACCGTTTGCATCGGATACGAGTCGCCACTTCCCGAGGAACTGGCCGCCATGGACAAGCGGATCAAGCCCGGGGAAATGCTGGAACTGACGCGTCTCTATCGCAAGGCCGGATTCCTGGTACACGGCATGTTCATCTTCGGGTACCCGCTTCCGCGGGGCGCCGTCGCCGCCGTATCCGCCGGGGAACGGATACGCCAATTCCGCCGCTTTATCTGCCGGAGCCGATTGGACAGCATCCAGGTGCTGTTACCCGTTCCCCTGCCCGGCACGGAACTGACCGCCCGTCTTGAGGCCGATCACCGCGTTTTCCCCCGCACCCACATCGGGTGGGAATACTATGACGGCAACTTTCCCTTATTCCTGCCCGATCCCCCCATGACGCCGGAAACCATGCACATGGCGATCCGGAAGATCATGGGGCGATTCTACCGGTTCAGGAACATGTTCGCCATCGGGCGCAACGTCTTGATCTTCCCGGCGCTGGTGTTTTCGTTATGGAACATCCGGTTCGGCTGGCGCACCTGGTATCGCTCCTGGCGCAACGACCTCATTAAATTCGGAGGTTGGATCATGCTCCGACGCTGGACCTCCGGATTCAACCGGAGTCCCTTCACTCAAAAACTTAATCAGGCCAAAAACTCCCTGGCGCAAACGCCATCCCCACCGCCCCCGTAACTTTCCCCGTAGCGGAATTCGTGAGAATTCCGACATACCCCACCCTCAACCGTTGACCCCCCCAACCGTTGAACCTCCCCTCTTCCCCCTCTATCCTGTACATCCTGTCCATCCATGTTTGACTCTTAACCCCCCAACCGTTGAACCTCCCCAACCGCTGAACCACCCCAACCCTCTGCGCCCTCAACTCCCCATTCTTTACGGTCTAATGTCTAAGGTCTGAAGTCCAAGGTCTCTTCCCAGCCCACTCCCTCCCCCCCATCCATCCTGTCCATCCATGCCACCCCTCATCTCCCGCACCCAAGAGTTTTTACATCGATATACAGGATTCACAGGATAAATTTTCCCATCCTGTACATCCTGTCTATCCATGTTTGACTCTTAACCCCTGAACCCCGAACCCATAAACCCTGAACCTCCCCTCTTCCCCTTCTATCCTGTCCATCCTGTCCATCCGTGTTTGACTCTTAACCCCTGAACCTCTTATCCCCTTCGCGCCTTTCGCGCCTTTCGTAGTTCAACATTGAACCCATTCCCCGTAACGTTCCCCGTAGCGGAATTCGTTAGAATTCCGACGTGCAAGGGTGGCAATGATTGGGCAACACACCGGCCCGGCGGCTCAACCCCGGCCATTTCGCCCGCCGGCAAATCGGGCGGAGAAGGACTGACAGATAATCCCCAGCAGCCTAAACCTGTCCTTGAATATATTGCGCAACCGATCATATATTCATGTTTATGAGCTCATCGATTTCAATCAATGACGTGGCCAGGGCGGCGGGAGTCTCGAAGTCGACGGTCTCCAGGGTGCTGGCAGGCAGGGGAAATGAGTGCCGCATCGCCACAGCCACTCAGGCCCGGGTACGGGCTGCCGCCATCCAACTCGGCTACCAACCGAACCCCATCGCCCGCGATATGGCACGGGGTACAGGCGTGTCGCTGACCCGCAGTGCAGTGACAGTGAAGTCGATCCCTGACACCGTCCCAATTCCTGTTGCTGATCCCGTTCCCCAGCCGGCGCCAGATCCAGTCGCAGCGCCGGAGCCTCAGGAACAAGCGCCAATCGGGGCCGGCATGGAAGCGACACCACCGGCTTCCCCGGCCACATTGGAGCCGACGCCTGAAGTCGCCCCGCCTGCCCCCACTGAGGTGAGCCAGACTACCACCCCGGCGCAGGCCAGCGAACCGGAGTCCATCCCGCAGCCGGAACCATGCACACCTCCCGTCACTCCCGACCCCACGCCGGAGGCCCCGCCAACCGAACCCGTTGCTGCACCGGCGCCGGAGGCTGAGACACCGGTGACTGATCTGGCCGGTGACGAGCCAGCACCGGCGGCACCGGCTGTAGTTCCGGAGTCTCCCGTTGTCACCCAGGAAGCCGCGACGCCCCTACCCGACACGACACCCGATGCCACATTAGATCGCGAGTCCGAACCGGTAACTGTGGCGAAGCCGGAGCCAGCACCAGTGGTGCCCGACCCGGTCATAGTGCCGGAGCATCAGGAGGAAGTTCCCGTGACGACACCCATCGAGCCCGTTGCGGCACCGGCGCCGGAGATAGAGACACCAGTGACTGATCCGGCAGGTGACGAGCCAACACCGGCGGCACCGGTTGTAATTCCGGAGTCTCCTGTTATCACCCAGGAAGCCGCGACGCCCCAACCCGAACCGACTCCCGTACCAACGACAGACCCAGCACCTGAAACGTTGTCCAAGGCAGAATCAACCGCCGTTGAGGAGTCTGAACCGGAGCCAACGCGACCCGAAGACAACATTGCGCGACCGAGTCAATAGTGAGCAACGCTGTGGTGATGCTCCACGAGTTGTCTATCCCTATCCCCGATTAGAACCCGTTCCCCGTAGCGGAATTCGTGAGAATTCCGACGTGCAAGGGTGGCAATGCTTGGGCAACACACCGGCCCGGCGACTCAAACCCGGCCATTCCGCCCGCCGGCAAATCGGGCGGAGAAGGACTGATAGATAGTCTGACTGATAGATAGTCTGTCCCCATTCCCCCCACAGTCCCTATTCCCCCCAAGGGCGGCAAGGATCATGATGTGGAGGAATTGTTTCATGTGAATTGTTTTTCCCTGACCATCATCCACGCATCGAACTCGGCGAAGTCCAGGGGCTTGGTGAAGAAGCGTGTGCCGTATTTCGCTAAGCGGCGCATGTCCTGATCTGGGACTGCGACGCCGGTGAGAAGAGCAACGTGTTGGCACTTGCATCCTTTTTTGAAAACGGTCTCAATGAATTTGGTCCCGTTCACTTCCGGCATGTCGAAGTCTGTAATGATGATGTCGGGGCATGTTGAGTCCGGGAAGCAGGATCCATGAGGCTGCGAAAAAATGGGGCATGTGAGTGGGTTATCGTATGTTAAGACCGAATGACCCTTTCGATGAAAAAGGGCACTCAACGTATGCAGGACCATTGGATCATCATCGACCAAAACAATTTTCAGGGATTTCACAGTGTGCATCAACATCTCCAACTAAGAATTAAAAC
>CAZHRU010000097.1:0-9433 GCA_964535015.1 uncultured Verrucomicrobiota bacterium | reverse complement strand
AAACTCAGGGGCCCGGAGGGGGTTCCGCCGCCGGAGAGTTTTTCGCGGCTACTGCGCAGGGTGCTCAGGTCGGTGCCGGTGCCGGAGCCGTACTTGAAGAGCATGGCCTCCGAAGCGGCCAGGCGCATGATGTCTTCCATGGTGTCCTTGACCGACTGGATAAAGCAGGCCGAGGCCTGGGGGTGTTTGTAATTGTCGGAGGAGGACTCGATTTGACCCGACTCCGAACTCCAGAAGTAACTGGAACGGCTTTCGGAGGTGAGACCATAGGCTTCGTGGAGGCCCACATTGAACCACACGGGGCTGTTGAAGGAGCCGTATTGGTGGATGCACAACCAGGCTAATTCCGTATAGAAGTTCTCGGCATCCTCCGCGGTGGCGAAGTAGCCTTCCTTGAGGCCCCAGGTGGCGATGGCGCGGGCCACGCGGTCGACCAGTTGCCGCACCGATTTTTCACGCTCCTTGGCCTTGGCGCCACCGTAGAAGTACTTCGAGGCCACAATGTTGGTGGCCAGCATGGACCAGGATTTCGGAACCTCAACATTCTCCTGATTGAAAATCACATTGCCCTTGTCGTCCGTGATGGAAGATGTGCGCAGGTCCCACTCGATTCCGTCAAAGGGGGCGCCGGTTTTTGAGGCAAAGACACGATTGATGGACATTCCCTTCCGGGTTCCGTTGGAAGGACGGGGGGCGGCCTTGCGGCCATTTTTTGAGGCTCCTGATTTTTCGGCATGGGCGGCGCCTGATGATTTGGCGGCGGCGGTCAACGTGTCACTGGCTTCAAACATTGCATTCTCCTGCTGGGCTACTGGGTGTTGTTAAGACGTCAAACAGATCGTTGGATGCGGGATCGACACAAAATATGCTACGTTCCCTTGCCAAGGACCCATCGTTACCACTACCTGTAGTGGTCATCAAGGAGAAACACGTACAATTTTATGTTTTTTTGAGGCGCACCGATGCTAATTGTTTCAGTATTGTTAACATGTTGCAGGGACAAGAGTTGCAACTAGTGTACTGCGAAATAGCCAACGAAATTGGGATGGCGGCCAAGTTGGTTATTTTGGTGCTTGGAGAGGCGGTTTTATGCCGTTTCTGGTGAGAAAAGGATAGAGTTTCTGGGCCAGGACATCGTTGCCGACGGGGTTAAGGTGGCCGTCGTGACCTTCTTCCAGAGGAGATCGGCGGAGGCATCGCCGATGGTCTGGGGGATGGACAGGCAGGTTACTAGTAACGGGGCGTTAAGGGGCCGAGTGGGATTTCGCCGAGTCTGAGAGGCGTCTTGCAGTTCATGTTGATTTAACAGAGAATGCGAACAATCGTTAATGATGGAGGTTTGCGATGTTCACGGAACAAGTTTTGAAGCGGGTTGGTGTGGCGGTGTGGATTGGCATGGCCACAGTTTTGGCGGTTCATGCGCAGACCAATGAGGCGCCGGAGGCGGAAGCCATTCTGCGGCGCGCCTATCTGGCGGTGGTTCAGGCGGAATTGGCCAGGGCGGAGCAGCATGTTCCCGACGCCGTGGCGGAATACAAGACAGCGTTGAGTTTGTATGGGCGGCTGCAGGGGGAGTATCCGGGATGGCATGCGGATATGGTGGGGTATCGTGTGGCCGACTGCAATAACATGCTGGCCGAATTGGAGCCCCTGAGGGGGGCGCGGGTGGCGTCGTTGGGTGGTGCAACAACCAATGGGCAGGCGCGGCTGGAGTTGTTGGTGCAGGAACTTAAGGGGGTCAGGGGGTGGCTGATGCAGGGTGGTGGCGGGGCGGCCGGCCGGCAGATGCTGTTGGAACGAGAACGGGATCGGGTCCGTGACGAGCGTGATCAGGCGGTGAAACAGGCGCAGGTGGCGAGTCGGCAGGTGGGCCGGTTGGAGGCGAGGCTCAGGCGTTTTGAGCAGGGTGAGGGGGCGTCACGAACGAACGTCTTTGTTCTGTTGCCGGCGGTCATTCGGGCTGAAGCCCTGCGCCATATGCAGGAAGGTCAGTGTGACAAGGCGATGATGTTGCTGCGGGAAGGGTTCGAGGCAATGCCCGAGCGGCAGGACTTCGAGGTGCTTGCCGCCGTGGCCGCCTGCAGGGCCGGCCGGTTCAATGTGGCGGTCGGGATTCTGAAACCGTATGACACCCGGACGCCGGTCAATGCGGATGCGCTTTTGACGCTTGGGACGGCGTGGATGGGAATGGGGCGGATTGGCGATGCCCGTGTGGCCACCGAGAAGGTTCTGCAGATGAATCCCAAATCCGGTGAGGCCCACTACAACATGGCCCAGATATTTCTTACGCTAAAGCCGGCTGATCCGGTGGCGGCGGAGCAGCACTACCGGCAGGCCCTGGCGCTCGGGATGGAGGCGGATTCTGATTTTGAAAACAGTCTGAGGATGGCATTCATTGTCTCGCGCCTCAAGAAGCGGACGGAGAAGTAGGGCCGTTGGTTTCGGATTCATCCAGCCGGTATTCCTTCAGTTTGCGTTGCATGGTCCGGCGGCTGATTCCCAGTTGTTCAGCGGCGCGGGTGCGGTTTCCGTCGTTGCGTTTCAAGGCGGAATAGATCATGGCCCGTTCGGCTTCGTGAATGGATTCGGGAGAGCCGGACCTGGCGGGTTCAGGGCGCCAGTCCGAGGGCCGGTCTGCGGGAAGGCCAGAGGCCCGGAATTGGGCGGGAAGGTCGCGGACCGTGAGGCGTGTGCCGTGGGTCAGGACCACCATGCGTTCGATGACATTACGCAGTTCGCGCACATTCCCCGGCCAGGAGTGGGTGCAGAGAGTGGCCATGGTGTCGGCCGATATCTCGTTTACCGTCTTGTTGTTCTTGGCGCTGAATTCCTTGAGGAATTGGGAGGAGAGCAGGGGGATATCCTCGGGACGGGTTCGCAAGGGAGGCAGGGTGATCGAGACGACATCCAGCCGGAAGAACAGGTCGTTGCGGAACTTGCCTTCATCGACCAGTTTGCGTAAATCCATATTGGTGGCGGCGACGAGGCGGATATCCACGTTCAACGTTTCGTGGCCGCCCACACGTTCGAAGTTGCGTTCTTCCAGAACGCGGAGGAGTTTGACCTGGATGGCGGGTTGGATTTCGGAAATCTCGTCCAGGAAGAGAGTGCCGCCATCGGCCATTTCAAAGCGGCCGCGGCGCCGTTCGGCGGCGCCGGTGAACGCGCCTTTCTCATGGCCGAACAGTTCGCTTTCCAGCAGTGTGGGGGACAGGGCGGCGCTATGGACGGCGACGAAAGGGCCTTTGGACCGGGAACTGAGTTGATGAATGGCGTGGGCGACCAGTTCCTTGCCGGTGCCGCTCTCTCCCTGGAGCAGGATGGTGGCCTGGGTGGGTGCGGCCTGTTTGATGATTTCGAACACCTCCTTCATGGGGTTGGAGTTTCCGATGATGGCCTCCAGTCCGAAGCGGTTGTCGAGTTGTTCCCGCAGGCGCCGGTTTTCGGTTTCGATTTCCGTTGAGCGCAAGGCCCGTTTAAGGAGCATATCCAGATGATCCAAGTTTACCGGTTTCATGAGGAAGTCATAGGCGCCGCGTTTCATGGCGTCGACGGCGGTTTCGACGCTGCCGTAGGCGGTCAGCATGATCACGATCGGGGGATGACTCCGGGCGGTGATGCGTTGGAGCAAGGTCAAGCCGTCCATGCCGGACATGCGGATATCGCTGAGGACCACATCCACGTTACGTTCGTTCAACATCGAGAGTGCCCGTTCGGCGCTTTCGACGAGGACAACATCATAGGCGGATTGGAGTGCCCGTTTAAGTCCCTCGCGGGTGTTCTTGTCGTCGTCGACGATCATGATGGTGCGGCGGGTCATGGGGCGGGTTCCTCCTGATCGGACTTGGTTCGGCTGGGTGGTTTCAGCAGGCGGGTGCGGCGTTCGTCGAGGGGCAGGAACACGGTGAATGTGGTTCCGATACCCGGTTCGCTATGCACATCGATGCGGCCGCCGTGATCCTGGATGATGCGTTGGACGATCATGAGGCCGAGGCCGGAGCCGCCCTTCTTGGTGGTGTAGTATGGTTCGAAGATGTGACCGAAGTCCTCGGCGGCGATACCGGGTCCGTTGTCGCGGAAGGAGACGGCCATGAAATGTTCGGCGACGCCCACCGAAATGCGCAGGAGGCCGCCTTCGGTCATGGCCTGGAGGGCATTCTTGATGATGTTGAAGAACGCCTGTTTGATCTGGTCCTTGTCGAGGCGCAGGGAGGGGGTGACGGAGGGGGACTCCAATTCGACATGGACGCCGCGGTTTTCGACTTCCTGTTTCAGGAGGCGGAGGGTTTCCTTTAGCACGACGGTGACAAGGGCGGGTTCCAGGTTGGGGTGGGTGGGGCGGATGGCGCGGAGGAACTGGGTGATGATCAAGTCCAGTCGCGAGACTTCCTTGCGGGCCACGTCAACGAGTTCCAGCAGGGATTCATTGGAGTCGCCTTCGGTTCGCTTGATTTCGCGATCCAGCAGTTGGAGATGAATATTAAGAGCGTTCAGGGGGTTGCCGATTTCGTGGGCGACGCCTGCTGCCAGCAGGGTGATGGCATTCATCCGTTCGGATTCCACCAGGTTGGCCTCGTGTTCGCGGTCGCGGGTCACATCGCGGAGGATGATGACGGCGCCTTTCTCTTCGCTTTCGACGGCGGCGAGCGGGACCACGTAGAAACTCAGGAAGCGGTGTTCGGGGTAGGTCACTTCGATTTCGTGGCTGACAAGTTTGGTCCATTCGCCGGCGTCGAGATCCAGGATGCGGTCCCAATTCAGATCCCGCAGGTATCGCGCCATGGGTTTGCCGACGACATCATCGTGGCGGAATCCGATCAACTTGCCGGCGGCGCGATTGGCGTAGGTGATATTGCTTTGGCCATCGAGGACGACCACGCCTTCCTGAATGGACTGGAAGATGGTTTCCAGAAGGCCTTTTTCCTTGGCAAGGCGGAGGAAATGCGTTTGAACGCTGGCGGGGTCCAAACGATCCAGCCTGGAGATCAGTTTATCGAGAAAACCGGATTTCATAGTCGTTTTGACGCAGTGACAATATGGCGCGCATGATAGCGATGGTTGTGAAGTTGTGCAATGGGAAAGCAATGTTCAAGTGGGCAAGAAAGCAAAGTCACACGGCGACCAACATGAAAGTACGATTTGAAATTGTTTGTCTGGCTGTGTAAGGTTCAACAAGTTGTGTGCGCCGTATTTCCTGAATGCGGTTGTGCATACGAGGAAGAAGAAAAGCCCCGTATTTTTGACAATATAGTTAGACTTCCTCCCTTCCCTTCCAACGCCAAGTCCAAAGTGTAGTTGGAGTGGCGGTTTGAACATGCGTTTCGCATTCCTTGGTTCACAATAAAACATCTTCTTCCCTGGGTGATTGAAGGCGTGGCGGCCGATTGTCATAGTGTGATTTGACGGGGATTGGAAGATGGGCGGATGAAGCGTCCAGCCCCCCCGTAAGTGTTCGCACTGCAAGAAGTTCTACCTGTCTGACCCGAGGTGCGCCATGACCAGCGATACTGTGATGAACCGGTCTGTTGGCGTGCCAGCAGGAAGGCGGCACAGAAGAAGTGGCGGGCCTCCCGAAAGGGCGCGATTACTTCAAGGGAGTTGAGCATGTGGAACGGGTGCGCGTGTGGTGCAAGAAGCGGCAGATCGAACCGGCGATCCCTTTGACTCTCGGTGACGTCTCTTGGCGTACCGGCGGTTTTCTGGCTCCGACTTTACGGATTCAAGGAGTGGGCGTCCGCGTCGAAAGGTGTTGGCCGCTAGATCCAGATGGGTGACTGGATGGGACGGCTTTGACCGCCCCATCAACCGAACTGACTGGAAGAACGACGGATTCAAGACGGCGACATTCCCGAGGCCAACGGGGTATACGGAGCAATAGACCATGAAAACGAAAAAGAAATCCGCCTCACGGCGGCGCGGCGTGCAAGGCAACGCATTAGTTCAGTTAATAGACTAAAATAAAAAAGTAATAATGTGATTGACGTCACTTGTGAGTTGCGGTAATTACGTTGGCCTTTGGTTAGCGATAGGTTAACAACAAGTGATAGTCACATGAAACGATTTGATGTTGCTTATGCGGGATTGGCGCTTCTGGCGTGTGTTTTGGTGTTTCCTGCTGTGGCGGTCTTGGCGGCGCCACGCGCCGGGTCGGGCGTCGCCGCTGTCGCCGCAACGGACCCGGCTGTCTTCCCGTGGGGCGACCCGCGGTTCACCGACGGGAACACCAACTACTTTCCCCGCCCGGCATGGGCGTTGAGCGGGCGCATGAATGGGGGACTATGGATCACCAACGACGCTTGGTGCGGCTGGCAACCTGGCCTGGGTGGTGAATCGATGGAATTGGGTACGAACCGCCTGCTGATCTCTGTCAATCGCAAGGCGATCCCGGGCGACCTTGGATTGGCGGTATCGGCGTCGGTGGAGCCGAACGCGCAACTGGTGATGGAAGTCTGCGATGCGACTTTTCGGTCGGTGTGTGCCCCGGTGGCGTTGTATCCCTCCGGAGTGACGCCGTGGTTCACGAACACGGTACCGTTGGCGGGGAATCCGGCAGGGAGCGTGATCGCGGTGTCGGTTACCAACGGACTGGCGCGTATATTTCAGTCGGTGCTGTTCGGGGCGGGTGATGGGGTCGAGGTCGCCGAATCTGCCGCCGCCACGGTTTCCGAGTTCGGGCAGGAGCCGACTCTTGCCATGGCGAACGCTCCGGCGGCGGACACGGATCGTGCGGCGGCCAAGGCGGGACTGACTTCGTCTACGATCAGTGTGGATGCCTCCAAACCGATCTGGGAACTCGATCCTAAATGCTACACCATTGACATTGTGACGGGGCAACGATTGGTTGACGTGCAGGCGGGGGATGGTTTCTACTTGGGGGTGTCAGGCCCCGAGGGGGCCAAGGGAGTCACCGTGAATTTGGGCGATGGCGCAGGCGGGAAAATCCTTAGGACGGGCAACCGTCTACTGGCGTGTTACCAGACTGCCGGGACGTATCGGATCACGGCGACCGTGGTTGGTGGCAGGAGATTGAGTCCGATCAGGGTGCGCGTGTTGGCGCCGCCGAAGGATGTGGCGGAACCGAAGCAGCGTGCGAAGACGGTGAAGGGATTGCCGAAAGACATGAGTGTGTTGGCGATGTCGCAAGTCACCAATGTGGGGGCCTCGGTGGGCAGTGTATATGCGGGGGTCTATAGTGGGGGGACGTATCCGATCCGGATTGTCGCGAAAGGCACTGGGGTATTCACGATGTACCATTACGGGGGAAATGAATCCTGGTCGTGGTATTGTGCGGGGGCAGGCACACAAATCGTGGATGTGTTGAAGGGTCCAGCGGATGGGAGTCCATGGACATTGGTCAAGTCTGGTGGCGGCACGCATGTCCTGTCCGCCAATACACCCGGCAAGTTGCTGATCAACAACATTGTGATGATATCCTCCAACAGTGTGCCACCTGAGACGCTGGTGGCGAACACGAACTTCTATCTTTCGACGAATCAGGTGGCGGTTCTGGGGGTGGTGCCGGGTCCGGGTTGGGCCTCGAACAATCCGGTTGCGACCGGTTTCCTGTACGAGTGGCAGACTGGCGGGACGCCGGGGGCAACGAGTTCCACGGGTGTGACCAATGGTTTTTCCTTCGCCTCGCCAGGTGCCTATCCCATCACGGTGTCATGCCACACCCCCACAACGAATTCCACCAGTCAGACCACGACGGCGGTCGTCCTGAAAGTGGAGTTCCTTGACAAAGATAAGAATGAAACCCCCAGTCTGAAGGTTGCGAAATGGCAGGACGGCTACCAAGGTACACCGCCAACGGTCAAAGCCGATTTCATCGATTCCGACCCAGACAAGTTCTTTGTGCGCGTCAACGATCAGTCGAAGAAGGGCAGTGGCAAGGTAAGCGTCAAACTGTCTTCCGACAGTCCAGGTTCCGACTATGATGATGACGCTACGGAGATCGAACTTGATGAAACAGCAGCAGGCAGCGGCGTATTCGAATCAAAGTCATTGATGCTGATGGGCGATGATGTTGACGACGACCATCCCGTTGAGAGTGTCGCGGACGACGTAAAGAATGACAGAAGTCACAAGATTGCGCTAAACGGCGACACGAAGGTTGTCTATCCGGCCGCTGGTGCCGCAATCTGCGAGAAACAAGCTCATGTTCCGCTCGTCAAGACGCTGACCCTGACGGTCTATATTCTTCGAGACAAGAAACAAGCGGATGGCGGAACCCCAGTCACGACGGTAGCCGATGTCGAGGCCGACATTAAGTGGGCAAGGGAGAGATATGCGCAAACCGGTACGCGTGTCGAAGAGAGTACGATACAAATAGTTGATCCGCCAACCGGCGTTAACTTGGCAGATGGAAGTCTCGATGAGTTCCCTTCTGCGCCGAACCTTACAGATGAAGAGAAAGCATTGTTCGACGCTCTTGGGACAGATGCCAAAGACGACGTCATTGTCTTCTACGTCAACGCATTATCGTCTGGAAGCACCGGAGAACAGACGCGAGAGGGAGCTTTCGGAACGCATCCCGCGAAGCGACAAAACAATGTTGTCGTTTCCGCAGGTGGCAAGAATCGCACCACGATCACCCACGAACTCATGCATGTACTGATCGACAGTGGGCACGACGGCAGCACCGAACAATACGTCTTTCACGCGACCAAATTGAGTGACTCAGATGTCAACGAATGCCGTCGGATCAAACCAGCACAGGCAACGTCAATACAGAGTTCGAAGTTTGTTCACTGAGGGAGGTGTCCAATGTATAACCAATTGCGCATGCCATTAACTCTAGCCATTGCAGTCCTACTGATTTCCGGCACGATAGACCAGGCGGCTGAACCCGACCAATTGGAACAAAGAGTGTTGACGTTGCTCAAGTCACAGGAATTCAAAGAAGACAAGACGCAGATCCTTACTCTGGGAAAGGACGCAGAGCCAATTCTACTGCGCATACTCTCATCGCCAGATCATTATGGCGAGTTCATAGTTCAACGTGCGTTGACTATTGTTGCTGAGATGAAAGACAGAGGAAGCGCCTTTCGGAAAGAGGTAACGAGTCTGTTGGCATCTAAGGATGGGGGAGTTCGTTACCGGGCAGTCATTGCGTTGGGGACAATTGGGTCGGCAGAAGACTCAGAGGCCGTGTTAGGGACCCTTTCCGACCCTAGAGAAGATGTGCGAGTACAATCAGCGATTGCAGTGGGGAAGATCGGCAATGGAAAGACGCTCCCATTACTTCACGAATGGAAGAAGCAGGCAGCCGACGTGGACAAGTTAGCCAACCCGAGCGAGAAGAGGGGCACAGAGCCCGTATTGAAAGCCCTCGAAGAAGCGATGAAGGCTATAGAAGCGAGAGGGTCTCAGTGAGGCTTTACTTGTCGCCTACGCCGGTGGCATCCGCCGTGCTGATGAAGGCCACGGCGGC
>CAZHRU010000096.1:0-9473 GCA_964535015.1 uncultured Verrucomicrobiota bacterium | reverse complement strand
CAAGGCCGCCGAGGCCGCCAATGAACCCGAAATCGCCATCCAAACCCTCGCCATGCTTCTCGAACACCACCCCGGCAATACCGAAATCCTGGAAAATCTCGGACGCCTGTATATGCAAACCGACCAGCCCCGCCTGGGCCGCGACTGCTTCGAAACCCTCGTGGAACTGAAACCGAACGACTCCGCCGCCCTGAAAATGCTCAAGGATTCCATGGCCATCGCCAGCATGACCAACGACGGCTGGGAGGAAACCGCCGCCACGGGCGGCTCCTTCCGCCGGATGATCCGCGACGAACGCAAGGCCGAAATGCTAGAACGCGAAGAAAAGGCCGTCAAGGGCAAGGACGATATCGAGATGCTCATCGCCGAAAACAAGGCGCGTATCCAGCGCGAACCCGCCAACGTCAATTACCGCCGCGCCCTCGCCCAACTCTACGCCAACAACAAGATGTTCGAGGAATCCATCGCCACCCTCCAGGATGCCCAGGCCGTGGTCGGCGGACGCGACCCCACCATCGACCAGACCATCAGCGCCACCCGGATCCTTGCCTTTGACCTCGAAATCACCAAACTGCGTGAAAGCGGAATGACCACCGCCGCGGAAATCAAGGAGAAGGACCGCGCCGCCTTCATCTTCAACGATCTGCAGGACCGCATCGCCCGATACCCCAATGACCTGGCCAGCAAACACGATTTCGGCGTGCTCCTGTTCCAGCAGAACCGGATCACCGAGGCCATCCAGCAGTTCCAGGCCTCCCAACGCAACGCCCAGCGCCGTATCAGCTCCGTCTTCCACCTCGGCTTGTGCTTCGAGGCCAAGGCACAGTACGACATGGCCATCGAACAACTCCAAAAGGCCGTCGCCGAACTCCCCACCATGGACGATCAGAAGAAGACCGCCCTGTATGAACTGGGCAAGATTCTGGAAAAAGTCGGACGCCTTCCTGAGGCCATGGACTGCTTCAAGCAGATCTACCAAAGCGACATCGGATACCGCGACGTCGCCGACAAGGTGGAACATGGCTACAAAGCCAAACCCACCAACGGCTGAACGACGGATCACCGCGGGGACGCCGTCCCGCCCCCGCTACCTTCACCCCGCCTGCGCCGCCCCAAAGACCGCCTCGAGATGCCGCGAGATGTTGCCGCCCACCAACTCGCCCACCACCCCGGCGTTCTGCCGGACCAGCGACAAATACCGATCGCCCATCTCCGACGCCACCTTGTATCCCACATGCAACATCTGACGCATGTCGGGATTGTACGCCGGACAACTCATATCATGCCGCAACGCCGCCATGTAGTCCTTGGAACTCCACCGGGCGACAACATCCACTGACGGCAGGCGCTTCGGATCAATGTCTATCACCGTGGCATAGGGTTTGCATAACTCGTCAAACCGCCCCAACGCCTTTGCGTACACTTCCTTCGCCAGCTCCAACCCCGCGCCGCCCGCCGAGGCCAGTCCCGCCAATTCCTCCAGCCAGGTCGTTCCCGCCGTCTTCAGGTGCAGTCCCGCCCCATGCTTCCGGACCACCTCTGCGATGGGCTTGTAGATCGAATACTTGTCGCTCCCCGAGTGAACACTCAGTTTGAGATTGGCCGGCAACCCGAACTCCGCGATGGCCGCACGGATCGCCAGCACGTCCGCCTCGAACTCACGCCGGAATCCCGCCACATCCCCCACGTAGTCCACCCCCTTGTTGAACCGACCGCTGAACTTGGGCGCGATCGTCTGCGCCCGGATGCCCTCGTCCGCCACCGCCGCCAGGATCATGAAGAGTTCCATCGGCGTCTGGGGACTGTCCGTCTCGTCCATCGAAACTTCGGCCACAAACTTGTCTTCCCCCTTCGCCGCCGCCACGCGCCGGTACGTCCGCCCCGCCTCCTTCACCGCCGGAAGATATTTGCGCATCATCGCCATCAACTGCGCGTCAGTCGGCGCCGCCAACCCCGCGATCCCCTGCGCCACCAACGCCTTGAGCGACCCTTTGCGCTTGTTGACAAACGCCGCCACCTCGGCCTCGTCCACCGCCCCGCCAATGAACTCCGCCACGTCGATCGTGAAGAAATCCGCCGCCTCCAGGTACTTGTCCACAATCTTCCCGTGAATATGATCGGCATCCACATGGTAGGGCTTCTTCCAGCCCACGGCCTTCACCGCCGCATCCGCCTCCACCCGCACCGACGCCGGTACCGTATGAATGATCCCGTGCTCACGTTCGGACTTGTTCCATACCGGAACCACCTGGATCCCTTTTGCCGCCGCCCGGACAAACGCCTGCAGTTGCGCCTCGCCCTGGCATCCAAACCGGTCCCCAATCCCCAT
Source organism: uncultured Verrucomicrobiota bacterium (assembly GCA_964535015.1). Lineage (GTDB taxonomy): Bacteria > Verrucomicrobiota > Kiritimatiellia > CAIKKV01 > CAITUY01 > CAZDUS01. The sequence continues at coordinate 7,144 of CAZHRU010000096.1, read as the reverse complement.
CGAATAGTTTTCCAAAATCATTTCATCTACTCCTTAGTCGTGTCCTTCGTGGTATGGTTTCTATTTTCCAACCCGCTTCACAATCTCCTCCACCACATCGTCAATCCCCAGCCCGGTCGTATCAATCACCTGGGCATCGTCCGCTACCTTCAGCGGCGCCGTCTTGCGGCCCCGGTCCCGCCGGTCCCTGTCCTCCAGCGAATGTTTTACCGTCGAGACATCGGCACTCCCGCCCGGAACCACCAATTCGGCCGACCGCCGCCGGGCCCGTTCCTCGGGACTCGCATCCAGATAAAATTTGGCCCGCGCATCAGGAAACACCACGGTCCCAATATCGCGCCCTTCCATCACCAACGCCCCAAACCGGGTCATCCCCCTCAACCAGTCCGTCACCGCCGACCGTACCTCGGGAACTACCGCCACCAGACTGACATGCCCGCTGACTTGCTCCGTACGGATCTCCACCGCCGGTTCATACCCATCAACCCGGTACCGCACCGCGTTCCCAACCACATCACACTCCACCTTCATCATCCCCAGCGCCACCACCACGGCCTCGGCTCGACCCGTATCACACCCTGCCGTCATCGCCTTCCACGCAATACTGCGGTACAGGGCCCCGGAATCCACATAAATCCGGCCCAACCGTGCCGCCACTTTGCGGGCCACCGTGCTTTTCCCCGACGCCGACGGTCCATCAATCGCAATCACATCAACCGACATGGCCACCCACCCGTCTAAGATCGTCCCAGAACGTGGGATACGATTTGTTCACACACTCCACATCCCGCATCTCGACGCGGCCGCCACCATGGTTCGCCAGCACCGAAAACGCCATCGGGATCCGATGATCACCATAACTGTCCACCACCACATCGCCCTTCAGACGCCCCCCACCCTCAACCACCATCCCATCTGGCTTCTCTTCAACCTTTACCCCCATCCGGGTCAGGTTGTCCGCCACACTGCGAATGCGATCCGACTCCTTCACCCTCAGTTCAGCGGCATCGCGAATCACCGTCCGCCCCTCCGCCAGCGCCCCAGCCACCGCTACCAGCGGCAACTCATCAATCAGGTCGGGGATCTCCGCGCCTCCCACCTCCGTGGCCTTCAGGCGCCGTCCCGCGATCCGGATCGTCCCCATGGCCTCACAGGCCGTCGTATCCGCACTTTCCTCAAATTCAATCTGGGCCCCCATCCGCCGTAACACGGACACCAGGGCGTTCCGGCGCGGATTCCATCCCACCTCCTGCAACTCCAGGAAACATCCCGGCGCCGCCGCCGCCGCCGTTATCCAAAACGCCGCGGACGAAATATCGCCCGGCACCTTCCACGATCGCGCCCCAAACCGCGGCCCCGCTACCCCATACCCCCTCACACTGACCCGGCACCCCTCCGTCACCACCGGCACTCCCATCGCGTTCAGAAGCCGCTCCGTGTGATCCCGCGTGGGCGCCGTTTCCGTAACACTCGTGACCCCCTCCGCGTACAACCCCGCAAACAGCACACAGGACTTGACCTGCGCCGATGCCACCCGCAGCGCATAATCCATGGCCTTGAGCCCACCCCCGGTAATGCGCACCGGAGCACACCCGCCCGCACCCAACAACTCCACCCTGGCACCCATCTGCTGGAGCGGTTCCTGGATCCGGCGCATCGGCCGTGACCGCAACGAGGCGTCCCCCGTCAGTTCAGAGGTGAAGGTCTGCCCGGCCAGTAACCCGGCCAACAGGCGCAACCCCGTCCCGGAGTTGCCCATGTCCAGAATAACGTCCGGAGCCTGAAACCGGCCGCCCGTCCCCTCAATAAAGAGAATATCCCCCTCAAAATGGTGCCGCGCACCAAGGCTGGAAAGCACGTTGAGGACGTTAACGCAGTCTGCACTGCGAAGGAACCCCCTGACGGTGGACGTGCCGGATGCCAGCGCACCCAACATGGCAATCCGTTGCGAAATGCTCTTGTCGCCCGGCACCACCAGCGATCCGCCGATCCGCCCCCCGGGCGACACGACTACCGATTGTAAATTCTTTTCACTCATAAGCAGGGCGACACTCTACCCATCCCGCCCCGCGAGATCAAGACTCCGCAATCACAGTCCAGCCACAACACCCGCCAACCGAACAGCTTCCGCCATCGCCTTCGCTTTACGCGCCTCATGGTCCGTGAAGAAGAACGGATTCTGCCCCTGCGCCCACGCCACCTCCACGTCGGAGATGCCCACAAATCCCACCGCCGCCTTGATCCCGTTGCGAATGCCATCCCGGAGATCCCCCCCCTCATAGGTCCCCCCGGAGGACGCCAGCACCACCACTTTCCGCACCTTGTGCAACGCCTGGACCCCGCCAGCCCCGATCGTGAAGGTAACATTCGGCATCAATACCTGATCCAACCACGCCTTGAGGATCGCCGGCACTCCGAAGTTCCACATCGGCGTCGTTAACACCACCACATCCGCCGCCTTGAAAAGCCTGCACTGCTCCATGGAGTAGGCCGCCGCCGCCTTCTCCCCCTCGCTCGGCTTGTAACCCGCCACAAAAACCGGATACCAGTAATGGCGGTAGGTCGCGTAGTCGTAGTAAGGGGGCGGCTTGCCATACAAATCCACCTCCGTTACCGACAGATCCCGCCGCTTGGTCTTGAGTTCCTTGAAAAATACTTCGGCCAACTGCTTGGCATTGGACTCAACCTCAGGTTTCGGATTCGCCACAATATGCAGGACATTCATGCTTGCCTCCTTGTAGGTTACGGATTCCATTCCCACCCAACTCTATACCGACAATGACCGGACGCAAGCACCTTCTTCTCAATCAGTGGTGCGCCACCGTGCCATCATCATGCTCATCACGGATCCTCACGGCCATGATTTTGAAGAATTTCCTCATATCCCTGACACTCCCGATGGAGAACCAGACCATCGTCACCAGGGCAATCACACCGGGAATGACAATCCCGATCGAAAGCCATAGCACCGCCCACCCATGCTTGCCCAGACGCAATCCTTCCGCCACAGCGGGCGACACTCCCACCAGTTCCAGACAGTGCGACAACCCGAACTGCCAGAAGGTCATGAACCCGACAAGGCCGGCCATGACCAGCGCATAACCGAAAATCAGAACCGCGATCACCCGGTCCGGCCGCGTGAAGTGTTCGTCAATCCCGATCATCCGTCTCCACAGTGACTGCCGCTTCACCGGCTCGTCAACATCCTCATGCCCACGCACGAGGCGACCAGCGCCATCATGTGTTGCGCCGTACTAAATGGTTTCTTCCTGAACGGCATCACGCAGTCCTGCACAAACACCGAACTCCAAGAGATGATATGGTTGCCGTTGCCGGCGATCAGCCCCATGATCATGATCACCAGTAGAAGCCCTTTGACCCCAATCGGCAACATGTCGGCCAGCGCCATGAACGGCGCCTGCTGGCGCTGGCGCTGGAAATCTTCGCTCTTCAGAACTCGCCCCGACCCGTCCTTCATGGACCGACCTTCAAACCAGGCCTGACTACCCACCGGAGTCGCCTCCGAAACCATCGGAGCCGACCCGCCGGATGGGGTTTGTACCGCGGAAATTTTAGCCTTTAACGTCTTCGATCGTTCGGCGAAATCCGGATGCCGCAGGTAGGTCAGGGCCCCGATCGCCACCACCAGCAACATCAGCACCCCGGCATAGGTGCGCCATGACCCCAGAATGCCCGCCATCCGCCCTTCATGCGGCGAAAGCGCCGCACTCCGGAATCCGTGCCCCCCTGCCACGCGCCACAGGCATACACCGTGCCAAAAATACCGAGCAGAGTGGCATAGAAATTGAAGTCCTTGACCTCAAAGGCGTCGAACGGGTCAATCAAACTGTGCTGCCGCGCTATGGCCATCGCCGCCCCGGCCCCTTCGGGCGCCCCCGCCGGTAAAATCCCGGTGAGGACATCCACCACCTGTTGCCACGACACAATGCTGAAAATAACGCCGATGATCACCAGGTAAACCAGATGCGAGAAAACGCCCTCCACACAATCGGTAACCATGAGGGTCACCTGCCCCCCGAAGCAAATCATGATCAGGGTCACCGTCAAATAGGACATCATGATGGCCACGTTGGTGGAGATCGCCACCCCCCACAGCAGAAAACTGTCCGGCGACCCGAGGAACGCCTTGAAAAAAAGATACGACGCCAATGGAAAAATGGCGTAGTTGAGCGCCCCTGCCACAAAGATGACAAATCCGATGAACAACCGGAACCGCCGGCTGTAACGTTCCTCGAAGAACTGCGCCAGCGTCAACACCCGCTTCTGGCGGTACCGGTAGACCACAAACCCAGTGATCGCCAGGATCAGAACAACCGGCGTGACCAGGCTTTCCCAGAACAACATCACGAACCCGGCCAGCATGTACTTCTCGACATTCCCAACCGTATTGGTCACCCCTGATCCGGCTTCCCCACTGGCGCTGGTCAGCAAATACCGGCCCGCACACCGACCCGCCGAAATATAATCCGCCACCCCGCGCACAAATCGCTGAGTGTAGATCGCCAACCCCAAAACCCCCAACAGCGGCACCAGCACCATCACCCAGTCAATCCAATGCATGCTGAACCTCCCTATCCAGTCCTACCCAACAAGTTGCGCGCAAACCCGGACAAACCAAGTTCGAACTGTTGCACCTTTGAAACTCGATTTCAACTCCTTAGTTCACGCACAGGACACTACGAAGCTGGGACACTATCAACTTGCCTTTGCGCCACCCCATTTCGTATGGTTCCCCCCTGCGTCGCACGGAGAGGTGGCCGAGTGGTCTAAGGCGCAGCACTGGAAATGCTGTGTGCTCCTAAAGGGCACCGTGGGTTCAAATCCCACCCTCTCCGCCATTCGACGCGCCCGCTGGCGCGGCGAATGCCCTGAGCCTGTCGAAGGGCTAAGGTTCCTCTTCGTGTGATTGGCAGGGACACGACATAACGAGGACGGATATTCCCGGCACTAGAACCGACCCAACGCCTGCGTGATGTCCCACATTCCGAGCGTATCCTGCCCGCAGTAGGTTTCGAGGTCCTTGAACGTCTGCCGCTTTTGCGCTTCGGGAACCCCTGCGTACATCGCAGTCAGGTACGCTTGGCTGGCCATATCGCCGTCCGAAATCGCCAATTTCGATGCCGACAAACTGATCACGACACGTTTCGGGAAGTTCGTCCATATGAAAGACGGGCGTCCGCTCACGGTACGCGTGGTGTTCCGGGCGCGGATTGCCGCCGCCATAACCGAGCGCATGTGGCATCCCCGCCAGAAGACGCGCCTCCTGAAGAACGGCCGGCTGATGCTGGAGTTCCCGGTCGCCGAGGTGCGCGACGTGGCCCCATGGGTCTTGAGTTGGGGCGGCTACGTGGTGCGCGCCGAACCGAAGGCCCTCCGGGACGCCGTCGCGGAAGCAGCCCGCGACCTGGCGCGTCTGCGGTAATTCCGACCGCCCGTCTTTATCGAATTCCACATTGACTATGCCGTACAGTCTGACGATAATTGCCATACAACAGATGGAGGGATACCCATGAATGACGCCAAAATGACCATACGGTTGCCGACCGCCAAGCTAGAATTTGCCAAGTCTTATGCGCGAAGCAGCGGCGTTTCCGTCACCGCCTTGATCAGTCGCTATCTGTCTCGGTTGCAGTCCTTGACGGAAGGCGATACGCCCCCCGAGATTCTAACCATCGCGGGCATCGTGCCGCCCAAGGTGGATGCCCGCGCGGAATACCATGCGCACCTGATGAGGAAATCCTGATGCAAATCATGATTGACCTCAATGTCTTGCTGGATGTCATCCAAAAACGTGAACCGCATTTTGCCGCATCGGCCAAAATACTCAGCCTCGCGGCGAAACGGGAGATCTCGGGGCATATTCCAGCCCATGCCCTAACCACCATTCACTACATCGTCACCAAATATGCCGGAAACACGAAGGCCGACCAGACGATTGACTGGTTACTTTCGACCTTGAAGGTCGTCCCTGCAGGTCAGAAGGAGTTCCTCCGGGCCAGAGGCCTGCGCATGCCGGATTTCGAGGACGCCGTGGTGGCGAGTCTGGCGGAATCGGGCCATTGCCAATACGTCGTTTCCCGGAACACGGAAGATTTCAAGAACTCCCGTATACCTGTCGTTACCCCGGAGGAACTCCTCGCCCTTATCGCCGACAAGACCGTGTGAATCCTGACGCCAAAGGCGTTGGTCCATCAACATCCCGCTCTGCGTTTGTCAACCCACGTTGAATGACCGCTCAAAATCGCCCACGACGCGCATGATCTCTTCGAACGAGGGCACCGTGCCGAAGAACATTTCCTCGCGCATGGCCTGGTAGTCCCGTCGCCATTCTGCCATCTCCCCTTCGCGCGGAAGGATCTGGAGCATTCCCCGTCGCAGGGTGGTGTAGTCCATCCAGGACCAGTTGAAGTAGATATCACGGTGTGCCGCCGTGCGTGTGAATAAACCGAGGTCCTGCCCCGCTCTGACGGCTACCCCTTTCTCGATCATCGCCAGGTTATGATTAAAGCCGATACGCCACTTCGTTCCCGACCGCAACGAATGGGTCACCCGCCCGATCGGCGCGGCGCTGGTCAAGCAACTCGGTGCGATCGCCTGGCCCGACGGCGACATCGACCTGCGTGGACCGACGTTCTGAAACAACAAGAATGTGGGTGTGCTTTGAAAAACACGAACAACCTGTTGCGGTCAACTTTCCTGAGCGGCGAACGTTGTGCCCCAGACGGCAATCATCAACAACCCTATCAACAACACCATACTCAACACGTTTAGGATGGGATTGTTCTCATGCATAAGCGGAGGATGATCCAGGCGCCTGTAGAGCGCTATGGGGTGTGTATCCCTACTGCACCCACGAGCAGTCTTACGATAGGCGTGAGACCGGACCGGTGAAGTTCGGAACCTGATTCTCAATCTCATAATCGCGACACGATGCAACCGTGAGAATACCGCGTTACGATCTTGATAAGTCCTTGACGTCTACTTCCGAGTGCCAACCGGTTTTGGAGTCGAACTGCAAGGACTTTGTCAATCCCCGCCAGTCCCCCGGATGGGCACAAAGAATGCTTTATTGCCGCTTCCGGGTTTTGTGTGGGTAGCCCCCATATGTAGTGGTGTCAACATG
>CAZHRU010000095.1:0-9610 GCA_964535015.1 uncultured Verrucomicrobiota bacterium | reverse complement strand
ATCGTCAACGACGTCTCGGCCACATTCGTGGAAACGATGATCTTCCGCCGGTCCGTGGGCGCCACGGCGGCATCCTGATCAGATGGCGCCAGTTCACCATGCAAAGGCTTCAGCGCCATCCCCCTCGTCTCCGGATACCTCGCCAACGCCTGAAGCGTCTTCTGGATCTCATAGGCCCCGGGCATGAACACGAGCACATCACCCTCAGACTCCTGCGTAAGCAGACGCACCGTCTCCGCCGCCGCCGTCTCCCAAACCTGCAGACGGTTGAAATCCACCGGCTTCTGCAAGTAGTCAATCCGTACCGGAAACACCCGCCCTCCGGCCTTCAACACCGAACAGGGTTCCAAATACCGCGCCAATGGTCCCCCATCCAGAGTCGCCGACATGACAACCACCGTCAGATCCGGACGCACCGTCCGCTGGAGTTCCAAGGCTCGCGCCAAGGTGACATCACCAAATAAGTGCCGCTCATGAAACTCATCGAATATCAGAACCGCCGCCTTCGAAAGCAGCGGGTCGCCCAGCAGTTTCCGCAACAGAATGCCCTCGGTGACGTACAGGATACGCGTCGCCCGGCTTGAGCAATCCTCAAACCGCACCTGGTAACCCACCTCGCCACCCACCGCTCCCTTCCGCTCCGCCGCCACCCGGCAGGCCAACAACCGCGCCGCCAGTCGCCGCGGTTGTAGCACAATCACCTGCTTGCCTTCCGGAATCAACCCCCGATCCAGCAACATCTGCGGAACCTGCGTCGATTTGCCCGACCCCGTTGGTGCCTGCAAAACAAGGCGCCGTCCGCCACCCGACGCCGCCTCGATAAGTCGCTTCTCGATTTCAACTATGGGCAAATCAAACCGGTCCATCCCATCCTCCTCCACCCTCCAGACGACACTCCTGTATCAGACCACGTTTCGAACACGGATTCAACGATTCAGCAACCCCACCGGGCGCATCTCCGGGTTCTGAAGACGTGACACCAGCCGCCCACCGGGCGCATCTCCGGGTTCTGAAGACGTGACACCAGCCGCCCACCGGGCGCATCTCCGGGTTCTGAAGACGTGACACCAGCCGCCCACCGGGCTTGCCCCGGTGGAGGCAAACGTTGAACGTCCGCAGCGAGCCCACCCAGCATCCCAAAGATTTGGCGGCGCCGGAACAACCGAAACATGGCGGCCACTTTTTTCTATTGCATTATTAGTATGTGACTATATAGTTCCTGACCTCTTGACCTTACTACGAACGTCACACGACGGCCGGGGCCAGGAGGATGGAACAACAGGAGACATGATGAAGAATGTATTCTCGATCGCATTGGCAGCAGTGGTATTGGCAACAACCGGAACAATGGCCGAGGAATCCACCCGGCCCGACAAAACCCCCGCCAAACACGAAAACGAACAAGCAACCCAGGAAATGACCGTGATCGGCACCGTCGCCAAACACGAAAACAAGAAGAAGGACGGATCCACCATGATGACCTGGTATACCCTGACGGATGACGAAGGGAAGGACGTTCACCTCCCCAAAGGCAAGGTCGAAGAGTTCGTGGGCGCAAGGGTCAAGGTCTCAGGCGCCGGGTACATCACCGAGAAGAGGGGCAAGACCGCTCGGACCCTCAAATCCATTGCCACAATTGAGAAAGTGGAGACGGCACCGGCTTCAGCCAAGTAACGGCAACCCGGCGCCGCAAGACGCCGGATATCGCCTTTATCCTGATACCCGAACCCGCCTCGGCATTCAAACAGTGGCCATCGCCATCGGCGTCCTTTCCTCTTTTCCTGATCGCAATTCAGCAAATCCCTGATGGACACCTGCCGCCCTCCATGCCTTCATACAGGCAAATGAACGCGGCACCCCAGTCACCTGTGATTCTCCTCGTCGATGACGATCAGGCCATCCTCATGACCGTAGGCGATCAGTTGCGTTCCGAGGGCTATACCGTCATCACCGTCGCTTCCGCCGAAGCGGCTCTCGAAAACCTCACAAACCAGAAGGTGGATCTGGTTGTACTGGATGTTTCCATACCGGGCCTGGGCGGTATGGGGTTCCTCCGGACAGTGGCGCAAAACCCGGAATGCAAAACTATTCCCGTCCTGATCTTCACGGCACGCGCCAACCTCAGAGAGTTCTTCGTTGACACCAGCACCGCGGGCTTCGTCGCCAAGACCTCACCCCCCGATCTTCTGCTCTCCGCCATCAAGAGCATCCTGGCGAACCGAATAACCGCACCGCACTCTTCACTTCGACCCGCCATCCCACACAAAATCATGATCGTCGAGGACGATGAGGCGGTGCGACACCACTTGGTTCGACTTTTCAGAACCCATGGCATGGATCCGCGCCCGCTGGCCACCCCGGGCGATGTCATTGAGGCCAGCACCCACCATCAACCGCACGCCATTCTGCTGAAATACCTGCTGCCCGGATGTAGCGGCCCTACGCTTGCCCGCCTGCTCGGCGATACCCACGCCACCCGCCGGATTCCAATCATCCTCTACGACGACAGCGGCATCCATCTCCGCATGGATGTTTCGTATGCCAATGTGGCGAAATTCATCCCGGCTCCGAACGATGCGGAGTTCATCAAGGCCGTCACCCATGTCCTCGCCACAACGTGACGCGAACCACCCCTACAGCCACCGCGCCCTGTCGCGCGCACCCATCGGTAACTTATCCGCATCCCAGACCCCTTGCCGGGCAATGTTGATCAGCACACCAATATTGACCATGGAAATGACCAGACTCGATCCCCCATAGCTGATAAACGGCAGCGGCAATCCCTTCGTAGGCAGACAGCCCGTCACCACGCCAATGTTAATCACCGCCTGCATCGTGATCATCAATGTCAACCCGAACCCCAACAGGCGCCCGAACAGATCCCTCGCCCGCAGGCTGATCAATATCCCGCAGACAAACAGCGCCGCAAAAAGAAACACCACCATGATCGTGGCCATCAGCCCGAGTTCCTCCCCCACGATCGCCAGGATGAAATCCGTGTGCGCCTCGGGCAGATAGTAGTGCTTCTGAATGCTCTCCCCAAGTCCCACTCCCCAGAATCCGCCCAGCGTGAAGGCGTCTTCGGATTGCCCGAGTTGATAGGCCGCCGCAGGGTATTTGTCCGGCATCAGAAAAGCCAGGATTCGCCCGCGCCGGACGTCGTCCCGCAGAATCGCCGCCGCGAACCCGCACAACCCCACCACCCCGCCCAGCCCCAACCAGGCAGGCGGACTCCCTCCCACCAGCAACAGTATCCCCCCAACACTGGCCAGCAGAATCGTCGTTCCGAAATCCGGCTCCAGGAATACCAACCCCAGCATGACCCCCAACAGGATGGCCGGCTTGATGATACCGTCCTTGAGCGTCCCGATCCTCTGCCCCACCTGCGTAATCCAACCGCCAAGCGCAACAACAAGCGCAAACTTGGCAAACTCCGAAGGCTGGAGACTGATCGGTCCTATCTTGAGCCAGCGCCGACTCCCGCCGATCTTGGACCCGATGTGCGGCACCAACACCAACACCAACACCACCACCGCCGCCACAGCCACCGGGATCCAATACTTCTTCCAGAAGTGATAATCCACCGATGCCCCAACCACACCCGCCACCACCGCCGCCGCCAGAAACACAAGCTGACGCCGGAGAAAATAGTGCGGGTCCTTGTGAACATCGTCCCCTTTAACGGAACTGGCGCTGGCCAACATCACGATGCCCAGCGCCAGAAGCAAAAGGACGATGCCCACCAAAATGCTGGGGGCCTTCCACATCACTCAACCGGTGGCGGAATCTTAAGGGTCTGACCAACCTTCACATCCGGCGACGTCAAGTTATTCAACCGGACCAGTTCCTCAACCCGCACACCGTACATCATCGCAATGGCTTCCAACTGCTGGTTCGGCTCCACCACGTGCAACAGTTCGCCGGGCTTCGCTGCCAGCACCGCCGCATCCGCCGTCGGAACCGGCGCTTCGCCTGTCGTCACGGCCGACACTTCACCCGCCTCAACCGGTACATCTGCCTTCTTTACCGCCTTCGGCGCCGTGGCTTTCTTCGCCACTTTCGGCACGACCTTGCGAGGCGGACGAGGTGGCTCCTTGGCATTCAAATCCACATACCCCGGAAGCGTCAACTTGGCGCCGATAGCAATCTTGTTCGGATTGCTGATCTTGTTCATCTTGATGATATCGCGCGTCGACACGTTGAACCGCTGCGCAATCCGGGAAAGACTGTCACCGGCTTTCACCGTGTACGTCTTCTTGGAGAATTCCACAGGAGGTAATTCCACCTTCGCGGGCTCCACCACCGGAGGCAGAACAGGGGCCTCAGTCACCGGGGGCATCACCACCGGGGGGTCCGCCTGCGTCACCGGCTGCGGACGCGTTGTCCCGCACCCCTGAAGCAACAACGATCCCAAAACCACCACATGCACTGCCGCCACAACACCAAATGCCCACGCCTTTTTCACATCAACTCTCCTTTGTTAATCTCAGACACCATTCCAATAAACTGTTCGCCTCTATCCTCAAAACTTTTAAACTGGTCAAAACTCGCGCACCCCGGTGAAAGCAGGATTGTTTCCCCATCCTTCGCATCACGCCACGCGCAGTCAACCGCATCTTTCAATCCCGCGCAAACCACACACGGCACGGCATCTTGCCATGCCAATGCCATTTCACGCGAGTATTTCCCGATAACATAGACCGCACTAACGCGCTTGACGAGTATTTTTTTCACCCCCGCCAAATCCTTTTCTTTCAGCAACCCCCCTGCAATCAATCGCACCGGCCCGACACCCATCTGCAAGGCCGCCGCCATGGCCGCCAGATTGGTGGCCTTGCTGTCATTGATAAACGTCACGCCTCGGATCACCGCCACCGTTTGCATCCGGTGCGGCAGCCGCTCAAAGTGCCGCGCCGCCACCGCCACACAGCGCGGATCAACACCGCACCCCTGCATCGCCGCCACACAGGCCGCCGCCGTCAACCCCATCACCCCATTGTCAAACGCCGTCCCGAGAACCGTCACCGGCCCCTCCAACCCCACGCCTTCAACAGCCCCGTTCACATACCGGACGTCTGCCGATACCGCCAGTCCAAATGTACTCCGCCGGCAGTTGGACGGAATCGCCGCTCTCATCTCATGATCCAACCCCTCCAACGGAACCACCGCCGTCTGCCCCTCCGCCATCCGCCGGAATAGCCGCAACTTCATCGCCCGGTATTCCTCCAGCGTCCCATGCCGGTCCAGATGATTGGGATTGATATTGAGAAGTATGGCCACGTCAGGGGAAAAACAATCCACCGTCTCCAGTTGAAAGGAACTGACCTCGGCCACAATCCAGTCGGGCGCCGGATCGCTCAGGGCCAAAGCGCTGAGCGGCGTCCCGAAGTTCGCGCCGGCTTCCGCCGTGAACCCCGCAACGCGCAGCGCATCACGACAGAGTTTGACCAGCGTGCTCTTGCCATTGGACCCCGTCACCGCCAACACGCGGCTTGAAAGATGCCTCCATCCCAACTCCAATTCGGAAATCACCGGAATGCCGCGCCGCCGGCACTCCATCACCCACGGCCCGTTCGAGTCAATGCCCGGACTGAGCACCCCAAGGTCAAACGTGCCGCCGGGCAACTCGACCGCCTGCGTGAAAACCTCAACCCCCTCACGACGTAACACCAACGCGCGCTGTTCAATGTCCGCCGTGTTGCCCTTGTCCACCAGGCAGACCCGCACCCCCTGCCGCCTTAACAAACGGGCCGCCGCCTCGCCACTCGATCCCAGACCGAGCACCAGCGCCGTCTCCACGCTCACAGGATGTCGCTCCACTTTCATTCCGCTACCGGATCTTCAACGTGGCCATGCCCAGCAGGGCGAACAGAATGGAAAGAATCCAAAAACGGATCGTGACCTGGGTCTCGCTCCACTTGCGCAGTTCGAAATGATGATGGATCGGCGCCATTGCAAAGATCCGTTTGCCCCGCAATTTGAACGAGGCCACCTGCAAAATGACACTCACCGCCTCCATCACAAACACCCCGCCAATCAGCACCAGCAGAATCTCCTGCTTGATCAGGATCGCCACCATGGCCATGGCCCCCCCAAGGGCCAGACTGCCGGTGTCTCCCATGAACATCTGCGCCGGATGACAATTGTACCAGAGGAACCCCAGACTGCCGCCCAACAGACATCCGCAGAACACCGCCAGTTCCCCGCTCCCCGGCACATACGGCACCAACAGGTATTCGGCAAAGGCCTTGTGCCCCGTCACATACGCCATGACCAGATACGCCAACGCCACGGAACTGGTGCACCCGATGGCCAATCCGTCCAGCCCGTCGGTCAGGTTCACCGCATTGCTGGCGCCCACCACCACCACAGCCACAAACACCAGCGTCAACACAACCCCCAGGTCCCGGATCACGGGATCCTTGAAAAAGGGGACCATCAGTTGGCGCACCGTCGCCCCGGTCTCCGGCAACACCAGCAGAAGGCCGCCCACAACCAGCGCCCACAGCAACTGCAACCGCGATTTGGCACGCGCACTCAACCCCTTGGCACTCTTCCCTATGAGTTTGGCGTAGTCGTCCATGAATCCGACCCACCCCATGAAAAGGAAGGTCGCCAGCGTCAGCAGGATCTGCACGTTGGTCGGAACCGCCCACAACAAGGTGGAGACCGTCACCGACCCGATGATCAGTATCCCGCCCATCGTGGGGGTCCCCTCCTTCTTTCCGTGCAACACATGCAGGGGCGGCGCCTCCTCCTTGCGCACATATTGCTGGACCTTCAACCGCTTCAACTGCCGGATGACCCATGGACCGAGCACCACACTCAACAGAAAGGCCGTGGCCGCCCCAGCCAGTGCCCGGAGCGTAATATACCGGAACACCCTCAGTTCGGATGCCCATCCACTCAAAAGATGAAGATAGTAAAACATGACTCACTCCGCCGATGCCCTCCGGCACCGTCACCCACGCTTGTTCAAATCCGCCAAAATCTTTTCAACCGCCGTTTCTAGATGCACACCCCGCGACGCCTTGAAGAGCACAGCATCCCCGGACCGGACCCGGCCATCCAGAACCCCGGCAACCCGTTCGGCCGTTTCGCAACGGACAACACGCGCAGGATCCAAACCGGCCGCCACGGCCCCGTCAGCCAGATGTCCGCCCAACCGCCCAACCGCCACCAGTCCGCGCCAGTCGCCGGACCCGATCATCCGCCCGACGGCTTCATGCTCGGTCACTTCCCCTTCCCCCAGTTCACGCATGTCCCCCAACACCAGCCACCGCCCTCCTCGCACCGCCATCTCCGCAAAGGTCCGGATCGCCGCCCGCATGCTCATGGGATTGGCATTGTAAGCGTCATTGATCAGAACAACACCTCCCGCCTCGATCCGCTGCCACCGCATCGGAGGCGCCTTGTACTGCTCAAGCCCCGTGGCAATGGCTTCCCATTTCACGCCGCACCCGCGCGCCACGGCCATTGCCAAAAGCGCATTGTGCAGGTGATGGCGCCCCGGCAACGGCATGCGGAAATCGAACACCTCTCCCGTCGCCCGCTCCAACACCCGGTTCCTCCCACGCCCCTCTTCCGGCGCCATCAATACATAATCCGCTCCACCCTTCAATGAAACACTCAACACTCGACAGGACGCCATGCCCCGCAGTAATCCGTAGTGAGGGTCGTCAACACTCAGCACCGCCGTTCCTGCCGCCGGCAAACTGGAGAACAGGACCCCCTTCTCCCGGGCAATCGCTTCTACCGAATTGAAAAACTCGAGATGCACCGGCCCCACAGTGGAAATGACCCCCCAGTCGGGCCCCGCAATATCACACAATGGCGCCATCTCTCCCGGATGACTGATCCCGAGTTCAAGCACCGCCATCCCGGCATCCTCCGGCACCTGCAACAGACTCAGCGGTAACCCGATCTCGTTGTTCCAGTTACCCTGCGTACGTGCCGTCGTAAAGGTGGTGGCCAGCATCCCGGCGATCATCTCCTTGACCGTGGTCTTTCCCACACTGCCCGTAACCCCCACCACCCGCAACCCCAATCGCCGACGATATCCAGCCGCCAGCCCCCCCAACGCCCGCACCGTATTGTCCACCACAAGACACGGCACATGCCGCCCGGCCCGGACCAGCCCCTCCCGCGAAACCAGAGCCGCTACCGCCCCCCGTGCCGCCGCCTCTCCCACCAAATCATGACCATCCACCCGGCTGCCAGGAATCGCGACAAACAGAAACCCCGGTTGCACCTGCCGCGTGTCATGCACAATCCCGCAAATTGCCGCCGGTGTACCCATGACCCACTCGCCGGCGCACCAGGCCGCTAACTCGGATGAATGAAATGTCGGCATACTGCTTATCCCGCGCTTCGCGTCAGCAACCCGCGCGCGACCTGCCGGTCATCGAACGGCACAATGGTGTTGGCAAATTCCTGGGTACACTCATGCCCCTTGCCCGCAATAAGCACCACATCCCCATCCCGGGCAAGCGACAGCCCTGTCCCGATGGCCGCCGCCCGATCTTCGACCACCTCGTACCGGCCACTCCCGCCAAACCCCTGCCGGATCTCATCAAGAATGGAACGGGGATCCTCACGACGCGGATTGTCAGAGGTCAGCACACAGAAGTCGGCTAGACGTGACGCCACCGAACCCATCAGAGCCCGCTTGCTATGGTCGCGGTTTCCTCCACAACCGAAAACAACGATCAACCGTCCCTTCGTGAACGGCCTCAGGGTCTCCAGAACATTCGCCAAGGCGTCATCGGTGTGGGCATAGTCCACGAACACCCGGAACCCGCGCCCCGTGGAAATCTCTTCCAACCGCCCCGGTACCGCCTGCCGACCCGCCAGAGCCTTCAGCACCGTCGCATCGTCCAGCCCCAGCACCCGGCCCGCCGTATAGGCCGCCAACGCATTCTGCACATTAAAACGTCCCAACAGATTGACGCGGGCCTCGCACTCCCCCCATGGACCCCGGATGCGGAATGCACTGCCCTTGCCGTCAAAAACAACGTCCTCCGCCTTCACGGCCGCCCCGTCGTTCAACCCGAAGGTGACCACCTCGGCATGTCGCCACGCTTCCCGGATCAACTCCACCCCCCTCGGATCGTCCGCATTGATCACCGCCACCCCGCGCTTGCCGCACCCGAGCATCTGAAAAAGCTTCTGCTTGGCGGCAAAATAGTTGTCCATCGTCTTGTGATAGTCCAGATGATCACGCGTCAGGTTCGTGAAAACCGCCACATCAAAGTCAACCCCGTGAACACGATCCTGATCCAGCGCGTGGGACGAGACTTCCATCACCACACTCTGACATCCCGCCTTGAGCATCTGATCCAGAAGCCCCTGGAGATCGCTCGACTCGGGCGTCGTGCGTGCCGCCGGAATCACCCGTCCGCCCACCTCGTATTGCACCGTACCAATCAATCCAGGTCTTTTTCCAGCGGACTCCAGCATGTCCTTGATCATGAACGTAGTCGTGGTTTTCCCATTGGTCCCCGTAACCCCCGCCACCGCCATCTGCCCGCTCGGATGCCCGAAAAAGGCGTCGGACGCCTCCGCCAGGGCTCGCCGCGCGTTTTCCACCTGGACATGTGTGGCCTCGCGA
>CAZHRU010000094.1:0-9729 GCA_964535015.1 uncultured Verrucomicrobiota bacterium | reverse complement strand
CGGCCGCCTGTTCAAAGGCCTTGGGTCCCAGTCCGGACACCTTCAGCAATTCCGATCGGCTGTGGAAGGCGCCGGTCTTATCGCGGTATGAAACCACCTTTTTGGCGATACTTCCGCCGATTCCGGAAACGCGGGCCAGGAGAAAGGCGCTGGCGGTGTTCAGTTCCACGCCAACGTGATTGACGCAACTGACCACGACATCCTCGAGTTTCTGGGCGAGCAAGGGTTGATGGACGTCGTGTTGGTACTGCCCGACGCCAATGGATTTTGGATCCAGTTTAACAAGTTCAGCCAGTGGGTCCTGCAAACGGCGTCCGATTGAAATGGCGCCGCGTACGGTCAGATCCAGATCGGGGAATTCATCGCGGGCCACCTCGGAGGCGCTGTAGATACTGGCGCCGGATTCATTGACCTGGATGACCATGACGTTCTTGATGCCGGCCTTCTTGAGTGTGTCACGGATGAAGGATTCGGTCTCCCTGCCGGCCGTACCGTTTCCAACGGCAATGGCGGCGGGTTGATGCTTGGCAATCAATTTTGCCAGATCGATCCGGGCCTCCATTTCGGCGCGCTCGCCCTGACTGAGGTAAATCGTGGTGTTGGCGAGGAACTTGCCTGTCGCGTCGAGGGCCACGCATTTGCAGCCGGTCCGGATGCCGGGGTCCACGGCGATGACCGCCCGTCCGCCCAGGGGCGGGGCAAGCAGAAGGTTGCGCAGGTTCTTGGCGAAGATCTCCACGGCGGCCCGGTCGGCCTTCAGTTTCAGATCCACGGAGATGTCGGTTTCGACACTGGGGGTGATGAGGCGCTTGTAGGCATCCTCGATGGCCGTTGTGAGATGGAGGGCGAACGGCGAACGGTCATTCGCCTTCATCAGTTGCCCGATCCGTTTCAAGACAGGTTCGGACTCCATGACGAGCGAGCGGCGCAAGACGCCTTCGGCCTCACCGCGCCGGATGGCCAGATAGCGGTGGGAGGGGATATCGGCGGCCTTCTCCTTGAAGTCGTAGTACAGTTCGAACTTGGTGGGTTCCCTGGTGGCATCCTTGACGGCCTCGGAGACAACGACGCCGTTGGCGGCGAACGACTGGCGAACGAAGGCGCGGATCTCGGCGTTCTCCGACACCTGTTCGGCGACAATGTCGCGGGCGCCGGACAGGGCCTCGTCGGTGGAGGCGACCTTCTTTTCCGCGTTGACGAAGGGTTGGGCGGCTTGTTCGGGGTCGCCTGTCAATGCCTGTTGGAGGATGAGTTCGGCCAGGGGGGCGAGGCCCTTTTCGCGCGCGATCATGGCGCGGGTGCGGCGTTTCGGTTTGAAGGGAAGGTAGAGATCCTCCAGCGTGTTCTTGGTGTTGCACGCCAGGATTTTGGCCTTCAGGGCGTCGGTCAGTTTGCCCTGTTCCTCGATTGACTGAAGGATGGTTGTGCGGCGGTCTTCCAGGTCGCGGTAGTATTGAAGGCGTTCCTGGATTTTGCCGATCTGGACCTCGTCGAGGTTGCCGGTCACTTCCTTGCGGTAGCGGGCGATGAAGGGGATGGTGCTACCGTCGAGGAGCAGTTTGGCCACGGAGAGGATCTGGCGGGGGGCGATATTCAGTTCCGAGGCGAGACGCGGGATGGATGAGGTGTCGAGTGCTTCGTTCGGGTCAAGTTCTGCAACCATGGGGTTCTCCGGCAAAGGGGATGTCTATTTCTGGATGGGACGCAAAGGGTGGTGATTGTAGTGATTTGGCGCATGAGGAAAAGAGAAGAGTTTGAACAGGTTTCGCCTTCTTATGATGGGGGGGGTGACCTGTGGAGTCGGATCAGGATGCCGGGCGGCGGATCACCGCGCATAGGTTAGGTTGTAGAATGCGGGAGTAGTTGGCGCCATTGATGATCATGATGCCCAGCAGGCACAGGTGCAGCAGTTTCTGGAGGACGATCCGCAGGAGATTGACGAGGGAGACCGGCGGGATCCGGTAGCCGAACACGGCCAGACTGTCCGGCGGAATGCCCGCCGCGTCAACAATCTGCCGGAAGGCGTTGACCGAGAAGGCGGTCTCGTGCGTGAAGTCGGCATACAGTTCGACGGAACACAGCGGATTGCCGGCGTTGGGCGCCACGATGAGGATGGCGCCGCCCGGTTTCAGGCGGGCGTAGAGCCGGCGCACGACATCAATGATGGATTCCTTCCGGACATGTTCCAGGATCTCGGAGAGATAGATCACGTCATATTTCCTGAGCGAGTGTTCCAGTGCGGCGAGTTCCTCGACGGGCGCCGGCCATGCGTGGCAAATGGCGTGCCGGGCGGCGACATGCCGGAGCACGGTTTCGTCCCGGTCAATCACATCCACGTCCGTGGTTCCGTGCCGTTTGAGGGTTTCGAGGAATTCCCCGAAGCCGGGCCCCACCTCCAGCGCGGTCATGCCGGGTTTGAGGAATTCGCCGAAATTGTACTCGATATACTGAAGTTTCCGAGCAGACGTTTTCGGTGAATACTGTTCCTCGAGATGGTGAAGGTAGTTATCCATGACGGCTTGTGGTTCCCCTGAGAATGCGCCATATCATGGCGCGTTGGCGTATCCGTTTCAAGCGTGGAGTGGGGGGCATGAAGAAACAATCAAGAGATCGTTGATATCGCTGATTATTTATCGTACTGGTACCACGGAATCAGGAGTGCGCGAATGAGTGTAAACATAACAGGCGAGTTCCGCGAGGTCGTCAAGCGGTTCAGAGCCTGGGGTGATTTTGTCGAGGCGATCCCCTACGGTTCGGGTCACATCAATGACACCTTCAAGGTCACCTTCACCAGTGCCGGGGCGTCGGTTCACTACCTGCTCCAGCGCATCAACCACCCTATCTTCAGGGATCCGTGCGCGGTGATGGAGAACATCGTGCGTGTGACCGGCCACATGCGCGCCAAACTTGCGGCCGCCGGGGTCAAAGACATCAGCCGGCATTCGCTGTGCGTTGTGTTCACCCGGGGTGATGCGCGGCCCTGTTATCAGGATGCCGACGGGAATTGGTGGCGGATGTACCTGTTTGTGGAGGGGGCGCGGACCTATGACGCCATTGAGACGCGGCACCAGGCGTTTGAGGCGGCCCAGGCGTATGCCCGGTTCCAGAACCTGGTAGCCGACCTGCCGGGGCCCCGGTTGAATGAAACGATCCCCAATTTCCATAATGCACCGATGCGGTTGGAGGCGTTACAGCGGGCGGTGGCGGCGGATCCCTGCAACCGGGCGGCGGGGGCGGGCGCTGATATTGCGTTTGTTGAGCGGCGGGCGACGATGTGCGGGCGGTTGCTGGAGCGGCATGCCAGGGGGGAGATCCCTGAACGGATCACCCATAACGACACCAAAATCAATAATGTCATGATTGACGATGTTACCGGTGAGGGGGTGTGTGTTGTTGATCTCGACACGGTGATGCCGGGACTGGTCCTTTATGATTTCGGCGATATGGTGCGTAGTGCCACAGCGGCGGCGGCCGAGGACGAGCGGGATGTGGGCAGAGTGCGGATGCGGATCGAGATGTTCGATGCAGTTGCCCGGGGTTATCTCGCCGAGGCGTCCTTCCTGAATCAGTCTGAGCGGGAGGAGTTGGTGTTCTCCTGCCGGTTGATGACGCTGATGCTTGGAATTCGTTTTTTGACGGACTATCTGGAGGGGGACCCGTATTTCAAGACCAGTCGTTACGGCCAGAATCTGGATCGTTGCCGGGCGCAGTTCAAGATGGTGGAGAGTATGGAGGAGCAGGTGGAGGCCATGGAGCGGGTGGTGGCAAACTGGCGGTTGAGTTGTACATCCGCCAGGACGGCGAATGCCACCAAGAAATCCGAGCGTGACATTGCTTCGGGTTCGGAGGGATAATGGCGACGTTATGAAAACGACTATTGTTCATGGGGCGTATGGCGTTCTGGTTCTCGTGGTTGCCGCAGTTTCCGCGGGGGTGTCCTTTGGCGACGGGATCAAGTTTGAGCGGTACGGGATCATTCTTGAACGGAGGCCCTTTGGGGCGGAGGCGTTGCCCGTGGTGGAGGCGCCGCCGATTCCGCCGGTGCCGCCCGAACAGTCGGTGATCAACCAGATTCGGATGTCGGCGGTGGTGCGCGATGAGGCTGGGGGATTACGCGTCGGGTTGGTGGATATCAAGTCCAAGCGCAACTATATGATGGGGGTGGGGGAGACGGTGGAGGGGGTTGAGGTTGTCAGTGCGGACTATGCGGCCGAGCGGGCGCGGTTGCGGCGCGGTCCCGAGGATTACTGGGTTTCGATGCAAGGGGGGTCAAACCGGTTTGAGCGCGTGGTGCCGGAACCGGCGACCAACACGGCGAGACAGGAGGTCTCCACGGGTAAGGCCGGGGAGTTATTGCCCGAAGGGATGGATCAAAAGCGATCGTACATTCTTCGGCGGCAGCAGCGGGAGGAGGCGCGGTTGCGCAAGGAGTTGGAGCGGTTGAGCGCCCTGGAGGCGGAGCGGGCCAAGGCGGCGGCGGTTGCCGCCACGGCGGATGGCACGGTCGCGACCAGTGTAACCGTGAGGGCTTCGCGGGGGGGGAAGGGTGGTGATTCCGCCAATCGCGCGCTAGTCAAGTCGTTGATGGAGACAGAAAACATCGAGTTGACCGATCAGGAAGTGGCGCGGATGTTGCAGGAGTACCAGAAGGAACTGATACGCAAGGGGCAGACGCCGCTGCCCATACCCCTGACGCCGGAAACTGACCGTCAACTGGTGGAAGAGGGGTTGCTTCCGGCACAGCAATAGGGGGGGTGGGAGGGTTCAAGGGGCAGGAACGCGGATGTTGGGCAGGCGGCTCGCAGGAGGCGGTGAATCTGAATGTTGATTAGAAAGACCGTTGACCTTACGGGGGTGGTGCAGGGCGTTGGATTCAGGCCGACGTTGTTCCGGCTTGCCAGGGAGTGCGGGTTGGCCGGTTCGGTCCAGAACCGACGCGGGTCGGTGAGGTTGGTTTTGGAAGGGGAGCGTTTGAGGGTTGAGGGGTTGCTGGATATGATTCCGGGCCGGTTGCCGCCCCATGCGCGAGTGGACAGCATGACGGTGGTATCGGTCGACGAGTTGGAGGCGCCTGCGGCGCTGGAGTTTCGAATCCTGGCGAGCGAGGACGGGATCGGGCATGAGGTGCTGATTCCCGCCGATTTGAAGATGTGTCCCGACTGTGCCGCCGAAGTCCTTGATCCGTCGGACAGGCGTTATGGTTATGCTTTCACCACGTGTACCCGTTGCGGGCCGCGTTATACCGTGCTGAAGGCGATGCCGTATGACCGGGCGCAGACCACGTTGTCCATCTTTCCACTGTGTGCCGCCTGCCAGAGGGAGTATGACGATCCCGGTGACCGGCGATTCCATGCGGAGAGCATGGCGTGTCCGGTGTGCGGGCCCCGGCTGGCGCTGGAGACGACGCAAGGGCAGGCCCTTTCAGGTGATCCGCTGCGTGGGGCACGCCTGCAACTCGCGCAAGGGCGGATTGTCGGGGTGCGGGGGTTGGGTGGGTTCTTGTTGGCGGCCGATGCATTTGACCGTGAGGTCCTGCGTCGGTTGCGTACCCGGAAGCACCGGCCTGAGAAGCCGTTGGCGGTGATGGCGCGTGATTTGGCGGCGGCGCGGCGGTACGCCGTCATTTCCGAGGAGGAAGCGGCTTTGATGGAATCGCCCGAGGGGCCGATTGTGATCGTTGAAATCCGGCGGGAGGTTATTGAGGCGGGACGCCTTCCGGTGGACATCATCAACCCGGAGAGCCCTACGCTGGGGATGCTGCTGCCGACCACTCCCCTGCATTTGTTGTTGTTTCATCCGCTTGGTGATGACCCGGTGCAGACGTTCGACCTGCTGGTGATGACCAGTGGCAATCGCGGGGGGGAACCGATCTGTCTGGGCAATGCCGAAGCCCGGGCGCGGTTGGGCGGGATTGCCGACAGTCTTCTGGTGCATGACCGTGACATCCATCTACGCAACGATGACTCCCTGTGTGTGATCCAAGGGGGGAGAGGCAGGCAGGTATGGCGTCGGGCCCGCGGGTATGCCCCGAATCCGATTCGACTGGGATGGACGCTGGACCGTTGCGCGTTAGCGGTGGGGGTGGATATGAAGAACGCGGTGGCGTTGGCCTATGAGGATCGTGTGGTCCTGTCTCCGCATATCGGCGATCTGGACACGCCGGAAGCGATCGAGGGGTTTGAGCAGGTTGTGGCCACCTTGCCGGATTTTCTGAATCGGCGGCCCGAGGTGGTGGCGGTGGACGCGCATCCGGACATGCAATCCACAAGAATGGGACGCCGGCTTGCCGCGAAGATGGGAGTGGAGGTGGTGGCGGTGCAACACCACCATGCCCATGCGGCCGCCTGCCTGGCGGAGCATGGATTGCGTGAGGGATTGGCCTTGGTCATGGATGGGACGGGATGGGGTCCTGACGGGACGATCTGGGGCGCGGAGGTGCTGGGGGTCGGTCCGGGCGGGTTTCGGCGGCTTGCCAGTTTTGAACCGGTCCCGTTGCCCGGGGGTGATACGGCGGTACGATGTCCGGCGCGCCAGTTGATCGGGCGTTGGATCGCGGCGGGGGTGGAGGTATCCGAACCCTGGATGGAGGCGTTGAGGGTGACGCGCGAGGAGGTGTCGGTGTGGGAACAGCAGTGTCGGCAGGGGTTGAATGCCCCGCTGAGTCACGCGGCCGGGCGTGTGTTTGACTCGTTCTCCGTGGCGCTGGGGTTCGCGCCGCCCATGATCACGTATGAGGGGCAACCGGCCATTCGGTTGGAGGTGGCGGCGCGTGAGTGTCATCGAGCCACGGTTCCGGAGGTTCCGTGGGCAGGCCGGGAAGTGGATGGGGTGTTCCGGGTGGACTGGAGTCCGGCGTTCCGGATGCTGGCAGATCGGCAGATTGCGGAGAATCATCCGTCCGTATGGGCGTTGGCGGCACACCAAGCCATTGCGCGGGCGGCCTTGGAGATGGTACTGTTCGCGGTCTGTCGGGAACGTGTCTCCGTAGTGGCGTTAAGCGGCGGCGTGTTCATGAACCGCATTCTTACGGGGCTGCTGACATCGCTGCTTGAAGACAGGGGCATCAAGGTCCTCTGTCACCGGCAGACGCCGCCGGGAGACGGGTGTATTGCGTTGGGGCAGGCGGTGATTGCCGCCAGTGTGTAAGTCAAGGAGGAGACCGATGTGTCTGGCAGTGCCAATGAGGATCGTGGAAGTCCGGCCTGACGGGATTGGGGTGGCGGACTTGGACGGGAGCCGGCAGGAGGTGAACCTGGCCTTAGTGCCGGAGGCCGGTGTGGGGAGTTACGTTATTGTGCATGCCGGGTTTGCGATAGAACGGCTGAAAGAGGACGAGGCCAATGCCATTCTGGCGGTGTTTGAGGAGATGGCGGCGCGGTAGAAGAGTGAATGGTTCCGCCAGAGGCGGATCAGCCTACGGCTGAGAAGGGTGAATCGGGTAAGTCAGGGTTGAAGGAGGGTGGCGGCCAGGGCGGAGGTGGCGTCGGGGGTGGGGCAATGGACCCGGAGGTTGACCAGGCGGTCCTGACGTTTGACTTCGCTCAGTTCCGCGAGTTTTGTAAGGCCGGAAGATTCGTCGGTGAAGGCCGCGGACACGATCAATCCGTTCAGGATCTGGTGGATTTGGAAGGCCGCATCGGACGAAACGGCGGCGAGTGCGATCGAGGCATCGGTGATTCCCCGGGATTCCGCCACCTGCATGGTGGCGCACGTGGTGTTGCGCATCAACATGGCCTTCAATGGGTGGGGAGAGGCTCCCGCATAACCGCAGGAGGCGGCGGTGAGGAAAGCCCCGGTCATGGGGGCGGGGATGGTGAGGGTTGGGTTCTTGATGCCGCCCAGGTTGGGTCGTGAACCATTGAGAATGCCGAGGGCCGCATCCATGGAGGCGGCATCCGAGGTGATTACGGTTAGCGACGACGAAAAGAGGCAGGCATTCATCTGTGCGCTGCTGGCCCGGTCTTTCCATTGATGGATGGTGGATCCCGATGCTTTGCGGGTGGTGTATTCGGGGTAGGTTGACAGGCGTGCCGTGAGCGCCTTTGGCGGGATGGCGCCGCGGATGAGGGCCACGCCGCGATTACCGGAAATTTCCTCGCCATAGAGAGTGATATTGGTCAGGGCTTTCAGGGGATCCACTCCCAAGAGGTTGCGGTAGTGATCCAGCGCTGTTTTGAACTTGTCGCCCTTGCCGGACTCTTTCAGAAGGATGCGGCAGGTTTCCGACGGGCCGAATTGCTCGATATCGAGATGGAGCACCCACTTGGCGTCAGCCGAAATCTGGTTTTTGGACAAGGGGGCGGCGCCAACCGTGGCGTCGAGAAGGAAGGTGAGGGTAATCAGGAAGGTTCGGAAAAAGAGAGAACGTTTCATTCGGGAAAAGACTACCTGTGCGGCATAGGCGCGTCAATGGAAACCCAGTTCAACTTTCTTCACCCGTGACACAAGGTCACGGGGATCGTTACCAACACTTGGAGATGCGATTATAGACCGGTCATCAGGTGCTGGATCAGGATTTTCAGGCCGATGCCGATGAGCACCAGTCCACCGAGGATTTCGATTTTCTTTTCAAAAAAGTGACCCGAGACGGTGCCGATTCTGACGCCTGCCAGGGACAGGACGAAGGTGACGGTGCCGATGACGACGACGGGGGTGGCGATGGCGGCGCCCAGCATGGCGAAGGTGATGCCGATTGCCAGGGCGTCGATGCTGGTGGCCAGGGCCAGCAGGAAAAGGACGTAGAATCCGAAGGGGTTGGACGCGGTTTCGGCCTCTTCCATGCGGGTGGCCTCGTAGAGCATTTTGGCGCCGACGACAGCCAGGAGTGCGAAGGCGACCCAGTGGTCGAAGCGCGACATGAATGACTGCATGCCGAGTCCGGCCAGCCAGCCGATGACGGGCATGATGGCTTGAAAGAGGCCGAAGGCGGTGGCCATGCGCAAGGCATGTCCGATGTGAAAGTTCTTCATGGCGATGCCGCTGGCCACGGAGACCGCGAAGGCGTCCATGGCGAGACCGACGGCCAGGAGGAAGATTTCAAAAGGGTTCATGGTAATAAGAAAGGCAGGGCCTTGCGGCGCCTGCCTTTGAGTGTCAGTTACGTTTGCCGGGGACGGCAAACGCCACCCGTGGATTCAACCAAGCGCTTCAGTTTGAGGTGCGTCCGCCGATGCCCTTGGCGGCTTTGCCGACGTTCTTGGAGGCATCCTTCGGGCGGAGGGCGCGGACAGCGGCACCCGCCTGCCACATTTCCGAGTCATGGATTTCCGCGAGGCGTTTGCCCAGGAATTTCTGGTAATCCTTGCCGCCGCAGTCCCGGATGACTTCACGGGTTTCCTGGCCTGTCTTGACAGACTTGTACAGTTTCTTGAAGACGGGCAGGTTGGCATTGCGGAAGATCGGGCGCCATTTAAGAGCGCCGTGCTGGGCGGTGGCCGAGCAGTTCTGGTACATCCAGTCCATGCCGTTCTCGTCGACGAGGCGGATCAGGCTCTGGGTCAGTTCCTCGGATGTTTCATTGAAGGCTTCGCTGGGCGAGTGGCCGTTGGCGCGGAGCACGTCATACTGGGCCTGCATCATGCCGGCCAGGGCTCCCATCAGCACGCCGCGTTCGCCGGTGAGGTCGCTGTAGACTTCCTTCTGGAAGGTGGTGGGGAAGAGATATCCCGATCCGATGCCGATGCCGACGGCGATGCAACGCTCCATGGCGCGGCCGGTGGCGTCCTGGCC
>CAZHRU010000093.1:0-9831 GCA_964535015.1 uncultured Verrucomicrobiota bacterium | reverse complement strand
ACCTCCCTCAAACGCCTCCAGGTGGACGCCATCGACTTCTATCACATGTGGTGCATCATCGAGCCGCAGACCTGGCACGACCGCCGCGCCAAAGGCGCCATCCGCGGCTTCGAGAAACTCAAAGAGGAAGGCCTCATCCGCCATATTTGCATCTCCTCCCACATGAAGGGCCCCGACATCGCCTCCGTCCTCCGCGACTACCCCTTTGAAGGCGTTCTGCTCGGCTACTCCGCCATGAACTTTCCCCTGCGCGAAGCCGCCCTCTCAGGCGCCCACGAACTCAACCGCGCCGTCGTCGCCATGAACCCGCTCGGCGGCGGCCTCATCCCCCAACATCCCACCCGCTTTGACTTCGTCCGGACCCGTCCCGACGAAACCGTCGTGGAAGGCGCCCTGCGTTTCCTCTTCAGCGACCCCCGCATCACCGTCACCCTCGTCGGCATGGCCAACCGGCAACACCTGACCGATGCCCTCGCCGCCGTCAACGGCCTCCGCCCGCTGACCGCCGACCAGATCGCCCATATCCGCGCTAGCATCCGCGAAGCCTTCAACGAAATGTGCACCGGCTGCGCCTACTGCGACGACTGCCCGCAAGGCATTCCCATCCCCAAACTCATGGATGCCTATAACCAGTACCTGTTGACCGGAAAACCAAACGACATGACCAATCGACTGGCATGGCACTGGAGCATCCTCAAAGACGGCAATCGCCTGGACCAATGCACCGAATGCGGCGCCTGCGAACAAGCCTGCACCCAAAAACTCCCCATCATCAAACGCCTCAAGGAAATCCGCGCCGAGGTGGAACACAAGCTCGCCGAGGACGCCAGGAAGAAATCCTGATCAATAGGCGAATCCGCCCCTGGCGAAACTACTCACTCCTTCCGTCCCTCGGACACTCTTTGTCCCTCCCCGTCTGCTATACTTCCCGCAAATCTTTCATAAGTTCTTGAATTTGTTTGGCGTAAAGAAACATGCTCTGCTAAAAACTGAATGGCCATGTCATCACTTCATGCTGTTCTAAAAGACAAGACCTCCACGTGGAGTTCCAATTCTTGGGTATCGGAAGATTATCCCGCTATCTCGGAGATTCTGGAGTGGGCAGAAAATCCCGATGGCAGCGGTTTCATCCTGCGGCCTCCCCAGTTTCAAGCGCTCCAAACCTATTGGTATCTCCGCTTGACCGAAAAAACCCCTCCCATCCGTGATCTCTACCGCAAGTTTATGCCTTCCAAGAAAGATTTGCTCAAGGCACTGGGTGTTCCGGACCAAGCTTTTGAGAAGGTGGACTTCGACATCGAAAACCTGTGGGATGCCATCGAGACCAATGACGATTTCGTCCGGGAGTTCAAACTTCAAGGTCTTCGCGAGACCCTATCTCTTGATTATCCCAGTTACATCCTCGCCCTAGCCATGGGCGCCGGAAAGACAGCCCTCATCGGCGCCATCATTGCCACTGAATTTGCCATGGCCATGGAATACCCCGATGGCCCCTTCATCCAGAACGCCCTGGTGTTCGCACCCGGAACAACTATCATTCAGGCACTCCGCGAGTTGGCGGAAATCCCCTACGACCGCATTCTCCCGCCCCGCCTCCATAAGTCCTTTGCCTCTTCCGTGAAGATCATCTTCACCCGTGATGGCGAAAAGGATATCCCCGTCATACGGGGCAGTTGCTTCAACATCGTCGTCACAAACACCGAAAAAATCCGCATCCAGAAGGAAACTATTCGCAAAGGCGATATTGGTGCCCAGTTGCTTCTCCGCGGCGAAGACGAGGCTCGTTCGGAAATCGCCAACGCCCGGCTCCAAGCCATTGCCAGCCTTCCACATCTCGCTGTCTTTTCCGATGAGGCTCACCACACCTATGGACAGGCTCTCGACACCGAATTAAAAAAAGTGCGGAAAACGGTGGATTATCTTCACCTGAATAGTCCCAACCTCGTGGCTGTGATCAACACCACTGGAACACCGTACTACCAACGCCAACTTTTGCGGGACGTGATCTTCTGGTATGGCCTGTCACAAGGCATTAAAGACAACATTCTCAAATCGGTGGACGGCAATATCCAGGCATTCAGCTTCGACGAAACCCAGACGGCACAACTCCTTAATCATGTGGTGGAAGACTTCTTCAAGGATTATGGCCCGGTTCACCTCCCCAATGGCGCTCCATCCCGCCTCGCCATCTACTTCCCCCAAACCGACGACCTGAAGGATTGCCGCCCTGCCATCGAAGCCAAATTGGCTTCCCTTGGCCTTCCAACCTCGTTGATCCTTGAAAACCACTCCAATGCCTCGCAAGCCGACATTGACGCTTTTGCTCGCCTCAATGATCCCGATGCGCCCCATCGGATCATTCTCCTTGTGAATAAGGGAACGGAAGGCTGGAACTGCCCAAGCCTCTTCGCCTGTGCCCTCGCCCGCACACTCCGCACCAGCAATAACTTCGTGCTTCAAGCCGCTTCACGCTGCCTTCGCCAGATCCCCGGAAACACCCATAAGGCCCGCATCTATTTGTCCACCGACAACTACCGCACCCTCGACAAGCAGCTTCAGGAAAGTTTTGGCGAAAGCATCGAGGAGTTCAACCGGGCAAAAAGCAATCACCGCCGGACGCTCATTCGCCTGCGCAAACTCAACCTGCCTCCCCTTGTCGTCAAGCAGATCATCCGGACCGTTGCCAGAAAGGAATCTGTAACGACGGACCTGACACTGAAACAACCCGTCGCTTCGCCGGAAACAACGCTGGAAAAGAAAACCTATAGGGTCGCCGAACAACACTCCACGTTTAGCGTCCTCCAACAGGTGGGAGAGACAGAGAATATCGTCTCGGGACATGGCTCCATCGGCATCCGTCAACTGGCTGTCGAGTTCGCGCATAACTATCACCTTGATATCTGGGCGGTCTGTGACGCTCTGAATGCCATTTATCAGGACGGCGATGTGCCACTGTCGCACATCACTGAACTTGCCACGCAAATCGAGACCCAAACCGCCCATTATGAAGTAAAGGAAGAGACCATCGAAGTCGCCCTGGCTCTCGTCAAACCGTCGGGGTTCACCCCTTCTCCCGGCTCCGACGGCAGTGTTGTTTACACCGCCGAAATTACCTATCCAGTCGAACGCGAAGACCTTCTGGCATGCTGGGAGCAATGGAACACCAAAGCGGGTGAATTCGGCTTCCACTATGATCCCTACAACTTTGACTCCAACCCTGAGCAGAATTTCTTCGAGCAACTCCTTGATGCGCTTCATCTTGACCCGGGCGAAATGCAGGACATCTACTTCACGGGCGCCCTCACGGATCCCGGCAAGACCGATTTCTACGTCGAATACTTGGGCGAAGATCAACGCTGGCACCGGTATACCCCCGATTTCATCATCCGCCGCAAGGATGGCAAATGCCTGATCGTGGAAATCAAGGATGCCCGGTTCAAAACCGCCACCGAACAGGATATTGCCAACGACGCAAAGGGCGGCCATGCCGTCACAACCGAGGGCCGCAAGGCCGTCGCCCTTAAACGGTGGGAAAAGCTGAACCCCGACCGGCTCAAGTACCAGATGATCTTCGCCGATGGTGACGTTATCCCCTACGACAAATTGAGTGAAGCCCGCGCTTTTGTCGGGAAGGGTTAGAATGGGTATGACAACACAAAACAAGTTGCTTTTAGGCGGTGTTCCCGACGGCGCAAAAACAAGCCGTTTTTTTGGCATTGACGGTTGTCCGTCTCTTCCCGATATTGGTTTTAACAATACCCGCCAAGCCTCTGACTTCGGTCATGCTCAAATCGGCGGGTTACTCATTTCCAGGGGTGATCGTGAATCATAAACGAACACACTCGCCAACCAACTACCCTCATCTGTT
Source organism: uncultured Verrucomicrobiota bacterium (assembly GCA_964535015.1). GTDB lineage: Bacteria > Verrucomicrobiota > Kiritimatiellia > CAIKKV01 > CAITUY01 > CAZDUS01. The sequence continues at coordinate 5,963 of CAZHRU010000093.1, read as the reverse complement.
GGAGGCTGTGAAGTTGCGCATCCGCGTGGCGCAGATCAAGGCAACCTTCTCCGCCAACCGTGAGATGCTCCTGATGTACTGGGATGTCGGACGGATCATCGCGGAACGCCAGAAGCGAGAGGGATGGGGCGCGGCGGTGATTCCGCGCCTTGCCCGCGACATCCGGAACGAGATGCCAGAAGTGAAGGGGTTCTCTGAGCGGAACATCGGCCGGATGATTGCATTCTTTGGCGAGTATCCTGGACTGGGCTCACTTTTGCCAACACCGTTGGCAAAAACGCCAAACACGGCTGCCCCGACCGGAATTTTGCCAACGCCGTTGGCAAAAGTGTTTGCGCCGGGGAAGGCTGCCGCGAAAGTGCCACAACTTGTGACCCAATTGCCGTGGGCGCATAATGTCTTGCTCATGCAAAAGGTCAAGGACCTGCCAACACGTTGTTGGTACATGCTGGCAACACTTCAAAAGGGATGGAGTCATGACATTCTGAATCTGATGATCTCCAGCCGCGCCCACGAGCGTCAAGGCAAGGCGGTCACCAATTTCCCCGCCCATCTCCCCACTGTGCAGTCAGATCTTGCCCGTCAAGTTCTGAAAGACCCCTACATCTTCGACTTTCTGACCCTGCAGGAGCCTTTCCACGAGCGCGAGATGGAGGTCGCTCTGATCCATCACGTGGAGAAGTTTCTCCTGGAACTCGGCCAGGGTTTTGCTTTCGTCGGGCGGCAGTTCCACCTCAATGTCGGTGACGATGATTTCTACGTCGACCTGCTGTTCTACCACCTCAAACTCCGTTGCTTTATCGTCATTGACCTTAAGAAAAGCGCGTTCAAACCGGAATACGCCGGCAAAATGAATTTCTATTGCAGCGTGGTGGACGACCAACTGCGGCATGAGACCGACCAGCCAACGATCGGATTGATCCTGTGCCAGGATCGGAAGAAAGTCGTGGCGGAGTACGCCTTGCGGAGCGTCCGCAAACCGATCGGGGTTTCCGAATATCAACTGACGCGGGCGCTACCGCGGGCATTCAAGTCCGCACTTCCGACGGTCGTATCCATTGAAGAAGAACTGAGCGCAGGAGAAGACACGCATGGCAAAAAAAGAAAATGAGCCCGCCGAAGTGACCATCAAACCCGCCAAGGGCCGACCCATGCTCCAGTGGGTCGGGAAACGCCCTCTCAAACGCATGACCGCCTTCCCCGCCCAGCAAATCGAGGTTTTCGGCGAAGACCCCGAAAACGGCGGACGCCTCTACCACGGCGATAACAAGGAGGTTCTCTGTCACCTTCTGGCCAATGGCTACCGCGGCAAAGTGGACCTGATCTACATCGACCCGCCGTTCGACTCCGGAGCGGATTATGTGCGGAAGGTGGAATTGAGGGGACCAAAGGGAAATATAAAAGTGGATGGCGAAGGCTACACCCTTGGAGAACAAATTCAATATACGGACATCTGGAGCAACGATAACTACCTGCAATTCATGTATGAACGTTTGTTACTCATGATGAATTTGTTGTCCGACAAAGGCGTGCTTGCGCTCCATTGTGACCACAATGTGGACTTCCTGTTGCGTTGCCTTCTCGACGAAGTGTTTGGCGGTAACGATCATTTTGTGAATGAAGTTGTTTGGCAACACGCGGTAATCGGTGCTGGTCGCGGTGTTTATGTGAAATTACCCAAGGCGCACGAGACAATTTATATCTACGCAAAGGATGCCAAAACATACACCTTTAATACCGATGAAAAGCAAGTGCGGGTTCCCTATAAGGACCGCATCACCCAGAACCTGAGCAAAGATGATAAAGGGGTCTTTTACACGCGTGGCCGCACGGGAACAGACAATCCATGGTCGAAAGAGCCGAAATACTTGAAGACTTATGTAGACATTGAAAAAGGAAAGCTTGTTCATGACGTGTGGGAAGATATCAGCACATACAGAGCCCAAGGGGATGAGTATGTTGGCTACCGTACTCAAAAACCGGAAGAACTAATTGAACGAGTAATAGCTTTGTTGAGCAACCCCGGCGATCTCATCCTCGATTGCTTCATGGGCTCAGGCACCACAGCGGCTGTAGCCCAGAAACTCGGTCGCCGTTGGATCGGTTGTGACATCAATAAAGGCGCCATCCAAACAACATCGAAAAGGTTACAGGGAATTATTCAGGAACAGATGGCCGACCGGGCAAAACGCAAAAAGAACCCTGTGCTCATCAAAGACGAAAATGCTCCGCCGGAGCCCGCCCAGTACGGCTTCACCGTTTGCCGCGTCAACGACTACGACTTGCAGATACAACACAACGAGGCGGTGAATCTCGCATGCGAACATATAGGCGTTACCCGAACCAAGGCCGATACCTACTTTGACGGCACACTCGGCAAACGTCTGGTCAAGATTACTCCTTTCAACCATCCTCTCAGCCCCCTGGACCTTGAGGAGGTCAAAAAGGAACTCGACGCCCGGCCGGATGAACAGCGGGGCATCCTGGTCGTCAGCCTCGGCAAGGAACTGGCCATCGAAAAGTGGCTGGACGACTGGAATCGCCTGCGCAAGCGTGGCGACGTGCCAAACAAGATTGAAGTCGTCGAACTCCGAACCGATCCCAAGTATGGCAAGTTCTTCGCCCACAAACCGGCCACCGCCCGGGTGGACATCAAGCGGACCAAGGACAAGATCACTGTTGAAATCAAGGACTTCATTTCGCCCAGCATTGTTGAGCGTCTGGCGGATCAGTCCGGCGTTTTGAGCCCCAAGATCGCCGACTGGCGCGCCATGGTGGACTGCGTCATGATAGACCCCGCCTACGACGGCAAGGTATTCAACGTTGTCCTATCCGACATCCCCGAGAAAAAAACCGATTTCGTGAAGGGCACCTACGAACTCGATACGCCCAAAGGCAAGAAAACCACCATCACCGTAAAGATCATAGACATGCTCGGCGAGGAAACCCTGGTTGTGAAAGACATTTGACCGCCGCAAACTCATGGACGCCGAGACGTATTTTCAAGAAACCGAGCCCGCCGTTAAGCATTTACTCAAGGGCCTTTCAGACTATGACAAGATGCTGAAGGACATCAGTCATCCAGTATTTGTTGCCGAAGGTTGTCCTGACAATCCCGGAAATCAAGAAACCTTCAATGAGTGGCGGCACGAAAACAATGAAGCCATTCAGGAGGCTAGAGCGAAAACAACAGCCTACCTTGGGCTCACATTCTCCATCGCCACTCTTTCCGGTGCAGTGCTTCAGATCGCTTATATGGGCATAAAACTGTTTTCGCAGAACGATAAAATGCCGGAATTATGCGCCAGCTTACTTGATCAATGCAAGGACACCAGGAAGATCGCCCCGTTTTGTATCGGCCGTGAGGTTTTCGGCTTGCCCATAGGAATCATCATTTACGCGGGGCGGAACCAGTATAATCATTGGAACACGCCCCTGCGCCAGCTCAACGAGTCTGTTTTCGCTTGCCTTACACACCACTATGATCTCGCCTTCGATCTAAAGAACCCCCACCTTAAGACTCTCAGTCACAACATCCTTTCCGTCCTTGAGTGGCGATCATACGAAGATTACGACAAAGACATGCGAGTCTTGTGCAATTCATTCCGAACCGGTCAAACTCCCCTTTCACCACCATGACTGCCGCCAAACCAAAATCCCCCCGCCGCCCGCCGCCCTCTCCCACCATCCCCTCCCCATCACCCATTGCCCCCCCGCTCCCTCCTGAACCCCTGAACCCTGAACCCTCAACCATTCCCCATTCCTCATCCTCCATCAACCATCAACCATCAACCATTCCCCCTTCCCTCACCATCCACCCCACCTCCCTCTCCCTGCGTCAACTCCAGCGCCGCCACCTTGAAACCAACGCCTTCTTCGATAGTCGCAATCACATCACCTTCTCCTCCCTCCTCCGCGACTGCGCCTCCGCCGCCCTACTCCCCCCCTCTCCGCGGGAATCCAGAATCCAGAATCCAGAATCCAGAATAGACAATCAAACAGGTCCAAAGTCTAAGGTCCATGGTCCAAGGTCTACCCCTCCCCCTTCCCCATCAACCATCAACCCTCAACCATTCCCCATTAACCATCAATCATCAACCATTCCCCATTCCCCTCCCCTCCGCCCCCCCACCGACCTCGACCGCGAACTGGCCATCGTCGAAACCGTCACCCGCTTTCGATCCTCCAGGGCCGGCAACGGCAAAATCCTTTCCTCCCTCGCCCCGGCCGCCCTCGAGGAAACCCTCGCCCAACTCATCTCCCTCATCGCCCCACTCGCCAATCGCGCCCCGGACTTCCTCGCCCTGCTCGCCAGCGACACCCAAACCCCAAAAAACCCCGAACTCGCCGCTCTCTACGCCACCTATACCGACGTCTGCCGCTCTCTCGGCGTGGCCGACGACGCATCCCTCAATGCCGCCATCCTCGCCTTGATCGCCGGCCCCCGCGAACACTGGCCCCTCTCCCTACGCCACGCCTCCTCCGTCTCCTTCGAGGCCATCCGCTGGATCGCCCCCTTCCAGGAATCCTTTATCCAATCCCTGACCGCCCGTCTCGGCCCAGAAAACGTCACCATCCACCACATCCTCACCGACTACGAACAGGACTGGTGGGGCGGCTCCCTCATCAGCGGTGCCGGCCGACTCCTCTTCGGCGACCCCCAGGCCGCCGCTGAAGACTGCCAATACCACTCGCCCGTCACTCGCACCGCCATCGAGGGCCTCATCAGCCTTCGCGAAGGCTACGCCATGCAGGATCGCGCCCTCGCCCTCCGCGCCCGCACCTGCGTCGGATTTTCCTGCTCCGTCGGCGTCTACGGCGAAATCGAAGACCTCGCCCGCCGTATCGCCTGGGAACTCCATGACCGACCTGATCCCGTCCGACCCGAAGACATCTGCCTCGTCACCCGCAACCTCGGCGCCGCCTCCGATGCCATCATGGACGTCTTCACCCGATTCAATATCCCGTTCTGCTTCCGGCGCGGCGTACCCATCCTCTCCATCCCGATCGTCAAAACCTTCATCAATCTCGCCCGCTTCTCCGCCACCCGCGAACGCGACCTCTTCTGCTCCCTCCTCCAAAGCCCCTGGATGAACTGGCCATCAACCCTCAACCATTCTTCCTCCCTCTCCTCCCCCCATCAACCATCAACCATTAACCATTCTTTCTCCCCCCATCAACTGGCCGACGACATCCTCCGTTCCGGCGTCGAACCCGTCATGGATGATCTCACCCGATTCTCCCGCCGCCTCACGAACTACGTCTTGAAACAACGCCGCTTCCCCGACCGCCCCTCCGCCGAAGCCTACGCCACCCAAGCCCTGCAAGCCTTCCACTCAACCCTCGGCAACGCAAACATCTCCACCTTCGACGCCGGCCTCACCGACCTCCTCTCCCGCGCCTCCCACTTCAACTTGGACTCCTCGCCAAACCCTCCCCCCCTCTCCTCCGTAACTTCGGCAAAGAATGATCCCCCTCTCGGCACTCGGCCCTCTTTGCTCCAGGCTTACCCCCGCGCCATCCTTCTCAACTCCACCGCCCTGGAAACCGTCACCGACACCCTCTCCATCCTGCGTCGCCACACGCTCATCAATCGCGACAACACCACTGCCATCACCTGGAACGAAGTCGTCGACCTGCTCAACCGCGCCCTCGAAAACATCACCGTCGCCGCCACCCCTCCGGACGAGTCCGGAGTCTGGATCCTGAACCCCTTCGACATCGCCGGCCTGCAATTCAAGATCGTCCTCGTTGCCGGCCTCAATGCCGGCGCCTTCCCGAAATCACCCACCCCCAGTCCTCTCTTCCCCGACGCCGAACTCCTGACCTTCCGCGAAAAACTCCTGTCCCCCTCCTCCACCCATTCCCCATTCCCCATCCCCCATCCCCCCATCAACCATCAACCATCCACCATTCCCCATCCCACCATCAACCATCAACCATCAACAATTCCCCATCCCACC
>CAZHRU010000092.1:0-9852 GCA_964535015.1 uncultured Verrucomicrobiota bacterium | reverse complement strand
TGGTGGTGCCCGGGGTGGGAGTCGAACCCACACACCCTTGCGGATAAGGGATTTTTCCGCCGGAGGCGGATCCGCCAAAGGCGGAAAGTCCCTTGCTAAAAGTGAGGATATGGTGGTGCCCGGGGTGGGAGTCGAACCCACACACCCTTGCGGATAAGGGATTTTAAGTCCCTTGCGTCTGCCATTTCGCCACCCGGGCATATAGTTGTTTAAGGTATTTTCTTCCTTGGCCTGACTTCAGCCAATTCTCTCGCTTCCGAGCCTCCGTATAGTCAGCCGTATACTCCACAAGAAGTACTTTCAAAGGTCTTCGATGGCATGTTCGCGAAACCCTGCCTTGCATATGTTCGGCAACACGTTCTCGTACGTTTCGCGAACTTCCCTTATACATATACGAACCGTCACTGCCAAGCAGTACATACACGCCTGTGTTCGGACTTAACTCGTCCTCATTCATGATACAACGGTTTGGCGCAGTTCATCTTTTCGCCTCCGGCTGACCGGTCAAATGATGGGTGGGGACAGTATCACCGTTGTCATGTTTTCTCAATAGGGTTCTCCCCAAGCCATCACCAACCCATCGTGAGATGCGCCCGAATGTTTTCGATCTCGACAGAATACGGCAGGACAAGCAGGATACGCGGATCATGAATCGAATCAGTGAGGACGAACAAAAGGGGCCGTCGAAACGGTGGGAACAGGGGTTGATCGAACTGGCGCAAGGGCGGGGGGATGCCGTGGCTGTGGGGCAGAGGGCCGTGGCTCTGGCTCGCGATTTGAACATTGCCCCCTGGATTGCGCTGGCTGTGGCGGAGCGGATCCTGCCGCTCAAAGAGGTGCAACTGATTGACCGTGCGGCGCGCTGCAAGGAGATGCAGGCGGCGGTGTTGGATAAAAAGATGTCCGTTGCGCAGATGAAAGTGGCGATGCCCTATGCGCCGTACCTGCTGGCCGCGGAACTGATGCCGACCTTGCCAGGTGGCCTGTGGACATTGCGGGAGTTGACCGAAGTGCTGAAGGCCATCCTTAGGGCGGAACATGGCAGGGATGAAAAAGGGGAATCATTGCCAGTCAGGATGAAGACGACATCCGAATATGCGGCGATGGTCAATCGGATGATGGCGCTGATGAAGGAGACAGGCTGCGGACGCCCGATGGCGCTGGATATGGTCATGGGCAGGATGACCGAGTCGTTCGTCAGGGACTATGCGGCGCACCGCCGCCTACTGGAGCGTGAAAGTCGCGCGCGGATGCTGGAGGAACGGGGTGGGCCGTGTGGTTATCCACCAAGGCGCGGCAGTGAAGCCGGGTCACGTTTTCCGGAACGGTCGTCCGGTTCCGGGGATTATGGACGGCGGTCCGATGCGCCGGGCCGGTTCCGGCGTCCGGTCGGCGATGGCAGGGGCGGTGGGGTCCGGAATGTTCGACCGGATCGGCGTCAGACTGAAGGGGATTCCCGTGCCCGAACTCCCGGAGGTTGAGACCATCGTTCGTGAGTTGCGATGCCGGCATGTGGTCGGATGCCGCATTGACAGGGTGATTGTGCATTGGCCAGGCGTGATCGGGAACGTTGCCCCTCGACACTTCCAGCGGATGCTTGGGTCGCGCCGGATAGAAAGCATCCATCGGCGGGCCAAGTACATTATTGTCGGCATGGAAGGCGGTATTTCGATACTAATCCATCTGCGCATGACTGGCCGGTTCTGTCTGGAGAAAGCACCGGGGGTTGTCCGTTCCTCCGTAAGGTTGGAGTTGCTGTTGGATGACGGGCGTGTACTCAAGTTTATTGACCCGCGGAAATTTGGCCGGTGGGTTCTGACCAGGGATCCGGGGCGCGACTTGGAACGGCTGGGGCCGGAACCGTTGGAGCGGGACTTTACCGTTGCCTGGTTGACGGAGAGGCTCAAGGGATGCCGCCGCCAGATCAAGCCGCTTCTGTTGGATCAAACGTTTGTGGCGGGCGTCGGCAACATCTATGCGGATGAGGCGTTGTGGAGCGCCCGTATTCACCCGTGCCGCCGTGCGCTTGACCTGACGGACGGGGAGATCAAGGCGCTTCATCGAGCAGTGCGTAAGGTTCTCCGACAGGGCATCAGGAATCGCGGCACGTCCCTGGGGCACGGCAAACCCAATTTCAAGGCGCCGGGAGGCCGACAGGGAGGCAACCAGTCGTTCCTGAACGTGTTCAGGCGGACGGGCGAGCCCTGTCCGCATTGCGGGACCACGATTGAGCGACTGGTGGTGGCGCAGCGGGGCACGCATGTGTGCCCCGCGTGCCAGGTCAGACCTTCTTCGCCTCTTTACGCTTCGCGATAATCTCCTCGGCCAGGGAGAAGGGAACCGCTTCGTAGTGTTCGAAATGCATGGTAAACGAAGCGCGCCCCTGGGAAATGGTTCGGATGACGTTCGAATATCCGAACATTTCGCTCAGAGGAACCATGCTCCGCACGACCTTGTATTCGGCCTGCTCGTCCATGGCCTCGATGCGGCCGCGGCGTTGGCAGATGGACCCGGTCACGCCACCCATGTAATCTTCGGGCGTGACGGCCTCGACGGACATCACCGGTTCCAGAAGGACGGGACGGCAATCGAGGAAGAGTTTGTGGAAACCGGCGCGGGCCGCTTCGATGAAGGCAAATTCATTTGAGTCCACCTCATGGTACGACCCGTCGTAGAGGGTGACGCGCATATCCACCACCGGATAGCCGCCAACGGGCCCCTTGAGCATGGCCTTGACGATACCCTTTTCGACGGATGGGATGAAGTTCTGGGGGATACGCCCGCCGCGGACTTCGTTGACAAATTCGAAACCTTCGCCGGGGTTGAGCGGCTCGAGTTTGAGGCAGACGTGCGCGTACTGGCCGCGGCCACCGGACTGCTTGACGTGCTTGTATTCCCCATCCGAGACGCAGGTTCCGGTTTCCCGGTAGGCCACTTCCGGACGTCCGACCTGGGCGATGACGCCATGTTCGCGTTTCATCCGGTCAACAAGGATTTCCAGGTGGAGTTCGCCCATGCCGGCGATGATGGTTTCCTTGGTTTCGTCGTCAAAACTAACAACGAATGTGGGGTCTTCATCGGCGAGGGCATGGAGGGCGTGACTGAGTTTCTCGTCATCCGCCCGGCTTTCCGGTTTGATGCTGATCGAGATAACGGGGGCGGGGAACTCAATGGATTCGAGGAGAATGGGGTTATCCTGACAACACAGGGTATCGCCTGTCTTTGTCTGCTGCAGGCCGACGACCGCGACGATGTCGCCGCAACTGGCGGTATCGATGGATTCCTGGCGGTTGGCGTGCATGCGGAGGATGCGTCCGATCCGTTGTTCCTTCTTCTGGGTGCTGTTGTAGACCACGGTGCCCGCCGAGACAGTTCCCGAATAAATGCGGATGTAGGTCAGTTTGCCCATGTGCTTGTCGGACATGATCTTGAACGCCAAGGCCGAGAAGGGTTCAGATTCCGAATGTTTGCGATGCACTTCGCCTTCGCCGACCTGTCCGATGACCGGCGGGATATCGGCGGGTGAGGGGAGGAAGTCGACGATACCGTCGAGGAGACGCTGGACGCCCTTGTTTTTGAAGGCCGAACCGCAATAGACGGGAATGACGTGCCGGGCGATGGTGGCGGAGCGTACGATGCCCATAATTTCCTTCTCGGACAGTTCGCCTGTTTCCAGAAACTTCTCGAGAAGGACCTCATCCTGTTCGGCGCAACGCTCGACGAGATTAGCCCGCCATTTCTTGGCGGACTCCAGCATATCGGCGGGAACTTCTTCTTCGGTCCAGGTGCGGCCTTTGTCCTGTTCGTTATAGACAATGGACTTCATCTTGATCAGGTCAATGAGTCCGGCAAACTTCTCTTCGGCGCCGATCGGGATAACGACGGGGACGGCGTTGGCGCCGAGAATGTTCTGGATCTTTTCGACCACACCGAAGTAGTCGGCGCCGGTCCGGTCCATTTTATTGATAAAGGCGATCTTCGGGACGCTGTACTTTTCGCTCTGCCGCCAAACCTGTTCGGACTGGGGTTGGACGCCGCCGACAGCGCAGAAGAGCGCTACCGCCCCGTCCAAGACGCGCAGACTACGTTCCACCTCCGCCGTAAAGTCAACATGTCCGGGAGTATCGATCAGGGAGATGCGGTAGCCGTTCCACGTGGTTGTGGTGGCGGCGGACGTGATGGTGATGCCGCGTTCCTGTTCCTGGGCCATCCAGTCCATGGTGGCGGCGCCATCATGAACTTCGCCCATCTTGTGGGTCTTTCCGGAATAGAAAAGAATGCGTTCGCTGACGGTGGTTTTACCCGCGTCAATGTGCGCCATGATTCCAATGTTTCTCAATTGCGACAACGGCAGTTTCTCGTCCATGATCCTGTCTCTCCTTCGGCTGGTGAAATGGTCCATGCGTGGGTAATAGCAATTACCTTCCATGGGCCGGAAAAAGGCGCGTACTATGACGAGGGAGTCCCGCAAAGGCAAGGAAATTGTGAAGAAAGTCATAAGGAAGATTCTGATGGCGCGTGTGGAAAGAGGAGGGGCGGCAACGGTTGCGAAAAGGTGTACAGGTGAAGAAATCAACGCGACAATAAATGTGCTTGTTTTTGGAGGTGCTATGTCACATAGTTGCACCAGTTTTTTTCGCAGTAGAAATAAGAAGCATCAGCAGGAGACTCAGATGATGGAAAACGAATCGTTGCGTGAACCGAAGAATACGGCTGTGATTTTCTTGTCGTTGCTGGTGGCGGCAACATTGATCTGGGCCATTGTGGCTTCGGTCATGGCGTCCAAGAACCGCAAGGAATGTGAACGGTTGACGCAGGTGTGTGACCAGGCGCGGATTGAACTCGACCAAGTGCGTATGGATGCCCAGCGACAGATGGCCGATGCTGACAAACTGCGCCGGACTTGTTTGGAGTGGACGCGGCAACATCAGATGCAGCTTCAGGATGAGATGCGGAAGAAAGCCGAAGCGGCTAAAGCGGCGGCGGCAAAGGCGGCCGTGAAGCCTGCGGTCAAGGCACCCGTGAAGCCTGCGGCAAAGACGACAGTGAAATCGGCCAGCAAGTCGACCACCAAGACCAGCACGACGAAGCATTGATGAGGCTGACCCTGTCTTGTTAAGACAAGGGTAAGACGAAGAGGACGCTGAAATGGCGTCCTCTTTTTTTTGGCGGTGAGATGACCGTTCCAGTGGGGCGCCGGAAGGAACGGGGTTCAGCTTCTGGCTTCAATCTGGCGGATCAGGTTGCCGAAGATGAGCCAATGGAACGGCAGGAAGATGTACCAGTAGAGGTGACCGAACAGGGTGTGGGTGTCGTAGTGGGCCTTGACACTCAACCGGTTGGTCCGGCCGTCGGGTTGAATGGTGAACTCAAGCCAGGCGCGACCGGGCAGTTTCATCTCGGCCCGTAACAAGAGTCTGCGGGATTGAACCAGTGCCTCAACCCGCCAGAAGTCTATGACATCGTTTACGCGCAGGGTCGAAGAACTTCGCCGCCCCCGGGCGGTTCCCACGCCCATCAACAGGCGATCAAGACTGCCGCGCAGTCGCCACATCCAATTGGTGTGGAACCATCCTTCCTTGCCGCCGATGCGGCAGATTGACCGGAACAGGGCCAGGTCACCTTTCGATGTGAGGAGCGAATAGGTGGTAGTGTAGCGGGGTGGCTGTTTCAATTCGTGCAGTTTGATGGCCAGTTCATGGGCGGGGGGATAGGCATCCGACCAGCGGGTATACACGGCGTCCTGTTCCTCGCGCGACATGGCGTCCACGATGGATTCCCGGAAGGACAGGGGGGTGAACGGGATCAGTTTACGGATGCGGTCATCCTCGCAGATGACGTCATTCTTGAGCCCCTCCATAAGGCTGATGGTGATCGGGGCCGGTACAGGCGTGAGGAGACTGGTAATATAGGCAAAGAATCTAATGCTTGAAAAGGGCGAGGGAAAGAAGAGGCGTCGTCGTCCCAAGACTCTGGCGAGTTCCTTCATCATAATTTCGTAGGTCAGGATGTCCGGGCCGCCGATATCCAGTGACTGCCCAACGGATTCGGGTTTCTCGAGGACGCCGACGAGGTAGCGGATCACATCGCGGATGGCGATCGGTTGGCAGCGGGTTCGAGACCAGTACGGGATGGCGAAGACCGGCACAGTTTTCACCAGATGATGGACAATCTCGTAGGAAGCGCTACCGGCGCCGATGATGATGGCGGCCCGCAGAACGGTGGTGGGGACGGGGCCGCGTATGAGTTCATCCGCGACTTCGGCGCGACTCCGCAGATGGGGGGAAAGGATGGAACGAACATCGCCGAGGCCGCCCAGATAGATGATCCGTTTGACGCCGCACTGTTCGGCGGCGATTCGTAAGGCGTGGGCGTTGGCTCTGTCCTGCATCTCGAACTGTTTTGGCCCCAGCAGGAGGGAGTGGATGAGATAGTAGGCGGTGTGGACGCCGGAAAGCGCGCGTTTTAGCGCGGGGATATCGGACGCATCGGCGACGATGGTTTCAGCGGTGGGCCAGCGTTCCTGGTGTTCGGGAGAGGGGGCGCGGACCATGGCGCGAACGGTATAGCCGCGGGCCAGCAGTTCGGGGACGAGGCGGCCGCCAATGTAGCCGGTGGCGCCGGTGACCAGCACGGGGCCATTTTCGGGTTGGGGCAACGTCGGAAGCCCCTCGCAGTACAGATGTGTGGTTCCTTGGTCTGTCATGACGAAGGGTTACTTCAGGAGCGCCAACCAGCCGATGGTTTGGGCGTGAATGGTCTCGTAGAAGTAGGGGATGACCCCCAGGAACACCGTTGCGGCCACCGTGACGCCAAGGGTGATACCCAGCGTGGGGGTCATGAGCAGTGGGCGGGCATCCTTGTCCGGGGCCTCGATATACATCTGGCGGATGATCTGCAGATAATAATAGAGGGAGACGGTGGAATTCACGGCGGCCACGGCGACCAGCCAGTGGAATCCGGCACGGGAAGCGATGCTGAAGAGGAAGAATTTACCCACGAAGCCGGACAAGGGCGGGATGCCGGCCAGAGCGAAAAGGGCCAGCATCATGCCCAGGGCGGGTATGGGGTTGGTAATCGCCAGACCGCGGTAGTCCTTGATGTCCTCACTCCCCGTTTGGTTCGAATGAAACATGATGACGGCAAAGACCGCCAGGTTGGCGCCAAGGTAAACGAGGAGGTAGAAAAGCATGGCGGGTACACCCTCGGGAGCGGGGCCGAGGAATCCCATCAGAATGTAGCCTGCCTGGGAAATGCCGCTGAATGCCATGAACCGCTTGATATTCTTTTGTACGATGGCGACGACATTACCCACGGTCATGGTGACGGCGGCCGCCAAGGCGAAGAAGAAATTCCAGTCGGCAATGAAGTGGCCGAGGACGCGAAAGAGCAGTTGGAAGGCGAGCGCCAGGCCGGCGGCCTTCGATGCCACGGAGAGGTAGGCGGTGATGGGAGTGGGGGCACCTTCATAGACATCGGCGGCCCACATGTGGAAGGGAACGATGGTCATTTTGAAGCCGATTCCCGCCACGACGAGGGCGGTGGCCAGCCAGACGAGCGGCGAAGGGGTGAGCGCGCGGCACATGGCGTCCAGATCGGTGGTGCCGGTCAGTCCATAGAACAGCGACAAACCGTACAGCATGAGCGCGGACGAGAGGGCGCCCACAACGATGTATTTGAGGCCTGCTTCGCCGGCGATGGAGTCGCGACGCCAGGCGGCGAGGATGAAGAGGGGAATGGTGGCCAGTTCCAGGCTGACATACAGTGTGATGATGTCGCGCGCCGAGATCAGGAACATGGCACCCGACAGGGTGAATAGCAGGACGGTGTAGAACTCGCCGCGTGAACCGAAGCCGGCCACGGGCACGGCAACCCGGCCGTCCAGGGTATCCAGGGACAGGGCAATCGTGATCAGTGCTGTCAGGATGAATATCAACTTGAACCAGGAGGCGACGGCGTCGACCGCAAAGCGGCCGCCGAACAGGGTTCCGGCCTGAGGCATCAGAAGGACCGTGCCGACGGCGGCCACGCCGAGACCAACAAGGGCCATCGGCGCGAGGATGGTCCGCTGCCGTTCCGTCAGCAGCATATCCACCAGCAGGACGGCCAAGGCCGTTGCGATGACAATCAGTTCTGGCAGCATCAACATGGTCAAAAAGCCTCCGTCTTCCGCATTCGATTAGATAATCCCGTTCCCGCCCGATATGGCCTGCAGCCGGTTGATAAAAGGCATGAGGGCGCCCTCGATAAGGTTGATCAGGTACCAGGGCATCACTCCGGCGATTACGAGGGTGGCGATCAGCACACCCGTGCTAATCCGCTCGCTGAGTTTGGCGTCGGTAAGCTCCAGGAAGTGGTGATCTTCGACCGGGCCCATGAACACCTTGCCCAGGCCCCGCAGGACGTAGACGGCGGTGACGACGATGGACATGGTGGCGAGGACGGTCAGCACCCGCATGGTGGTGATGGAGTGCCATTCGTTGCCGAAGAAGCCGGCGAGGAAGACGTGGGATTCCGCCACGAAACCGGCCAAGCCAGGCAGGCCGAGGGAGGCGAGGCCGGCAATATAGAAGGAGACAGCGAGCCAGGGCATGACTTTGGCCAGGCCGCCCATGTCGGGGATCATCCGGGTATGCGTCCTCCCGTAGACCATGCCGATCAGTGCGAAGAAGAGGGCGGTCATGATGCCATGGCTGAACATCTGGATCACGGCGCCCTTCATGCCCAACAGATTCAGCGTGGCGATGCCGAAGAGGACAAAGCCGCAATGGCTGACGGAGGAATAGGCGGTAAAGTACTTGAGATCCTTTTGCATGATCGCGCCAAACGATCCGTAAAGGATGTTGATGGTGGTGACGGCCATGAAGAACAGGCCCCACATCTTGGCGCCCTCGGGCAACAGGTAGACGCCGATACGCAGGGCGCCATAGCCGCCCAGTTTCATCAGCACACCGGCGTGCAACATGGAGACGGCGGTGGGGGCGGACGCATGGCCGTCGGGCGACCAGGTATGGAAGGGGTACAGGGCACCCAGTACGCCGAATCCGATGAAGATCATGGGGAACGCCCAGCGCTGGAAGGCGGGATCAAAGTGAACGCGGGCCAGTTGAGTCAGGTCAAACGTATGCAGGCCGGAGAGGTGGTAAAGTGCCAGGAATCCGACAAGGATGAAGGCCGACCCCACCAGGAGCATCAGGGTGAGTTTCATGGCGGCGTATTCCTTGCGGCCTGTGCCCCAGATGGCGATGAGCAGGTACATGGGAAGCACGGCGACCTCGTAGAACACGAAGAAAAGGAAGAGGTCGAAACTGACGAAGACGCCAAACACACCGGTAACCAAGGTCAATAGAAGCGCAAAGAACTCCTTGCCCCGTTCCTTGACGTCCCAACTTGCCATGACACCGGCAAAAATGACGATGGAGGTGAGGATGATCATGGACACGGAGATGCCGTCGAGACCGACGAGGTATTGAATGCCAAGGCTGTCAAACCAGGGGACACGCTCCACCATGTAGAGTTTGGTGAAGAGGGCGGTCTTCATACCGGCCGCGTCCGGAGCGGCCTGACGCCAGAAGATGGCTGTGACCACCGCTGTCAGAATGAGGTGTGTGCCCGTTCCGGCAAGGGCGATCCAACGGATCCATCCCGCCCTCCGAGCCGGTGTCAGCATCACCAGCAATGCGGTGATGAACGGCAACGCTACAAGCCAACTTACCATACCCATCGTTTACTCGCCTTCCGGGATCAGATACCCAATGCCCACCAAACCAGCACAATCGCGATTGATCCGCCCGCCAGCCAGGCGGCATACGTCTGCACCTGGCCGGTCTGCAGGTAGCGCAATCCGGCGCC
>CAZHRU010000091.1:0-10146 GCA_964535015.1 uncultured Verrucomicrobiota bacterium | reverse complement strand
CCGACGCTATAGGGCGGGAAGTTATAGTGGAGCATGAACGCCTTGGTGGTGGGGCCCCCGGTGATGGCGTCCATATCCTGGCTGTCGGAACTGGTGCCCAGTGTGACGGTGCCCAAAGCGTGGGTTTCGCCCCGTGCAAAGAAGGCCGACCCGTGAACGCGCGGGAGGAGGCCGACCTTGGCGCCCAGGGGGCGGACGTCGTTGAATCCGCGCCCGTCGATACGCTTGCCGCGTTCGAGGACGTTTTCGCGGACGACGGCGATGGTGAGTTCGTCGAAGGTGGAGCGGAACTGCTCGCGGGTCATGGCGGGGAATTTCTCCGTCAGTTTCGCCTTCAGATCGGCCTCGATGGCGCGCACCTTGCTACGGCGTTCCAGTTTGCCGGCCACCAGGAAGGCCTCGGAGAGCAATTTACCGGCGATGTCGCGGGCGGCGTTGAGGAGAGTCGGATCGGCAGGGGTTTCCGTGACGACCTTATCGCCAAGGCCAAGTTTGCGGCGGAGCTCGATTTGGGCGTCAATCAGTTTGACGCACTGCTCGTGTGCGAAACGCATGGCGGCGACGAGGTCAGCCTCGGAAATTTCCTTGGCGTCGCCCTCGATCATGACCGGGGTATTGCGATTGGAGGCGTAGACGAGGTCCAGATCGCTCTGCTCGCGTTCCTCGACGGTCGGATTGGCGACGAATCGGCCTTCCACGCGGCCGACCCGGACTCCGGCGATGGGGCCGTGGTAGGGCAGGTCGGAGAGGGTCAGGGCGGTGCTTCCGCCAACGATGGTGAGGATATCGGCGGCATTGGCGCCGTCGGCCGAAAGGAGGGTCCCGACGATCTGGACGTCGTTCCGGTAACTCTCGGAGAACAGGGGTCGGATAGGGCGGTCGGTGAAGCGGGCCGCCAGAATTTCATTCTCGGAGGGGCGACCCTCGCGCTTGAAGAAACCGCCCGGGAATTTGCCCGCGGCGGAGAAGCGTTCGCGGTACTCAACCTGCAGGGGAAAATAATCAATTCCATCGCGGGGCGATTCGGACGCGCACGCGGTGGCGAGAATCATGGTGTCTCCAAGACGGATGGTTGCTGATCCCATTGCCTGGGGGGCCAGAAGGCCGGATTCGAGGATGACGGTCTTGTCGCCGATGGCGACGGAGATAGATACAGGTTCCTTCATATGCTTCTTTCGAATAGGGGGTAGATGACAGCAAGATCCCCAGGCGCACTGCGCCATGGGAGAATCAAGACTGATGAGTTCACGGCAAGTCTAGCGACGCAGTTTGAGTCGTTTGACGATTTCCTGATAACCCTTCTCGTCCTTGCTTTTCAGGTAGTTGAGAAGGCGACGCCTGCCGCTGACCATTTTCAGCAGTCCATAGCGGGAACTGTGATCTTTCTTGTGAAGTTTCAGGTGTTCGGTGAGTTCCTCGATGCGTCGTGTTAACAACGCGACCTGCACCTCGGAAGAACCTGTGTCCTTTTCGTGACGCTGAAACTCCTTTTGAATCGTGCTCTTAGCTTTGGGATCCATACGTTATCTGAGCCCTATTCCCTTTCTTATTCTTCTTTGTCTCTTTGTTTTGCGGCGTCACTATAATGTCTGGGCGCCACATTTGTAAAGTCCTGTTCCAAAGTTTCTTCAGGGAGGGGGACTCCAGTGTTTGTCGGGCCAGGATGACATCCTTTTTGATCTGGTTGACGAGTGCCGCCGTGGAGGGGAAATGGCGCTCGGCGCGGAGGGCGGCCATGAAGAACACCTCGACGCGTCTGCCGTAGAGGTGGGGGCGTCCGTCCAGCAGGTGTAGTTCCACGACGGGATCGTTGGCGGTACGGATGGTGGGGTGGTAGCCGAAATTGACGATGCCAGGACAAGCGGTGCCTTCGACGATGGCCTGTACGGCGTAGACGCCGACAGGGGGTTGCACCTCGTTATGGGGGTCGATGTTGGCGGTGGGGAAACCCAATTGGCGTCCGATGTGATTGCCGTGGGTGACGGTTCCCAGGATGCTGAACGGGCGGCCCAGCAGTGTGGCGGCAGAGAGAAGGTGTCCTTTGGCGATGGCCTCGCGGATGCGGGTGCTGGAGACGGGCTTATGCCGGCACGTGACCGGCGCGACGCGTTCCAGCACGACATTCCGTGTGGTGGCCCAGGTTTCCAGCATCCGGGTGTCGCCTTGGCCGGATTTGCCGAATCGCCAATCCTCGCCGACCAGTATGCGTTGTAGCGAGGGGAGATTGGTCGCCAGGCCGTCGAGGAACTCCGTTGCCGAGGTTGCGGCGAAGTGGCGTGTGAACGGGATGAGGAGGCATCCGTCGATGCCGAGGTGTTGGATGAGTTCGAGTTTGTGACGGGTGGTGGTCAGTAGAAGCGGCGCGGCGCAGGGGGCGAGGACTTTGAGGGGGTGTGGATCAAAGGTCATGGCCCAGGCCTGGCCTCCGGCCGATCTGGCGCGGAGGACGGTGCGTTCGAGCACTTCCCGGTGGCCCCGGTGGACCCCGTCAAAAAAACCGGCCGCCAGGCAGACGGGGGTCTCGATCGATCGCATGGCCTGAAGTTGGCGGACAATTTTCATAGTCCATTCCCTAATCCAAGCGGGGGCCGCCCGGCATGGTTATGAGGTATTGGAAGGGGATAACGAGATTCTGAAGGGCCGAGGCATCCAGGGTCATGATCGTTTCCAGCGGGGTGGCCTTATCGAGGGTGTGCATGCCGGACTGGGTTCGGCGGAGGGAGGTGAGGATGGCGCCGCAACCGAGGGACTGACCGATGTCGTGGCAAAGGGACCGGACGTAGGTTCCCTTGGTGCATCGTAGGATGAAGGCGGCTTCAGGCGGGGTGAACCCTGTGCAGCGGAATTCATAGGTGTGGATAAGACGGGGTTTACGCTCCACGTCATCCTCGCCCCGGCGGGCGCGTTTATGGAGGGCGACGCCGCGGACTTTGACGGCTGAAATCATGGGGGGGGTCTGGAGGAGATCGCCTTTGCGGGCAGTCATTTCCCGGTCGATTTGTTCGCGGGTGATTCCGGCGGGATCGCCACAGGGGGTAATGAGGCCGTCGGCATCATAGGAATCGGAGGTGACGCCGAAGCGCATGACGCCCTCATAGGTTTTGTCGGAGGAAAGGTAAAAATTTGACAAGCGGGTGGCGCGCCCCAGGAGGATGATGAGCAGTCCGGTGGCGGAGGGATCCAGAGTGCCCCCGTGTCCGACCTTCTTCACACCGAAGCGGCCGCGAATTCGGGCTACCACGTCATGCGAGGTGTGATCCGAGGGTTTATCCACGAGCAGGATGCCGTCGAGCGGGTCTGTTTGGCGCCAATCGGCGGGCATCAGGATTCCTCCGGGGTGTCCCGGGGTTCGCCAGCGGTGTTTGATTCGGCATTGCCAAGTTGGGAGAGGAGGGAGAGGACGTGGTCGCCCTTGGCAATGCTCTCGTCGATGGCGAAGTGGAGGCGGGGAGTGTACTTGAGGGTGATCTTGCTTGCGATATCCTCCTGGATGGCCGCATGCAGGCCCTGGAGTCGTGACATCATACGGCTGCGATCATGTTCGTGGCCACGGATGGATACGAGGACCTTGGCGTTCCGCAGGTCGCTACTGGTGATGACATGTGTCACGGTCAGTGCCGATAAATCGAAGGTGGAAGGATCGAGGAGGCGATAGAGTACCTCGCTGATCTCACGACGGAGCAATTCATTGACGCGGGTGAGCCGGTCGATCTTCATCGCGTGTCCTGCCGTTGGTTACAGGGTTTGGGTGATGCGTTCGATTTCGAAGAATTCGAGGATATCGCCTTCGGCGAGGGCGGTGAAATTATCCAGGCGAATACCGCACTCCTGGGATTCGCGCACCTCCGAGGCTTCGTTCTGGAAGCGTCGCAACGAGTTGATGCCACCCTCATAGATGACATTTCCCTGGCGCTTGACGCGCACCTTGACGCGGGGGGTGACATAGCCGCTAAGGACCATGCAACCGGCGATGGTGCCTCCCTTGGAGATGGTGAAGACCTGTTTGATTTCGGCACGGCCGAGCAACTTTTCCTTCAGAATCGGGGTCAGCAGGCCGGTCATGGCTTCGCGGACACGGTCGATCAACTCGTAGATGATGCTATGGATGCGGATTTCAACGCCTTCCTGTTTGGACAGGCGCATGGCGCCATCCTCGATGGAGACATGGAAGCCGATGACGACAGCGTCGGAGGCGCTGGCGAGCAAGACGTCGTTGGAGGTGATGCTGCCGACGCCCGTCATCAGGATGTTGATGGAGACCTTGTCACTCTTGATCTGTTTAAGGGCGTGTTCAATGGCGCCCAGCGAGCCTTGGACATCGGCCTTGAGGACGATCTTCAATTCCACCCGTTCCTTGTTGTCCTTGAGTTGTTCAAAGAGGTTGGCCAGAGAGGCGCGCCTTGGGGCGGTCAACTGGGACACTTTGGCCTTGGCCAGGCGATCCTCGGTGATGTTGCGTGCTGTCTTGTCGCTTGTGTGGATTTCGAACGGAGCGCCGGCATCGGGGACGCCCGGCAGGCCGAGGCATTTAACCGGGGTAGAGGGGCCGGCTTCCGTGAGTTTGTTGCCGTGGTCGTCCAGCAGGGCGCGGACCCGTCCCCAATGGGATCCGCACACAATGATATCGCCGATATGGAGGGTCCCGTTGGTGATCAGCAGGTTGGCGGTTGGGCCTTTACCGGATTCCAGTTGGGCCTCGATGACGAATCCGGTGGCCGGGAGTCCTGGGCTGGCCTTCAGTTCCATGACTTCCGCCTGCAAGAGGATCATTTCGAGCAACTCGGGAATGCCCTGCCCCGTGAGGGCGCTCACGGGTTTGCAGATCGTCTGGCCGCCCCAATCTTCCGGTGTCAGGCCGATACCGGCGAGTTGCTGTTTGACCCGGTCGGGATTGGCGGTGGGCAGGTCGATCTTGTTCATGGCGATGATGATTGGCACATTCGCCGCCTGGGCATGCTTGATGGCCTCCTGGGTCTGGGGCATGAGGCCATCCTGGGCGTCGACCACGATGATGGCGATATCCGTCATGTTGGCGCCACGGGCCCGCATGGCGGTGAAGGCCTCGTGGCCCGGGGTATCGAGGAAAGTGATTCGTTGAGAGCCGACCGCCACGGTGGAAGCGCCGATATGTTGGGTAATGCCGCCGGCTTCGCCCTTGGCCACGGCGGTGTTGCGGATCCGGTCCAGTAGCGAGGTTTTGCCATGGTCAACGTGGCCGAGGACGGTCACCACGGGGGCGCGGTGCAGCAATTTCTTGGCTTCCTCGGCGGCGGCGATGGCGTCGGGTGTTTCGATTTTTACGGCGGGTTTTGGCGGCTCAGGTTTCTTTTCGCGCTCGACGGTGTAACCATGTTTTTCGGCGATGCGGGCGGCGTCCTTGATTTCGATGTGCTCATTGATGCTGGCCAGGACGTTCAGTCGCATCAGTTCGGCGATCAATTGGTTCGGGCGTACGCCGAGAATCTCGGCGAGTTCACGCACGATAATGGGGCCCTTGAGTGTGATGACCTTGCTGTTGGCGGCACTGACTGCAGAGGTCGGGGCCGAGGCAGGGGGTGGTGCCGGGACAGGGGCGGGTGCTGGTGGGGGTGGAGGTTTGATCTCCGCCGGCGGCGCCGATGCCTTGAATGCTGCGCGGGCTTTCGCGACAGCATCAGGAGCGAGGGCCGTCATGTGGTTTTTCGCCACGACGCCCAACGTCTGAAGCCGGTCCAGAACGTCCTTGCTGTTCAGTCCGAGTTCTCTAGCTAGTTCATGCACTCTCATGCGAAGTTTCCGTGCTTTCCTGTTCGTGCGGCAATGCCGCCGCCGCCGCTTCATAGATGGTTTTGGCGGTCTGGGCGTCGAAGGCCCCCGTGGCTTCGATGTCCGCCACTTCGGCGGCCAAGATGCCCTCGATGTTCAGGAATCCGGCCTGAACGAGTTTGTCGGCGTTTTCCTTGCCAATGCCGGGCACTGCCGCCAGATTTTGAACGGCCCTTGCGACCTTCTCCTCGAAGGTGACATTACCCTCGTCCTTCTGGACGTCGATCTTCCAGCCGAGCAATTTTGAGGAGAGGCGTACATTCTGACCCCGTTTGCCGATGGCCAGTGAGAGTTGATCGGCCTCGGTGGTGACGTGCGCCACATTCGGGTGGTCGGGGTCGATTTCCACCTTGGCCAGTTTGGCGGGGGAGAGTGCGTTGTTGATATAGGTCTTGATGTCGTCGCTCCAGCGGACGATGTCAATTTTTTCGCCGGAGAGTTCGCGGACGATATTCTTGACGCGGACGCCGCGCATGCCGACGCAAGCGCCGACGGGGTCGACCTTTGGGTCGCGCGAGACCACGGCAATCTTGGAGCGGAAACCGGCTTCGCGGGCGATGCCTTTGATTTCGACGGTGCCGTCCGAGATTTCGGCCACTTCCAATTCGAAGAGGCGGCGCACGAAATTCGGATGGCTGCGGGAGATGACGATGCTGGGGCCGGAGGGGTTATCCTGCACACTCAGGACCAGCGCCCGGAGTTGGTCACCCACCTGATAGACTTCGGTGGTGATGCGCTCGCGGGCGGGCATGGAGGCTTCGGCGCGGCCGAGATCCACGATGATATCGCCGCGTTCAAAACGGCGGATGGTGCCATTAACGATGTCGCCGGACCGGTCGCGGTATTCCTCGAAGACGATGTTCCGTTCGGCCTGCCGGATCTTCTGAAGAATGGCCTGTTTTGCGGTTTGTGCCGCAATGCGCCCGAAGTTTTGTGGCGTGACTTCGATTTCGATCGAGTCGCCGATTTTGGCATCGCTCTTCAGCTTCCTGGCGTCGGCGAGACTGATGTCGTCATGCTTTGAGACGACGTGTTCGACGACGGAAACGATGGCGAACGCCTTGATATCACAGGTTTTGCGATCGATGTGAATGCGGATTTCCTTGGCCGGTCCCACGCTCTTTCGGGATGCGGTCAGCAAGGCGCTCTCCACTGTTAGAAACAGGGTCTCGCGG
Organism: uncultured Verrucomicrobiota bacterium; assembly: GCA_964535015.1. Taxonomy (GTDB): domain Bacteria; phylum Verrucomicrobiota; class Kiritimatiellia; order CAIKKV01; family CAITUY01; genus CAZDUS01. Next base: position 3,166 of record CAZHRU010000091.1, on the reverse strand, counting down.
TTGATTCCGCGTTCTTTTTCCAAGTAATTAAGGACTGCAGCCAATTCACCGTTCATGATACATCCTCCCGCGTTGGCGTTCCGACGGGTTCACTCCATGTCTAAACGAGCGGGACATTCCCACTCGTTACGAAACGCACTCTTCGACAAAACGTGTGACTATAGTTCGTCCGGAGGAGGGGGTCAAGTGTTTTGAAAATGAAAGCGGAGGCTGCGTCAAATGTTAATGAACAGCATCTCCGCACGGGATACGCCATTATGACGCCGATGGTGACTGATCACATGGCGAAGTTCTTCCAGCATGATGCGTTCATTCTGTTTCGATTCGGGCAACCCTTCGATCAGATCCATGAGGGCAACTTCAAGAGATTCGACGGCCTTTCCGGACGGGACCACCAGGAGGAATCGGTGAGGGGCAACTTCCACGAGGCGAAGCCATGGAATGGAAAGAAGTGCGGTACTGGGGCCAACGAGGATGATGGCTTTGCCCGGGGCTATCTCCACGATGTCAACCCCCTTGTTGGGCATCGTCACGTTGCCCGATGTTGCCTCAGCGAGTGAGGCGATGGCCTTGGCGCGATCAGGATTGATGGCGGCTAGTTGCTGTAGCGTGCGTTCTGGAAGAGTAACGGTGATGGGGCGACTCGCCTCAGGAAATTTCGGCGGCCGTCCTCCTCTCGATTTGTTAATGAGATCAGTCATACCGGTTTCCGCACACTGGTTTCTACGTAATAACTCGCTTGTATCGATTCTGCCGTTTGCTGGCAAGAACATAAATGCGGAAGTGGTGGTAAATATTATTGCGGGATGATTTGTTATAGCGTAGATATTCGGCATTGTTTTTTGTTTCTACGTTAATACTCATGCGAGCGGAGCCAAAATCTTCCATCGAAGTGTCGTCATGGCAGGGGCATGTTCACCGATATCGGTGGATTGTGCTTGTGGCGTTGTGCGGCATAGGGCTTTTGTTGCGGGTGTGGGGGATTGGGTGGGGGTTGCCGGGGCACACGGAATTGCATCCTGACGAGCACGACTACGTGATGACCCATGCGTTGAACGTTTCGTGGAGTCATCCGGATCCTGGTTTCCTGAATTACCCGTCATTTTTGATGTATCTCGTGGCGTTGGTTTCCGGGGCCCTGCGGCATGTGGGCATTGTGACGGCGGACTGGCAGGCCTATCTGGTTGGGCGGTGGATTGTGGCGCTGTTTGGCGCAGCGACGGCATCTGCCTGTTACCTGTTGGTCAAGGAGGTCAAGGGAGGGACAGTGGCGGCGTTACTGGCGGCGCTATGGGTGTCGTTGTTGCCCCTGGACATTTGGGAAAGTCACACGGCCACGACTGATTGTCTGATGACGTTCTGGTTGATAATGGCGTTGTGGGGGGCTGTGCGGTTGATGCGCGCGGATGGGTGGCGCGGCTATGCGTTGGCGGGTGTGTTGGTGGGGTTGGCGACAGGAAGCAAGTATCCGGGGGTCATTGCGGCCGTGGCGATTCCGGTGGCCGCTCTGCTGGCGCGCCGGTCGCCACGGCAGTTGGTGGCGGGACTTGTGATTGCGGGTATTGCGGCATTGGTGGCCATGTTCTGCGTGGCGCCTTTCAGTCTGTTGCGTATTGATGACTTGATCCATGCAATGCAGTACGAGAATCAGCATGCGGAGGGTCATCACTTCGGTTTCAGTTTGCCGTTGCCGGGGTGGCAGTATCACCGGCTTCGTTACCAACTTGTGGCGGCATGGCCGTTCAGCATGGGTTTTGTCCTGTACGCGTGCGCCGCAGTCGGGACGGCGTGGACTTGCGTGAAGATGAAGAAATGCCGAGTTCCGCTGGTTGTGTTTGCGTTGGCGTTCGCCGTGGTCGTCATCCGCATTCACTATGTGCCGTTGAGGTATTATCTGCCGTTGCTTGTGCTTTGCTGTTGCAGTGCGGGACTTTGGATGGAGGCATGGTTGAGTGCGCCGCATCGGTGGCGACGGGGCGTGGCGTTGGCCGCATTGATCGGGTGCGCGGTGTACACGGGGATCTTCAGTTGGCAGACCACGGCGCGTTGGGCGCATGAAACGCGGGTGGAGGCCGGGCATTGGCTTGACGGGGCATTGCCGCGGGGAGGAACGATGTTGATATTGGGTTGGCATCGATACGGGGGCATGCCGGCTGACCGTGGCGCCGTAACGATCTATGCCAACCACCAGGAGAGCCCGCTTGTATGGCTCGAGCCAACCGACGCATACGATCTGATCCAGATCACCTCGTTGCACTATGCGAGGCATTACCGGGAGAGGAATGAGGCGATGACGGGGCCGTACAACAAGTTGCGGGATCCCAACGGTGGGTATACGCTTGTCAAACGGTTCGAGTCCCGGTTCCTGAACAAGAGTCTTTATGAGAAGTTGGACCCTATGTTCGGCGGATACTTTGTTTCGCCGACGTTGGAGTTCTATCGCCCGAAATTTCCTCAGGGGCCCGTGCCGACGGAGCATCAAGCCATGCAGGCGCATGGGAGGAAAATGTAGGAATTGGCAGGGAAAGTCGCATAGATTGATGACGATCCGTGCTGGAAACATCTTGCCGGGTGTCGGTGAGCAGAGAAACAACATAGAACGAAAGGGTGAACGAGGATGAAGATCGAATGGATGAAGAGGGTGTCGAAGTGGTTCATGGTGGCAACGGTCCTTGGCGTGATGGGGTTTGGTGCCGGATGTGACAGTGGTGATGATGGTGGCGGTGGGGGTGGTGGTTTTGGCGGCGTGTGGGCGCTGAACGGTGGTGACACGGTGCAGGGCAGTCCGGTGTGGTTTGCTCATTTCAATCCCGATGGCACCTATTTTATTTCCGACAATGCCGACGGGTCGGGTGTGCGCGTGACGGGGACTTACTCGGTTTCCGGCGGGAATCTGGTGGGTCCGTTCACGAATCCCGGTGTGGGCGAAGGGCGTGTGGAGGCGACGATCGCCGATGGCGTCATTCATCTGAACTTCATTGAGTACTGGCATACGCCGAACAAGGTGGTGCCGTACGCTGGGGTAAAGATGTAACGGACGGCGATGATTTCGCCCGTAAACGCGCCGTCTTGATAGGACTGCGCGTTTTTTGTTGTCGTGTGTATTTTGGCTGGTGCCCGGGGTGGGAGTCGAACCCACACACCCTTGCGGATAAGGGATTTTTCC
>CAZHRU010000090.1:0-10265 GCA_964535015.1 uncultured Verrucomicrobiota bacterium | reverse complement strand
ACGTCAGGAAGTTCGTCAACAACGTCCGCGACAGGGTCTCGTTCATGCTCTGGTTACAGATCGCCGCAAACGATTTCCCGCGCACCATCCGCAAGTCCTCGCGGATCCGGTCAAAAATCACAATGGTGTCATTGACCGAGTAACCCACGATGGTCATCAACGCCGCCATGACCGTCATGTTCAACTGGACGCCCAGCAAATGGCATACCCCCGCCGTCACCAGCACGTCGTGGAACAACGCCGCCACGGCACCCATCCCGAACCCGAGTTCAAACCGGTACCAGATGTAGATGATCATCGCGAGCAACGACAACGCCATGGCAATCCCCGCCTTGGTCTTCAACTCGCGGCCAATCTGGGGCCCCACATCGTCCTGCTGCATCAATTTGAAACCCGCCGCGCCGAACTTGGCGTCAATCACCGCCTTGACCCGCGCCCCCTGCTCCGCATTGCCGGCCTTGACCACCATCATCTCTTTGCCGCTCTGCATTTCCGTCTGGTACAGCGGCGTCGCATCCTTGATGCCTTCCGCCTCCAACGCCGTGCGCACCGTATCCACGTCCACCTTCTTCTCCACCGAGAACGTCAACTGCGAACCCCCGGTGAAGTCCACTCCGAACACCCGCGTGGGATCCTGCATGCCGTTGTAGATCATGGTGCCCCACGAAACCGCGATGACCGCCACCGAGATGCCCAGCGCAATCTTCCACGGCTTCATGAAATCAAAATTAGTCGGCTTGATCGCATTCATCATCTTCAAGACCCCCATCGAGGAGGTCCTCGACCCGATCGCATTGAAGCACATGCGGGCCACCACCACCGCCGTATACACACTGACAATCAAACCGGCGATCAGCGTCACCGAGTAACCGCGGACCGGACCGGATCCCATGATGAAGAGAATCACCGCCGTGATGATCGTTGTCAGGTTGGAGTCGAAAATGGCCGTAAACGCCCGCGAGAACCCGGCGTGTACCGTGGCCACCAATCCCTTGCCCGCCCGCAACTCCTCACGCATCCGCTCAAAGATCAGCACATTGGCATCCACCGCCATACCGATGGACAGGGCAATGCCGGCGATGCCCGGCAACGTCAATACCGGCAACGCGATCGCCCCGCCCGTCCGGGCATCCTTGGCGAACATGCCGAGGATTCCCGCCACCAGCACCATGCCCAACGGCAACAGCACCACGTTCAACACCAGCGCCAGATTGGCCACCAGACCGCTGACCAGATAGTACAACGCCATCAGGATCAAAATCGCCACGCATCCCATGATGCCGGCCGTGATCCCGCTCTTGACCGTGTCGGCGCCCAAGGTCGGATCAACGATCCTCTGCTCAATAATCTTGACCGGCGCCGGCAACGAACCCGCCTTCAGGACATTGGACAGGAAGGCCGCCTCCTGCACCGTGAACGTGCCGCTGATCTCAGCCCGACCCCCGTGGATCGGCTCCCGGATGACCGGCGCTGAATACAACGTGCCATCCAGTACAATCGCCATCTGCCGTCCCACCTGCGGATTGGGATTGCGCGACCCGCCGGGACCGTAGTCGGTGGTCACCAACGCGAACTTCCGCGCCCCCTTGGCGTTGAACTCCAGACTCACAGACACCTGCCCCATGGCTTGGTAATCCACCGCCGCGTTCTTGAGCGTATCGCCGGTCAACTGCGCCCGTTTCTCGACAAAATACGGCGTGTAGAGTTCCTCCCCCTCGATCTTCTCCTTCTCCAACAACATCTCGCACCCGGACGGCGCGTTGAATGTGGCCATCTTCTTGCGGGCCTCCGTATCCAGGGGCGCCGCCGTCTTGTCCCGCTTGTAGTAGTTGCGGCTTACCCCTTTGCCGCTGGAGGTGGTCAACTTGAAGCCTTCCGGCGCCACGCCCTTGTCAAACAACTTGTCCACCAACTCGCGGTTCTTCTCGTGAACCATCCGGAATTCCAAGAACGCCGCGTCTTGCAGGGCGCGTTTCGCCTCTTCGCGTTTCTTCTCACCGATGCCGGGCAGTTGCACCACAATCCGGTTCCCCTTCTCGGGATAGATGACCGGCTCGGAAATCCCCAGTCCGTCCACGCGGTTGCGGATGACCTCCAGGGCGCGCTCCTGGGAGTCCCGCACCCGGGCGGGCACCTTCTCAAGGCGCTGCGCCTCCGACATCTCCTTGAATTCCTCGCGCAGTTGGTCCAGCACCCCCGCTTCGTCAATCTCAAGGGTGAAACTGGTGCCGCCCCGCAAATCCAACCCCAACCGGATCTTGTCCTTCAACGGCAACACCGTCGCCAGGGATCCGGCAATCAACACCACCAGCAGCAACCACTTCCACAGCGCTTTCTTATCCATTGGAAACCTCTCCCACATCCTCATCCTTCTGTAACACGCGCAACACCGCGCCACGCGCAATGTCCACCTTCACATTTTCAGCCAACTTGACCGTAAAAAGATGATCCTTCACCGCCGCCACCGTGCCGATCATGCCGCCGCAGAAAATGATCCGGTCCCCCGCCTTGATCTCCGAAATGAGTTTCTTGCGTTCCTTTTCCCGCTTCTGTTGCGGACGGATCATCATGAAGTAGAACAGCGCGAAAATGATCACCATGTAACCGATCATCATCATACCGCCGCCTTGCGCCTGCCCCTGCCCCGCCGGAGGACTCATCATTCCCAATGTCATTATCGTCGCTGTCATATCTTCTCCTTGTTCTGCGCGTGAAATTCCCGCCGGTACTCCTCGAACACACCCTGCTCCAGGGCCCGCTGTATCTCACGCATAAATTCCATGCACCGGTGGATGTTGTGAATCGACAACAACCGCACCCCGAGGATCTCGCCCACATTCATCAAATGCCGCACATACGCGCGGCTGAACCGCGAACAACAATAACATCCGCACCCCTCCTCGACCGGACGCGGATCATCCTTGTATTCTCCCGCCTTGACCGGATACCGCCCGGCCCTCGTCAACGCCGTCCCATGCCGCGCATACCGCGTGGGCATGACACAGTCAAACATGTCCACCCCCAACGCCACGGCCTCAATCATCTGCCGCTTCACCCCCACCCCCATCAGATAACGGGGCCGCTCCACCGGCAACTCCGCCACCCCGTGTCGCGTTGCCTCCAGCATCACCGTCTCCGGCTCGCCAACACTCACCCCACCCACCGCATACCCGTCAAATCCCATCGCCGTCAACTCGCGCGCACACCGCTTCCGGAGTTCCGCGAATTCCCCGCCCTGCACAATCCCAAACACAAGTTGACCATCGCCGGATCGGGTTTCGGCACATAAAGCGGCCCATGATAGGGTCCGATCCACGGCCTGACAAGCGTATTCGTGGGTGCAGGGATAGGGCGGACACTCGTCAAACGCCATGGCAATATCGGACCCCAACCGCCTCTGGATGTCCATCGCCTCACGGGGCCCCAGGAATAACCGGGTTCCATCCACATGGGACGAGAATTCAACGCCATGCGGCATGATCTTCCGCAGTTTGGACAGACTGAACACCTGGAATCCACCGCTATCCGTCAGAATCGGCCGATCCCACCCCATGAACCGGTGCAACCCGCCGCACTTTTCGATGACGTCCAGACCCGGCCTCACGTACAGGTGGTAGGTGTTGCCAAGAATGATCTCGCAACCCGCCGACTCCAACTCCGCCGGCGTCATCGCCTTGACCGTCGCCTGGGTCCCCACCGGCATGAAGACCGGCGTCTCCACCACCCCGTGCGCCGTCCATAACCGGCCACGCCTGGCCTGCGTGTTCTTGTCCGTCGCCAGGAGTTCGAATGTCCCCGCCCGACTCATCCCGCCGCCACCGCCAGCAACGCGGCATCCGCCAGAACCAGCGCCGCCATGGCCTCAACCACCGGCACCGCCCGCGGCACCACACAGGGGTCGTGTCGCCCCTTCATCGCCAACTTCACATCCTGCCCGGCCCAGTCCACCGTCGCCTGCGGTCTCCCAATCGTCGCCGGCGGCTTGAACGCCACCCGGAAAATCAGCGGCTCCCCATTGGTGATCCCCCCCTGAATACCACCACTGCGATTCGTCGCCGTCCCTAACCGGTCCCCCTTGCGCACATACAGGTCGTTGTGCTCCACCCCCGTCATCCGCGTGGACCGGAATCCCGCCCCAATCTCAAAACCCCGCGTCGCCGGAATGGACAGCATCGCCGCCGCCAGCCGCGCACTGATCTTGTCAAACACCGGCTCTCCCCACCCCGCCGGCACATGCCGACACACACAGGCCACCACACCCCCCAGCGAATTCCCCTCGTCCCGCGTCCGGCGGATCAAGTCCGCCATCCGCTGCGCCATGTCCCCATCCGGACACCGCACCGGCGTCCGATCCACGTCCTGACGCGTCAACAGTCCCACATCAGGTTCCAATGCCGCCAGGTCGTGTACCGATTCAACCCACGCGACAATCTCGATGCCATAACGTTCCCGGAGTAGTTTCTCCGCAATCGCCCCCGCCGCCACCCGGCCAATCGTCTCCCGCGCACTGGCCCGCCCGCCCCCGCTGGACGCCAACACCCCGTATTTCATCTTGTAGGAATAATCCGCATGCGACGGACGCGGCGCCGCCGCCATCTCGCCATAGTCCTCCGGACGCTTGTCCCGGTTGTGCACCATCAACGCCACCGGGGACCCCAGCGTCACCCCCTTCTCAACCCCGGACACAATCTGCACCCGGTCCTCTTCGCCACGCGGCGTCGTCAAATCGCTCTGCCCCGGCCGCCGCCGGTCGAGTTGCGGCTGGAGGTCCGCCTCGGTCAACGCCAGCCTGGACGGAACTCCGTCCACCACGGCCCCGACCATCGGCCCATGCGACTCACCAAATGTCGTCACCCTGAATAAATGCCCGAATGTGCTGCCCATAAGAAATCTCCGTTCCGGCAGACATTACGAAATCCACAACCCTACTGGCAACGGTTTCTTCACATTTCCGCCATTGACACCGGCCCCGTCTGGATTGATAATTTATCTCATGAAACTGTTGTCATGGTTGGCTTGTGGATTCATCGCCGCCCAGTGCGCGATGACCGGTGCCGCACCCGCCCCGATCGGTCAGGTGGCGGGCCTCCAGGGCACCGTCCACGCCACAACCCCCGGCGAAGCCCCGCGCCTCCTCGCCCTTAATGACCCCGTCTACACCGGCGATACGATCACCACCGGTCCGGACGCCCGCCTGAAAGTGCTCTTTAAGGATGACTCCGTCTTCTCCCAGGGCGAAAACGGAGAGATCGTCCTGGATGAGTTCACCTTCGATCCGGCCCGCAAGGCGGATAATTCCTTCTGCATACGGATCCTCCGCGGCTTCAGTCGCATAGTCACCGGCCGCATCACCGACCTGAACCCGGACCGCTTCAAGGTCAAAACCAGCCGGGCCACCATCGGAATCCGCGGTTGCGAACTCGGCTTCGATGTCCAACCCCGGTTTGACCAGATCATCATCGTCAGTGTACCGCCCGGACACCGGATCGTCGTCCAGAACGACGTCCCCGGCAGACCCGATGCCTCGGCGGAAATGATCGTCACCAGTCCCCTGTGGATCCAGATTCGGGAAGACGGACGCATGATTAAAGGCGCCATCGACGATGGCATCCTGAAACGCCTCTCCACCGAAACCACACCCGCCCTGACGGCACCCCCCGCACCGGAAACAAGCCAGAATCCCCCCAAGAAGACCGAAACAACGGCACAGGCAACCCCTGCGGACTCCACAACGGAATCCCCGGAATACCACTCCCTTCAGGATGCCCAGTTCTCAACCCAGGATTTCCCCTTCCAGCAACTCCCCTCCGATGCGCCAATCGCCGATTTCCCGCTGACCCTCCTTGCACAGGATGAACAGAAGATTGCGCCTGGGGCCGTAATGAATCCGACCCTCGCCCCGTCCGAAGCGGAACCCCTGTCTGAAATGCGCCAGAACGTTTACAGAGTCCCGAAACCTCCGCCCGGCCCGCCTCCCCATGGACCGCCTCCGCCCAAACCACACGGACCCCCGGTGGAAAGCAACGCCGGCCTTTAACCCAACGGCCTGAATCATGTTGTTCATCTTCAGCCTGATAGCACTGGCCACCTTGCTGATTAATCCCTGGTTGCTGGCACGCAACCTTCTCCCCCGCGCCGACTTCATCACCACCCTCGCCGCCGCTGGCGCCAGCCTCGTGGCCCTCGCCATCACCGGCGCCGTCTTCCTCCATTGCGCGCACATCCCTATCACCGCCGCCTCCCTCACCGTCGTTCACGGTGCCTCCGCCCTCTTTCTGGCCCTCCTCATGCGGCTCCGTTCAATCTCCATCCACCCGCCGCCGCCTCTTCCTTCCCGCCTCCTCATCGGCATGTTCCTCCTCTTCGCCATCCTCGTCATCCCTTTCACTCCCCTCGCCGGACGGGACACCTACAAATTCCAGGACCTCGCCACCGTCGTTCAAATGGACCACTCCATCCCCTGGTTGATCCATCCGTCATCCCTCTTTGGCTATACCCCCCGCTCCTACGCCAGCGCCCAACCCTTGCTCCTGGCCACCATTTCCATTCTTGGCCGCACCGGCGTGGATTGGAGTTTCTACATCCTCTCCCTGCTCTGCGGCGCCACCGCCATTGCCGCCACCTTCGTCCTGGGCCGCCACCTGTTTCCCAACCACCCTCCCTCAGCCTTGTGGCTGACCTTCTTCTATATCTTCTCTCCCGTCTTCCTGCGCTACAACTATTGGGCCATCGGCCGCGGCCTCTTCATGACCTTGCTCCCGTTGTTCGTCCTTGGTTTGCTACGGGCCACCCGTCCCTCCGGAATACTCACCGCCCTCTCCATCGCCCCGTTGCTGGCCCTCTCCCACAAGACCGGCCCGGTCGCCATCGTCACCCTCCCGCTTATCTTCCTGTCCAGTCTCGTTTCATTCCGACTCCCCATCATCGGCGAAAACCGCCGGTGGCGGTTCATCCTCCCCGCCACCCTCCTCCTGCTTTCCCTCGCCGCCGGTTACCTGATCGTGGACCAATCCCCCCTCTCGGCGGCCATCCGTATCACCACCCGCCTGGCGTTTCTCTTCCCCCTCGCCATCGCCGGTCTCCTTCTGCCTCCCCTCGCACGACGTCTCAGTCCGGCCCAGCACGCCATGACTCTCGCCGCCCTCGTCACCCTGCCGTTTGTCTTTACCGAGTACATGTACGGCTCCCTCATCGCCTCCCTCTTCATCGCCTGCCTGGCCACCTTCGGGATGACCGCCCTGACCCCCCATTTCACCATCATCGGCCAATACCGCCTCCACCGGTCCGCCATCATGTTAACCATCCTGACCGCCATGACCATCATCGGCAACCAGGCCGCCGACTCACCCTCCCGTGACGTCGTTCGCGCCGCCCAGTTCATCGAACAGCGTGACCCCCTCGGCCCCTTCCAAGTGGTCGCTCCCGGCCTGACGCGACCCCGTATGCAGGCCTACCTTTCCGGCTGTCCCCGCTTCTCCGCAACCGTAACACCCCGGTCCGCCTTGCAGGTCCAACCGCCGCCCGCCCTGACCGGCAACCTGCGGCGCGACGCCCAGCACATCGCCGATTACCTCCGCAACGGCCTGCGCCTCTCCGACGCATCTTCAGACTGGTACGGCACGGGAAACAAAGTCTACTATGTCACCGTGGGTGGCCAAGGCGAGCGACCTGCCAACGCCAAACTCCTGTTCACATCGGGCAACGTATCCGTCTATGAGTGAAGTCCTTCTATTCTGTATCCTGCAGGCCTCGGTCCTGCTCCTCACCCTGCTGGGCGGCGGCATCTTCCCCGCCACCGTCTGCCTGGTGTCCGCCGCCTCCTTCCTCGCCTACACCTACGCCCGGGGTAGGGCGAACCCTCCGGATGAGCCGCATTTTCAATCGCCAAATACCCCCCCTCCCTCCGCCACCCTGGAACTCACCATGGCCGCCATTCTCCTCCTCACCCTCCTCACAACCCTCCCCCTGCCGCCCCTCCTGGACCCCCTCATCGGCGGACTCCGCGCCAGCCAGAACCACGACGCATCCGTCCTGCTCCGCGAAGCCGCGCGTCTCGGTTTCTTCGACCCCGGCGATCCCTGGTTCTCACTGACCCGCAACCGCGCCGGCACCTTCCGCATGGTCCTCCTCCTCGGCGCGGTCTTCGGCACCGCCCTCTGCGCCTCCGCCCTGCCGCGACAATCGAAGAAATCCCACCTGGTCTTCCTGGCCTGGGTCGGCGCCATCGTCGCCCTGGGCGGCTACCTCGGCCAGTGGGTCATTCCCCAGGGCAGCACCCTCTGGTGGACCCTGGAAGTCCCCCCCTCCCTCCCCGGCCCCGTCGGCTGCTTCATCAACCGTAACCACTTCGGCGGTTTCGTCGCCATCCTCTGCCCCGTGGCGCTCGCCCTCACCGATGACGCCTTCCGCCGCCGGAAATGGTTGACCGGTTCCGTCATGACCCTCCTCGCCGCCTCCATGATGTTCGCCCTGCTTCACTCGCTCTCGCGCGGCTCCATCGTGGCCTTCCTCGCCGGCAGCGGCCTGACCGCCCTCTGGATCGTCTTCCGCCGCAGTCTCACCGCAGGCATCCTGTGCCTGGCCGTCGCCGCCGCCATGGCCGGTGCCGTCTACATGAACAACCCGCAACTCCAGACCCGCCTTGCCGAGTTGCGACACCCCTTCGCCAGCGGTAGCGGTCAGACCCGCATCCTGGAATGGCGCGAGACGCTCCGGACCGCCCTGCATTATCCCGTCATCGGCGCGGGCGCCAACGCACTCCGCATGGTCTATCCCCTGCACCGCACCACCTCGGGCAAGTGGCTCGTCAACGCCGAGAACGAATACGTGCAACTCCTCGCCGAGGGCGGTCTCGTCGGCCTGCTCCTCGCCGGTACCCTCGCCATTGCCGCCCTCCGCCGCGTCACCCGGTCCTCCGATCCCGATGCCCGCACCCTCCGCGTCGCCGTCCTCGGCGCCGTCGTCACTGCCGCCGTCCATTGCGCCTTCGATTTCCCCGCCCATCTCCCGCTCTACGCCGTGGTCCTCGCCTCACTGGTCGGACTCCTCTTCGATCCGCCCGGCGCCATTGAACCGGCGCGAACCCGCCTCTTCCGGCTGGCCCCCGCCTGCGTCGGCGTAACCGCCGCCGCCCTCCTGGCCCTGGGGCCCCTCCCCTCGCTCCAACGTCTCGATTCCTACGACCTGCTCGGCGAATCCTCCCCCCCCGATCTGCGCCGCGCCATCGTCTGGGCCCCCTCCTCCTGGCACGCCTGGTACATGGCCGGCCGCACCGCCTGCGAACAGGGCCTCGCCACCAACCGCCTCGACCTCTGCGTCTTCGGCGAAACCCTGATGTCCCACGCCGGCCTCTGCGACCCCATGAACTACCGACTCTGGTACGATATCGGCCAAACCCGCCTGGCCCTCAAACAATACACCGGGGCGGATGCCGCATTCGCGCACGCCCACGCCCTGCGCCCCTGGCTACACCCGCCCACCCGCCGGAGGAACCCCTGATATGAACCAGGTCCTCCTTGGCGCCTCCATCCCCTTCGCAATCGCCATGCTGGTCTATTTCCTCCGCGGACGAAGGGCCGGACTCCCGTTCCTGTTGCTAACGCCTCTCGCCATGTTGCTCGGCATCCTCTGGGCCGAGGTCCCCGATCTGCCCCGCCTGTTCGGCCACCAGCAACTCTACCTGCGCTGGGCACAGGATCCCCGCATGGACATCTTTCTTTGGCACTACACCATTGACCGGATTGAAGTTGATTCCTCCTGGTACGCCGTGGGACTCCTGGTGATGGCGGCAACTCTGGTGACCGTGGCCTGGCGCGAACTGGCCAGAAGGGAGCGTGCCTGATGGCCTCGACGCCGCTTCATTTTGCCATAGGCGCCTCGGTCGGCATGACCCTGCTCGCGCCCCGCCTGCGGCAGGCCTGGCAAACCCGCGTCGGCCTGACCGCCGCAACACGGACCTGGCTATTGACCTCCTGGGCCTGCGGCGTGGGCGCATCGCTACCGAGTCTATTGAAGTATGTGGGCGTCTCGGAATCAATCACCACCGGGTTCTGGATGAACATCTTCTTCCTTCACCCATTACTCAACGCCTTCGTATCGCAAAACTACTTGCTGGGCGGCACCGCCCTGGGCCTGACAGCCGCCATCCAATACGGTTGGATCCTGTTAGCCATCATCCGCTGCCGCCGCCAGTAGCACCTGTAGCCCATCCTCCCCGCCTCCCCTTTGATCCATCGCTGTAACACCTGTAGCCCATCATCCCCGCC
>CAZHRU010000089.1:0-10350 GCA_964535015.1 uncultured Verrucomicrobiota bacterium | reverse complement strand
TGCAGGCGTCGGATTTCGATGTCAAGCGGGCGGAGCGGGGCATCATCTACATTGACGAGATTGATAAGATCGGGCGCCGGACGGACAATGCCTCCCTGACGCGGGATGTTTCCGGGGAGGGTGTCCAGCAGGCCCTGTTGAAGATCCTGGAGGGGACGGTCGCTAATGTTCCTCCGCAGGGGGGGCGCAAGCATCCGCAGCAGGAGTACATCAAGATCAACACGGAACACATCCTGTTCATTTGCGGTGGTGCGTTCGTGGGGTTGGACGAGATCTTGCGCCGGCGCGTGGATAAGTTGGCGTTGGGATTCGGGCCGGAGGCGGAGAAGCCGGTGGTTGAAATCACGGGGCACCATGTGGAACCGGAAGACCTGATGAAGTACGGGTTGATCCCCGAGTTTGTGGGGCGGTTGCCGGTGGTGAGTACGTTGGAGGCATTGAGTGAGGACGATCTGGTGCGGGTGTTGGTGGAACCGAAGAACTCCATGATCCGCCAGTATCAGAAGTTGATGGCCATGGAGAATGTCAAATTGACGTTCGAGGAGAGTGCGTTGCGCGAACTGGCCCGTATTGCGATCAAGAAACGGACTGGTGCCCGCGGGTTGCGGGCGATTCTTGAGCATTTGATGCTCGAGGTGATGTTTGAGGTTCCCCGGCGCGGCACGATTCGGGCGTTCCATGTCACGAAGGCGATGGTGGTCTCGCGGCGGATCACGCTCGAGAGCATTTCGGTCGCGGCCTGATCACGAGGGATGCTGGCGGATTTCTCCGCGTAGCCAGGTGAGCAGTGAGTTGCGATCCGGGAAGGTTCCTTCCAGTTGGGCGTCATAGGCGCGTTTGCGCCACTCGCCCACTTCAGGGCCTTCCTTGATGCCGAGTTCCATGATGTCCCGCCCTGAAATCCACGGTGGCGGGAGCATGGGTTCGGAGTCCATTTGCCGGCGGAACTCGCCCAGGTAGTGGTGATTGGAGAGATCGCCGTGACTCGCGGTGCAGTCCAGGCGGTGCAATTCCAGTTCGGCTTGAAATGTCGGTGCGCCTACGAGTTTGCGCAAGGTGGCGCGCCGCATGGAGGCCACGTTGATGAAGCGCATGTGGTTGCCAACCATGTGGGTGATGGCCTCGATGTCATGGGATGAAAAACGCAGGCGTTCCAGTATGGCCCGGGCGGCATCGGCGCCGACATTGGCGTGTCGTTCGAAGCGCCAGCGGCCTTCCTTGAGTTGGGCGGTTGGAGGTTTCCCGACATCGTGGAGCAGGACCGACCAGGCCAGCCGGGGGTCCTCGGTGTCCATGTCGTTCAGCATAATGACGGTGTGCTGGAATACGTCGCCTTCGGGGTGGTACTCGGGGGGTTGCTGGGTCCCCTTCATGGCCTGGACCTCGGGCAGTACAATGGGCAGAAGGCCGAGATCCGACAGCATGACGAGGGCGTCGCCAGCACAAACGGATTCCAGGAGAAGCCGGGTGAGTTCTTCGCGAATACGTTCGGGGCTGACCGTGGCGACGCAGGCGGCGGTGGTGCGGATGGCGTCTGCCGTTGCCGGATCCAAGGTAAAGTCCAGGGTGGCGGCAAAACGGACGGCGCGCAGTAGCCGAAGGTGGTCCTCCCGGAAGCGATCCAGGGGGGTGCCCACTGCACGGATCAGCCGGCGGGTGATGTCACCTGTTCCATCCACATAGTCAATGATGGTTCGTGTGGTCGGGTCGCAGAAGAGGGCGTTAGCGGTGAAGTCGCGGCGTTGGGCGTCGGTGACAGGATCGGAAAAGGTGATCGAGGCCGGGTGGCGTCCGTCGAGGTAGGGTGCGTCCTTGCGGAACGTGGCCACTTCGTACCAGTTGTCCGCCACCGGTACGCGAACGACGCCGAATGATTTGCCGACGGCCACGGAATCAGGGAACAGGTCAATGACCTTGTCGGGGATGGCGTTGGTGGCGATATCGAAATCCTTGGGAGGGCGGCCCATGATGAGGTCGCGGACGCAACCCCCTGCCAGATAGGCGATGAAGCCGGCCGTGTGGAGGCGTTGGATGACCGTGATGGCGCCGGTGCAGATGGGGGTTCTGGGAATGGCGGGGGCGGGGTAGGTCTGCATGGACATGGGGTGGGTCAGCGGTTTTGGGCGTGGAGGTGAAAGGCCTCGGGTAAGAGGCTGCCAAGGTGCAGGTATTCGACGGCGTCCGGTTTATCCAGGGGAGCCAGGAAGACCGGGGTGGCGGGATCGCAGAATTCAGCCAGCACCTGGAGACAGGCGCCGCAGGGGCGGACGGCCTTACGGCGGCCTCCGACGACGGCGATGGCCTTGAAGCGACGGTGGCCGGCGGCGACGGCCGTTGCAAGGGCGGTCCGTTCGGCGCAGAGGGTGAGGCCGTAGGATGCGTTCTCGACATTGCAGCCGGAAACGATTTTCCCGTTTTTTGTGAGGAGTGCTGCGCCGACGGGGAATTTGGAGTAAGGGGAATAACTTTGGGTGGCGGCCTTGAAGGCGGAGGCGAGGAGGGGTTTGGGAATGGTTGATGGTTGATGGTTCATGGGGAATGGTTAATGAGAGTGGATACAAAGGTCTGGAGAAGATGGTTCAGGGTGGGGATGGAGGCTTTGGCGTTGGACAGGACTTCGGTGTGGGAGAGGGAATGGCCGATACCGGCGGCGGTGTTGGTGATGCAGGAAATGCCCGCGACCCGCAGGCCGGCGGCATGGGCCAGGATGGCTTCCGGCACGGTGGACATACCGATGGCGTCGGCGCCCAGTTTTCGAAAGGCGGCGATTTCGGCGGGGGTTTCGTACGAGGGGCCCGAGACGGCGAGATAAACGCCGTGAACGAGGGCAATGCCGGTTTCCGTGGCGCAGCGATCCAGTCCGGCGCGGTAGCCGGGATCGTAGACATGGGACATGTCGGGGAAGCGGGGGCCCCAAAAAGGATCGTGGGGGCCGCGTAGCGGATTGGTTCCCATGAGGTTGATATGGTCGTCCAGCACCATGACAGACCCCGGCGAAAAGGCAGGGTTAATGCCGCCGGCACTATTGGTGAGGACGATGCCGGAAGCCCCGAGCGTCTTGGCGAGGTGGATGGGGAAGGCGAGGGTTTCCATGGGAACCCCTTCGTAGAGGTGGCGTCGTCCCGCGAAGATCAGAAGTTCGGTGCCGGCGTGGTCAGCCCAAAGGAGTTGGCCCCCGTGTCCCTCCACACCGGGTGCGCCAAGGACGGGGAGGGACGCATAGCTGATGGCGGCCCTGATGGTGAAACTGTCGGCAACCTGTTTCCATCCCGAGCCCATGATCATGGCGAGGTGTGGCCGGGCGGCGGGCCAGGTCTGGCGGACGGTTTGGGTGGCGGTTGTGAGGAGGGACATGTTCATAGGCGTTCCAGGATCAGTGGGGGAGGGGTGACGGGTCCCGGGACAATGGTGAAGGCGTTCTGGACGGAGGGCAACGCGGTTGAGATGTGTTCCGGGGTGGCGGCATGGAGGATGGCGAGGGGTTGGCCTGCGGTGACTTGTTCGCCCACCTTGACCAGCGCCGAGAGGCCTGCGGCGGGATCAATGCGGTCGGTGGTTTTGGTCCTGCCCGCTCCCAGGAGCAGGGCGGCGCGACCGATACTGCCGGCATCCACGGTGGCGACGAAGCCGGAGCAAGGCGCGGCGTAGGGTTGTCGCAGGGGGGCTGAGGGCAGGAGGGCGGGTGTATCCACAATGCCGTCGCAGCCGCCCTGCAGGCGGACCATGGTTTTGAAGACATCCAGCGCCTGACCGGTTTCCAGTTTACGGAGAAGGAGGGGGCGTGCGGCCTCGGGATTCGGGGTGAGGCCGGCGAGGGTTGTCATTTCAGCGGCGAGTTGAAGGGTCAGTTCAGTGCTGTCGCCGGGGCCGCGGCCCAGCAGGATGTCGATTGACTCGCGGATTTCAAGGGCGTTGCCGACGGTCCGGCCCAGCGGCTGGTCCATGGCGGTGATCAGGGCGGTGACGCGCTTGCCCATGGAGCGGCCCACCCCGATGAGTGCGAGGGCGAGGTCGCGGGCGGTCGCGGGGGTTTGCATGAAGGCGCCGGATCCGCACTTGACGTCCAGGACAAGGCCGTCAATGCCCTCGGCGAGTTTCTTGCTCATGATGCTGGAGACGATCAGGGGGATGGAGGGGACGGTGGCGGTGACGTCGCGCAGGGCGTACAGTTTACGGTCGGCGGGGACGAGTTGCCCGGTTTGCCCGATCATGGAGCACCCGCAGGCCTTAAGGATGCTGATAAACTCGGCGGGCTGAAGGTTGATGCGGAATCCGGGGATGGACTCCAGTTTATCGAGGGTGCCTCCGGTGATGCCGAGGCCACGGCCGGACATCATGGGGACGGCGATGCCGCAGGAGGCCACGAGGGGGGCGAGGGCGATGGAGATCTTGTCGCCGACGCCGCCGGTGGAATGCTTGTCGATTTTCGGGGCGGCGATGGAGGAGGTGTCGATGGTATCGCCTGACTGCATCATGAGGCGGGTCAGGGTGGCGGTTTCGTCCGGGGTCATGCCCTGGAAATAGATGGCCATGGCGAGGGCGGCGGCCTGGTAGTCGGGGATATCGCCGCGGACATAGCCGGTGATGAAGAAGGACAATTCCCCGTCGGTGAGGGGGTGGCCGTCGCGTTTCCGCTCGATAATCCATTGGGGAAGCATAGGGGAACAATAGGGGCAGGGGATGAGGCTGTCAAATGCGAATGCCCGGAAGGAGAATAAGGCTTTTCCCGGGGGGCAGGCTTGGTATAGTCTGAGAAACAAAGGCCCGTGCTGTGAACAGGAGGCCGTTGCAGGAGGTGTCGTATGGATCGCTTGTTTGGGACCGATGGGATCAGGGGGCAGGCCAATCGATATCCGATTACCGCCGAGGTGGCTTTGCAGGTGGGCAAGGCCATTGGGCATGTCTTCAAGGCGACGGGGCATGGTTCCTGCCGTGCGGTGATCGGCAAGGATACCCGGCTTTCGGGGTACATGCTGGAGACGGCGTTGACCAGCGGATTGGTGTCGATGGGCATGGATGTGTTGCTGGTCGGTCCGGTCCCCACGCCAGCCGTCGCCCATTTGACGCGTTCGATGGCGGCGGAAGTGGGGATCATGCTGACGGCCTCGCACAATCCCTCGGACGACAACGGCATCAAGATATTCGGCGGGGACGGGTTCAAGATTTCCGACGAAATTGAAAACGACATTTCGCGGCATATTACCTCCGGCGAGTTGACGAGCGAGCACATCCGTAGCGATCAGTTGGGCAAGGCGTATCGCATTGATGATGCCCGGGGGCGGTACATTGAGTTTGCCAAAAGCACGATCCGGAATCAGGACCTGCAGGGGTTGAAGGTTGTCCTCGATTGCGCCAACGGCGCGTCGTATTTCATCGCGCCGCTGATTTTCAAGGAATTGGGTGCGAAGGTCACCAGGATCAATGTTGAGCCGGATGGGTATAACATCAACAACCAGTGCGGGGCGTTGTACCCGGAGGCGGTGGCGAAGGTGGTGCGGGAGCAGGGGGCGGACATTGGTGTGGCGTTTGACGGGGATGCCGACCGGTTGATCTTCTGCGATGCCGCGGGGAATGTCGTGGATGGGGACCGGATCCTGGCGATGTGTGCGCTGGGGTTCAAGGAACGGAATCAGTTGGCGGGCAACATGCTGGTGGCGACGACGATGAGCAACATGGGGTTGCACGAGGCCATGCAGAAGGCGGGGATTCAGGTGGTGACGACCGATGTTGGGGACCGGCAGGTGATTGAGCAGATGCGGAAATCGGGTGCCACGGTGGGCGGGGAGAAGAGCGGGCATGTGATTCTGATGGATTACGCCACGACGGGTGACGGCATTATCACGGCGTTGCAGGTGATGCGGTTGATGAAGCAGCGCAAGGCGACGCTGGCGGAGTTGGCCGGATGCATGGATGAGTACCCGCAAACGCTGGTCAGTTTCAAGGTAAAGGAAAAGAAGCCGATTGCGGGGTTACCCGGGTTGGTGCGTGTGATGGGGAAGTGCGAGGAGGATCTGGGGGGGACGGGGCGGATGATTGTGCGATATTCCGGGACGGAGAATAAGATCAGGCTCCTGGTGGAGGCGAAGGAGCAGGCCAAGGTGGATCAGTGGATTGCGGCGTTGACGGCGGCGGTTCACAAGGAGTTAGGGGCGTGAAGGCTGTTCTCATCGAGGCGGGGAGTCCGGCGGGGTGTCGCCCGATTACCTGTACGCGGGCGCTGGCGGAGTGCCCGGTGGCGAACCGGCCGCTGGGTGTGGTGCAAAGGGCGCGTCTGGCCGCGGGCGGTTTCGATGTGGACGGGAATCCGGGCAATGCTCCGGCCTTGTGGGTGCGGGGGGATGCGTGGCTTTCGGTGGCGGTGATTGACGGGTTGGTGAAAGCCGCCGGGGCGGTGGTGCTACGGGATCTGGAGGGCGAGGTGTTGGCTTGGGTTGGGGACAAGGCGGGCGGTGTGGTTGCCAGGGCGACGGAGATGGATTTGGATTCCGAGACTTTTAGAATCCGTCATCCTTGGGATTTGTTGCGGATTAACGAACTTCTGGTGGGCGGGTTGGACGGCGAATGTATTGAAGGCGAAGTCAGTCCGTCGGCGCACATTGAGGGGCGGTTGGTGCTGGGCAAGGGGTCGCGGGTGTTGCCGGGGGTTTACATTGAGGGCAACGTGGTGATCGGGACCGGGTGTAAGGTGGGGCCGAACTGTTACCTGCGCGGGAACACCAGTATTGGGGATGGTTGTCATATCGGACAGGCGGTGGAGATCAAGAATTCGCTGGTGATGCGGGGGTCCAGTATCGGGCATCTCAGTTACTGTGGGGACTCGATTGTCGGGGAGGGCGTCAATTTTGGCGCGGGGACGATTACGGCCAATTTCAGGCATGATGGCGGGAACCACCGGTCCTTGGTGGACGGGGAGTTGGTGGATACGGGCCGGCGCAAATTCGGGGCGGTTCTGGGCGACCATGTGCATACCGGGATTCACACCTCAATCTATCCCGGGCGGAAACTGTGGCCGAAGGTCAGTACGCGGCCGGGGGATATTGTGCGGCGGGACATAGAGGTGGCTGAACAGGAGGGGTGAGATATGTGCGGAATAGTTGGTTATGTGGGTGGGAAGCAGGCCGTGGATGTACTTCTGGGTGGACTCAAGCGGTTGGAGTATCGCGGCTATGATTCCGCGGGGTTGGCCGTGGCAGAGGGCGGACGGTTGCACCTCCTGAAGAACAAGGGCAAGGTGCGTGATCTTGAGCAGAGTGTCTTTCAAGGGTGGGATGAGAGTTTTCGCAAGCGTGTGCATGTGGGTATTTCGCACACCCGTTGGGCGACGCACGGGAGTCCGACGCAGGAGAATGCGCATCCGCATGCCGACCGGTCGGGGCGGTTGGCGATGGTGCATAACGGGATCATTGAGAATTACATGGTGCTGCGGCGCCAACTTGAGGCCAAGGGGCATGTGTTTGCTTCCCAGACCGACAGTGAGGCGCTCATTCGCCTGATCGGCGAGTTGCACCATGGTGATTTGCTGGAGGCGGTTTGTTCGGCCCTTAAGCATGTGGAAGGCACCTATGGCATTGCGGTGCTGTCGGCGGATGAACCGGATCGGATCGTGGTGGCGCGGAAGGGGAGTCCCCTGGTGATCGGCCTGGGAGACGGCGAGACGATTGTGGCGAGTGACGTAGCCGCCATCATCGCCCACACGCGGCAGGTCATCTACCTGAATGATGATGATGTGGCCGTGGTGACTGCCGCGGGAGCGGACATCCGCAATATTCACAATATTCCGGTTGCCCGCGAGGTGTCCAAGGTGGATTGGGATGCGGGGGCGGCGGAGAAGGGCGGATTCGAGCATTTCATGCTGAAGGAGATTTTCGAGCAGCCGGAGTCGTTGGCGAATACGCTACGCGGGCGGCTGGATGAGCCGATGGGGACGGCGATTCTATCCGGGTTGGCCTTGTCGCCTCGCGAGTTATCCGGCATTCGGCGGGTGGTCATTGTGGCCTGCGGGACGTCCTTGCATGCGGGCATGCTCGGCAAGTATTACTTCGAGGAACTGGCGGATTTGCCCACGGAAGTTGAGCAGGCGGCGGAGTACCGGTATCGCAACCCCATCATTCATCCGGATGACATGGTGGTGGCGATCAGTCAGTCCGGCGAGACGGCGGATACGTTGGCGGCGGTACGGGAGGCGCGGCAGAAGGGGGCGTTGGTGGTGGCGATCTGCAATGTGGTCGGATCGACGATTGCGCGGGAGGCGGGTCGCGGCGTGTATCTGCATGCGGGGCCGGAAATTGGCGTGGCGTCGACCAAGGCGTTCACGTGTCAGTTGGCGGTGTTGCTGATGATGGCGCTCAAGATCGGGCGGTGTCGGCGGTTGTCGCGCCAAAATGGCGCCGACATTTGCGCGGAGATCCTGAAGATTCCCGCGCTGGTCAAGGCGGTTTTGGGTGTAAACGAGTTGATTGTCGAGGTGGCGAAGCGGTATGCGGAGGCGCGGGATTTCTTTTTCCTTGGGCGCGGGCATATGTATCCGGTGGCGCTGGAAGGGGCGCTCAAGCTGAAGGAGATCAGTTACATCCACGCGGAAGGTTACCATGCGGCGGAACTCAAGCACGGACCGATTGCCCTGCTGGACGACAAAGTTCCGGTACTGGCGTTGATCAATGACATCCCCGGCAAGGAGAAGACCCTTAGCAATGTTCAGGAATGCCGGGCGCGACATGCGCCGGTGATTGGTGTGGTGACGGAAGGAGACGAGGAGTCCATGGCCCAGGTGGACGCTTTCATCCCCATTCCCCGTTGTTCCCATCTGACGGCAGCGATACCGGTGGCCGTGGTTCTGCAGTTATTTGCCTACCACGTGGCGCGGGTGCGGGGGTGTCCGATTGACCAACCGCGGAATCTCGCCAAGAGTGTGACGGTGGAGTAGCGGGGCGGGGGACGGGGTGTGCATGGGTGACTGGTTCACCGCGTGAGGGCGTTTATTCTTTCTCCGCGACCTTGGCCTCGTTCCAATAGCCATCCAGTTCTTCGAGTGAACAGTCGGTCATTTGTCTGCCTTTGGCGTGGACCTGTCGCTCAACAAACTGGAAGCGCCGGGCGAACTTACGGACGGTGGCGGCGAGGAGTTCCTCGGCGTGCAGTTTCTGGAAGCGGCTCAGGTTGACGACGGCGAAGAGCAGGTCGCCGATCTCCTCGGCGACGCCGTCGTGGTCGCCGGCGGCGATAGCCGCCTTGGTTTCCGCGAGTTCCTCCTCCACCTTGGCGATGACGTCATGGATGGCGGTCCAATCGAACCCGACGCGGGCGGCGCGGCTTTGAACCTGATGGGCCTTCATCAGGGCAGGCAGGTGGTTGGGGACCCCTTCCACCACAGAACGTTTTCCGCCCTTCTTCTCCTTATTCTTAATCTCCTCCCATTTGGTGAGGACATCGCGGGATCCGGTGACGGTGACGTCGGCAAAGACGTGGGGATGGCGGCGGATGAGCTTTTCAGCGAGGGTATTGCAGATATCCTCGAAGGTGAACTCTCCTTTCTCCTCGCGGAGCTGGGTCTGGAAAATGATCTGGAGGAGCATGTCGCCCAGTTCCTCCCGGTGCTTGCCGACATCGGAGGAGTCGATGGCGTCGATCAGTTCATAGCATTCCTCGATCAGGAAGGGCTTGAGCGATTCCAGGTCCTGTTCGCAGTCCCAGGGGCAGCCGCCCTGGGGGGCCCGCAGTTTCCGCATGATATCGCGGACTTGATCAATGGGTGTTTTGTTCATGGATGCGCTTGGTGGTTCGGATGGCACAGAAATCGCGGCCGCACATGGAGCAATGATCGTCGGCGGAATCCTCGCAGGAGCGGGTTTGTTCGTAGCGTTGGCGGGCGTGCTCGCCGTCGAGGGCGAGACTGAACTGGCGCTTCCAGTCAAAGGCCATGCGGGCGTCGGCCATGGCGTCATCCGCGGCGCGGGCGCCGGGGAGGCCTCGGGCGATATCGGCGGCGTGGGCGGCGATGCGGTAGGCGATGACGCCCTGATGGACTTCGTCCTCGGAAGGGAGGCCAAGGTGTTCCGCCGGGGTCACGTAGCAGAGGAGACAGGCTCCATGGTAGGCGGCGGCGGTGGCGCCGATGGCGGAGGTGATGTGATCGTAGCCGGGGGCCACGTCGCAGACGACGGGGCCGAGGACGTAGAAGGGGGCCCCATCGCAAAGTTTTTGTTCGCGCTCCATGTTTTCCTGGATCTGGTTAAAGGGGACATGGCCGGGGCCCTCCACCATGACCTGGACGCCCTCCTTGCGGCACCAGTGGACCAGTTCTGCGAGGGTGTCGAGTTCGGCGAACTGGGCGGCGTCGCTGGCGTCGGCAAT